>CANQYQ010000114.1 GCA_947628155.1 uncultured Clostridia bacterium
GACGGCGCCATATCCGTCGGTGTGCGGCGGAACAGATACTCGTATTTGCCGTCGCCGTCAAGGTCGCCCGCGCCGCCGTCGTCGATTATGTACCCCTCGCGGTTCTTTAGCGAAAAGCCGATGTATTCCTTATCCCATGCCTTGACCATCCGCGCCTCGTCCGTTTCCGCGCCGTTTATGACCGTTTTAAGCGTGTACTCCGTTCCGGACTTGCCGTGCTCGTCAAAATAATTCGTGGCGCTCATCGGCTCGGGATTGAGCAGTACGCCGTCACGGTACAAATTGTAATATGTGTCGCCCTCGGATCGGTCTGTGTCCGAAATGCGAAGCGCGGCATTATCCTCCGCGAGGTACCGCCAGCTCACAAGCACTCCGTCGTCGGCGGGAACAGCGACAAGTCCGCGGTCCAAGGCCTCCGCCGGACGGTTCTCTACCGGGCGGTTCTCATACGCCTTGTCAACCTCGGCGCGCTTCGCGGTATCAATTTCGCTCGTGTATTTGTTGAGCGTAAATCCATCGTCGGAATTTATCGCCTCGTATCCCGCGAAAACGGGCGTCGCGGCAATTGCGGCTGCCGCCGCCGTGATAAATGATATAATTCGTTTTGCCTTCATATAAAACTCCCTCCCTAAAAAAATCTCTGTTTTTATCATATCTGAAAATTATGAAATTGTCAATTAACGGAAACGGAAAAAAATTCTTTGAATTTTCGTGCAATCATACAAAAACCGCGTCCGCATATACTAAAGAGCCTTCATACGCAACCATTATCGGTCAATGTATCCGCACCGCGGCACCATCATCTCCGCCTGCGTCTTCGGATGCAAAATCTTACGCTGCCAAACGCGTTTTCAAATGTCATTTCGCATTTCTCGCTTACAAAATAATATAACAATATGATTAAACATTTGTTACATTTCGGGAAGTAATGTTGCTAAATCGCATATTTTGTGATATGATTAGATAAATCAGACTATATGTATGAAAGGAAATAACCAATATGAAAAAAATAATATCGGTAATAGCAAGCGCGTCGCTGTCAGCGGCGATAGCTTTTCCGGCATTTGCGGCAAGCTTTACGGACATTGCCGCGCCGGCATATTCATGGGCGGTAAGCTCGATAGAATCCATGAGCGAGGCGGGATATATAACCGGCTACGAGGACGGTACATTCCGCCCGGACAGTCAGGTGACCCGTCTTGAGTGCATCGCGCTTTTTGCCAGAGCCATGGGTTCAAACGACGAGGTCAACGCCGAAATACTCCAAATGGCTCATGAGCAATACGACAGCATCCTGTCCGCGTATTCGCTTCCGTGGGGCGAGGATGAAATAGCGTATCTGCTGTATACCGGCACGCTGTCAAAAACTGATCTTGACCGCTATATCATAAGCACGGAGAAGGACGAGCCCATGAAGCGCTGCGAAGCGGCGGTCATAATTACAAAGGCGCTCGGCGGCGAAAGCGAGGCTCTTGGCCAAACGGGTATTGTCCTCGACTACAATGACGCGAAGGAAATCCCGTCCGACGCCGTTCAATATGTTTATTACGCGACAAAAGCGGGTATAATGAACGGCATGGGCGACGGAAGCTTCTCACCGCTGTCTTCGGTATCAAGAGCGCAGATGGCCGTAATGCTTGAAAGAACGGTTGACGCAACAGATTATTCCTTCTTCAAAGCAAAGCTTGCAAGCATTGACACAACGACCAAAAACGTAACCTATACCGATTCCGACGGCAATCCCAATATCGTGGTTTATACCGACGACACGGCCTTCCGCGTACTCGGCGTTGAGACTCAGGCGCGGATTATGACAACAGGCGTTCAGGCAATATTCGGTATGTCCGGAGAGGAGCTTATAAGCGTTGACGCGCTTTCCGAAATACCCGATGAGACTGTAGTGGGCGTTTACACGGGGTATTCTTCCAATAACGGCGTGACCTCTGTTCAGGTCAAGGTAAACAACGAGCCTCATTCCTATGACTGCGCAAAGGATGTATCGGTAACCTACGCGGGAGCTCCGGCGACTATACGCTCGTTTAAACAGGGCGACGCGATCGAGCTTTGGCTTACCGACGGTAAGATTACTAAGGTGATCGGCAGCGAAAAAGAGGTTTCGCTTCCCAATGTAATTATAGAGGACGTCATTATTGACAGCACGGTCAGCATCAAAATAAGCTCCGCGGACGAAGAGTACGACGGAAAAACGTTCCCTGTCGCCAGCACAGTCGGTGTAACAAAGAACGGTAAGGATGCGGATCTTACAAAAATTTACGCCGGCGATACCGCTACACTTACTCTCCAGTACGGCGAGATAAAGAAAATCAGCGCAAAATCGACGAGTAAAACTGTTGACGGTATAATTTCATCGATTACAATTGCAAGCCCGAACTCATCTATGACAGTCAATGTAAAGGGTGAGGAAAAAAGCTACACCGTTCCGGCGGACGCGGCGATCACAATAAACGGTCAGGAAGGCACGCTTTATGATTTCCGCGTGGGCGATACCGTTAAAATCACAACGGAGAGCAACGCAATAACAAAGATCGTGGCTAATTCCACGCAGGTTACCGCAGGCAGCACATCGGGTGTTGTTTCGGGCGTAACCACAGGCTATAAGCTTATAAGCATCAATACACAGGATTCCGGAAGCGTTGCGGTTATCTATTCGGATAAGACAATGTTTGTGTCGTCAGCGGGAGCGAAGAAAACGGCAAATGATATTAAGGCCGGACAAACCATATCGGTGCGCGGCACGGTAAACGGCGCGACACTTGTTGCCGATTTGATCATCATTGAGTCGGAAGCGCCCGCAAATTGATATGTACATAGCCGCATGAAAACTTGCAGGGTGTGATACCCTGCAAGTTTTTTACGGATTATCCCAACAGCTCTAAAATATCATGCAACCTATGAAATTAATCGGAGAGGTATTATGAAGTTCTTTCAGAAATATGCAAAATGGATAAGCGCTTTTATATTCGCCTGCGCGGTGATTTTTGTATATAAGGCGTTTGATAACCTGACAAATATTCTGTCCGTAATAGGCACTGTTTTAGGCGCGCTTAAGCCGTTTTTTATCGCCTTTATCATAGCGTATATTCTCAATATGCCCGCTATACGTATAAACCGGCTGCTGAAAAAGGTGAAGCGGCCGGCCATAGCAAAGCATTCCTACGGACTCAGCGTGCTTATCACGTACCTGCTGGCGCTGCTTGTGCTTATCGTACTCTTCGCGGCTATCCTCCCCGCGCTGTACAGCAACGTTGTTGAGATTTATCAAAATCTTCCTTCGTATGTCAGGGCTGTGGAAAATTATATAAACAATATTGAAATATTGAAAAAGCTAAACATCATCGGAGAAAACGGAATTGATATTTATTCCGAGATATTCGGCTATCTTCGCGGCGTTGATATAATGCAGTTCGGGCGGTACGCGTACGGACTGCTCTCTGTGACCTCGGGTGTGTTCGATGGCGTTGTCGCACTTATCGCGTCTATTTATATGCTTATTGATAAGGACAGACTTATAAATTTGTTTTCACGGGGCCTGCATATTGTATTTAAGCTTGATACGGCCGAAAATATAGTCAGCCACGCGGTTAAAATAAATACCATTTTCGTAAACTATATTTACAGCCGATTTATATGCGGCGCAATAACGGGATGTCTGTGCGGTATCGCGCTTTCGATCCTTAAGGTAAAATATGCGCTGCTGCTTGCGATTTTAATCGCGCTGCTCGATATGATACCGTATTTCGGCTCGATTATATCATGCATTATTTCTATATTCGTAGCGCTCGTAACGGGCGGCATATGGAAGGCGATATGGGCGGCGGTAATTCTTCTTGTCCTGCAGCAGATCGACGGTAATGTGCTCGGGCCTAAGATTATGGGTGACAGCCTTGAGATACGACCGTTCTGGATAATTTTCGCCGTGTCAGTCGGCGGCGGATTGTTCGGCTTCTGGGGCATGCTTATTTCCGTACCGATAGTCGCCGCAATAAAGGTAACGGTTATGGAATATTTCGACGCGCGCGACGCCCAGCGTGAGCAAACAGCCGATACAGGCGGCGGGAGCGGTCAAATTGAGTAATATAGCGATAATCGGCGGAGGAGCGTCAGGCATATTTGCCGCGCTTGCCGCGGCGGAAAATGAAAAAAACGCGGTAACGATTTATGAGCGCGGCGCGAGAATCGGCAGAAAAATACTCGCTTCCGGCAACGGACGATGCAATATGACAAATATTAACGCGGCCGAAAATAATTATTACGGCGGCAATACCGCGTTTATCAGGTACGCGGTTGAGAACTTCTGGGTAAATGAGGCTCTTGATATGTTCTCACGCATGGGCGTATTGTATAAAGTCGAAGACGGAGGCAGAGTATATCCGTATTCCGATCAGGCTTCAAGCGTGCTCGATTCACTACGGCGCGAAATAGACCGCCGAGGGATAAATGTCGTATGCGGCTTTGACGTTGAGGGAATAAGAAAAGCCAACGGGAAATTTGAAATTACACCGTATAAGGGACAGCCGGTATATGCCGATAAGGTTATAATAGCCTGCGGCGGCAAGGCCGCGCCCGATTTGGGTGCGAACGGCGGCGGATATGAGATACTTAAGTCGTTCGGCCATACCGTAACAGAACTTCATCCATCACTTGTACAGCTTAAAACATACGGCGATACGGCAAAAAAGCTTAAGGGTATAAAAATTAACGCAAGGGTTACGCTCGGCAAAAACAGCGAATACGGAGAAGTGCTTTTTACGGATTACGGATTATCCGGCCCCGCTGTCTTTTCGCTTACATCGCGTTATAATACGCAGAAAACGATTTCGCTCGATATAATGAATGAGTATTCCTTTTCCGAGGTTGCGGATATGCTTAAAAACCGGCGAAAAAGCTTTTCGGAAACGAACCTTGAGGACTTCTTTACGGGAATGCTCAACAAACGCGTCGGCCAAGTAATATTAAAAACCGTAATCGGCTCGCCGCTGTCGCGAAAAGCGGGAACACTCACAGATGCGGAAATCAAAAAAACGGCCGCGGCAATAAAAAAATGGGAATTTGAAATAACAGGAACCATGTCATGGAATAATGCGCAGGTCACAAAGGGCGGCGCAAGGACGGATGAATTTGATCCCGAAACCATGGAATCACGTCTCGCGCGCGGCTTATACGCATGCGGCGAGGTGCTTGATATAGACGGCGACTGCGGAGGCTTTAACCTGCAATGGGCATGGTCAAGCGGATATATCGCCGGAAAAAATGCTTAGAGGTGAAATAGCATGAGAGAATCTACACTATGGACAACAAAATATCAATTTTTGAATATGCTGCTTACGAATCTGAAGGCGATCGCAATATGCTTCGTATTTTTTGCCGGCGCGTTTTACGGATTCAGCGATAAGCATATAATAAAGGAAATTTTATCGGTCGTATTTATAACGATTTATTTCGGCATAGTTTATTCACGCGCGCACAAGTTCGCCTCGCTGGATAAAAAGGAATACACTCACACAAAGCCGAGTCTTTTAAAGGGCGCTCTTTTCGGCGTCGCTATCGCGATGACCTACGCCGTTATCCTCGCGGCCTATCGAATCATGTGGAATGTCGCCGGTACAGACGGAACAATAAGCTCTATCCCCGCGTGGATCTACAGCCTCGTTTTCTGGTTCTATACTATCCCGTACTGCGGAGTTATGGGACTGGCTCACGGACAGATGATGTGGTATTCGGAAGCGCTTATGCTCATTGTTCCGATAGCCGCGTCAACACTCGGCTATCTTGCCGGACTTAATAATTTTAATTTAATGGATAAGTTTTCGCTGGCAATTTATGAAAAGTCCGAAAAGTAGTATGTATTATTATTGTAATATATACATAACATTGCGGTTCTTGAATTGAAACACTTGACACGATATAATAAGTATGTATGGGTATATATTATTTAGGAGGTAAGATTTATGCTTTGTAAAAAATGCGGAGCGGAAATTCCGGATAATGCCAGAAAATGCGAATATTGCGGTGCGCTCGTTCAGCCGTCAAAGTCCGGCGGCGCGGAAACAAAAAACGAACAGAACCGCAGAGAACAAATAGATAAAATGATGGAAGATAAGCGTGCGCAGCTTGATGAGATAAAACAGCGCCGTGATGATAAACGGCTGCATCAGAAGCGCATGAAAATCGCCGGAGTTACAACGGCCTGCGTAATCGGCGCGGCAGCTCTCGGCGGCGGCGGATATTATATATATAATACTGTCAGCAACGGTACGGTTCAAACGACGCCGACTCCGAGCAAAGCCGCGGCAACACCATTGGTTACGGCCATCCCGGCCGCAAGCTCGTCTCCGGTGCCTACCGCGTCATCTATGGTATCCGTAGTATCGGAAGACGATTCGTCATCTGACAATGATTCATCATCAAGCGGCGGCTCATCGGGCAGCGGTTCGTCGAGCGGCGGCTCGTCAAGCGGAGATTCATCCTCAGACAGCTCATCATCGGGCGGCGGCGGCTCGTCATCGGGCGGTTCGTCGGGCGGTAGCTCGTCGTCGGGTAACTCATCGGACAGCGGCTCGTCGAGCGGTGGTTCATCGGACGGCTCATCGAGCGGCAGTTCGTCAAGCGGCGGCTCGTCAAACGGCAGCTCGTCAGGTAATGGTTCGTCGGGCGGCGGTTCATCAAGCGGCGGTTCATCGTCGAGCGGCACAAACACCGTTACGGTACGTGACAGCGGCATTACATCCTCAATTATATCATCACAGCTTGCGGTCGGCGGCGAGGTTATCCACGACGGCGATAACTGGTATATGACGTTTACGAGCGGCGGCGTGAAATATTATGCCCATGTAAATCCGGGCGCGACAACCGAGCAGGTCAAAAATATAGAGTACACACTTAACGCCGCACCTACGGATGAAACCTACAACGGCAATACCGTATATGAAATTACGTCAATGACGAAGTATGACGGCGTTGATTATATCCTCCCCCATTCCGGCACTCAGCTTCTTACAAAGGAGGATTTGCAGGGAATGAGCTCCGAGGATCTTGCTCTCGCCCGGAATGAAATATACGCGCGCCATGGCAGACGATTCATGACCGAGGTATATCAGCGGTACTTTGAATCAAAATCGTGGTATCATGAAAACCCCGATTACAATTACAATGATGATAACGCCAATCTAAATGACATCGAAATCAAAAACGTACAGTTTATTATTGATTTCGAAAACTAAGCGCTAAAATTTCAGCGCTGCAAAATGAATGATAATCATAAAAACGCTGCCGAAGCTTTGGGCAGCGTTTTTCTTGTATAAAGAAACACCGCGGAACTCACGCCCCGCGATGCATCTTTATAACATACGAATTTTATATCCGAATTAGTTGTTCCACGATACGAGAACCATCGCGATATCCTTTGAGTCGATCGCGCCGTCACGGTTCAAGTCGTAGCGTACGAAATCTCCCGCGACATCCGTTTTGCCGAAGTACGCGACGTCGGCCGATAAATCGTAAAGATCGATCTTTTGGCTGTTGTCGATATCTCCCGCAAGGAATGTATGCGTCGTCTCCGGATCACTTCCGGATACGACAGCGGTTTTCTCGTCCATAACGTTATTCCATACCGTTACGGTCGTATCATCGCTTACAACCACATCCTTGGTGTACGTTCTGTAGCCGTCGCCCTTAAACGTGAGTGTGTAACGATACCCCGCCGGCAATTTCGCCGTGACCGTATAGCCGTTCGCATCCGGATACTCGAATCCTGTTTGTAATTCAGATACTGTAACGTCCTTATCATTTCCTGTACCATCAAGATTAATCGTCTTATCAATCGCACCGAGCTTGCCGTCCTTCATCTCAACGCCGCCCTTGATGTTAATGCTCATGTTAACATTCTTCGGTTCATCCGCAAGCTTGTTCGGGAACATTACGTT
>CANQYQ010000115.1 GCA_947628155.1 uncultured Clostridia bacterium
ATGTCGCAAACGGCGCGGTAACGCCGTCCGAGGTAAAGGCGTATATGGAAAACGCGGCGGTCAAAACCGTAAAAATCGCGATCCCGAAATGGAAAACGGAAAGCAGCTTTGATTTAATCGACACAATGAGGGCGCTCGGTGTGGAAAAAGCGTTCGACGCGAATGTGTTAAATTACGGTATGCTCGACAACGCCGAAAGCGGAATTTTCATAGATATTCTGCGCCAGAAAACGTATATCGATGTGGATGAAAACGGCACGGAGGCGGCTGCCGTAACGGGCGGCGGCGCGGGCGGCGCGTCTATGCCGGTTGAAATTATGGAGTTTAAGGCGGACAAGCCGTTTACGTATTTCATTTATGACGGCGATGATAATCTGATGTTTATGGGTGAATACGCGTACGCTGAATAATCGGCGTGATGATTATGTAAAAAATTTGTAATATGAATTTGAAAATTTATAGTGACAAATCCCTTTATGTGTGGTATAATCAATATATATATTTGAATTTGAGCGCAAAAGGGGCGATTATATGATAAAGAGAATAGCGGCTATCGCGGCGGCTGCCGCAATGTGTATTACCTGCGGAATAAATGTTTTCGCGGCGTCGCCGTCGAGCGTTACCATATCGGGCAGTCCGGGGAAAGTGCCTGTGTCGTTTACATATGACACCAAATCGGACGCGATCGTCAAATCGGTCAAGCATCTTCTGCCGGACATACCGAAAACGGCAAATCAGGGCGAAAAAAAGCAAAGTCTCGCGATACATAGTATAAGCACGGAAAATAAGCCGGTGGAATTCAGTCTGCGGTTATCTAAGGAGCAGGTAAAGACCGCGTCTCCGTCGCCGCAGGCGACGTCAAAGGCCAAAGCAAAGGCGAAGGAAACGGATGAGCCGGAATCGGAGAGCATATTTGACTATTACGCCATAACCATTACCGATAGCTCGGGGGCCTCGATCTATGACTACCGCAGAGCGGGAGATACTTCGCCGTCGGCGAAATATAAGGATATCCCGCTTAAAACACTTAATACAAAGGTTCCTGTCGAGAAGGAAACGTATACGATTGTGGTTGCCACAAATTCGGCTATGTCAAAACGAGCCGCGGAAGCGGAAAAGCTTGATTGGCAGATCGTCATAAACAGCGAAGAGGCGGCGGTTACCCCGTCAGAGACTCCGTCGGCATCATATGACCCGGGATCCACACCCCAAGCGACAGCCGCACAGGCCACGCCAGACGCGGTCATAGACGTTCCGTCAGGAATTTATACTCCGCTTCCGACGCAGAGCGTATTCGAAGAAACGCCGCCGCCGGAGGCGATCTCCGCACCGGAAGAGACCTCCGCGCCGGAGGTGACCTCCGCGCCGACGTCAAAACCGGTTCCGACGCCGTATAACGGCAAACGCGTTTTGGATACGGGGTTGTATACGGTAGGCAATGAAATCGAGGAAGGGCGATATGAGATAACGGGAAATTCAACGGTGAAGGTCTATACCGCTCAGGGTGATTTGAAAACAAATATAATTCTGACGACGGATAAAAATTCCCGCGAGGGCGTGGAAAGCTACGTATTGACGCTAAAAAACGGCGAGCTTATTGATGTTTCCGCGCCTACGACGTTCACGGAATACGTACCGTCGAGGACCACTCCAAAGCCTACGACTAAGGCGTCTTCGACCGCAAAACCGGCAACGAATAACGGCAGTTCACAATCATCATTGTCGTCATCGCGCGTCACACCGACTCCGAAGGCGACGGTTAAACCTACGGCCACGCCGAAAGCCTCGGCGTCAAAATCCAATCCGGATACCGGCGATAACGCGCCCGTTGCGCTGGCTGTTTCGGCAATAGCGGCGGCTATCGCGGCTATAGCCGTACTGGAGATATTCAAGAGAAGAAAAAACAGATAACAGAAATATAAAAGATGAAGGAGCTGATGACGGTGAAGAAAATACTGACTGTCATTGAGCTCCTTCTTGTATTTTTAGTGCTGGTATGCGCGTTGTTTTTAGGACTGTATTTTCATCAGAGTCATGAGACAAAAACAGAGGTCGAGGAGCTGAAGGAACAAATCCCCGATGAGCCCGATGAAACGCAGACGAACGACGATGGAGTTTTTGAGGCGTATTATGATTTGTATGAGGAAAATTCGGATTTTGCCGGATGGCTTAACGTGCCCGGTACGGATATAGATTATCCGGTTATGCAGGCAGAGGATAACGAGTTTTATCTCCACCGCAGCTTTTATAAGGAATACCGGTACGGCGGTATACCGTTTGCGGACTATCAGTGCGATATGTATATGCCGAGTACAAATATTATTATTTATGCTCATAACATGAGGGATGGTTCAATGTTTGCTTCGCTGTCAAGGTACGAGGATAAGTCGTTTTATGAGCGGAATAAAGTGATAAGCTTTAACACGCTGTATGCAAAGGGCGAGTATGCGGTTATCGGCGCGTTTCATACCACACCGTCTAGGTTCAGATATCATGAGTTTATAAATATGGACAGCGAGGAGGAATTTAATGAATTTATTAATATGGTTAAGCGGCTGTCCATATATGATACCGGAGAATCCGCGGGATTTGGCGATCAGCTTTTGACATTGTCCACCTGCTCTTACGGCGACGACGATGAACGCTTTGTGGTCGTAGCGAAAAAGATTGCGGAAAATAAAATTTTGTATAGAAATCAATGATGTGAAACACTTTTCTTAAAAAAGGACACGGAAATCAATTTTACAAAGTAGAAGAAGTATGGTATAATAGAGATATGAAGAACGGAATAACCGGTTTTTAGACGTCCATTTTGGCGAGGACAAGTGCCGGGTTGAGGATAAAACAGTCCAAAGCAATCTGAATATCTTTCGTAAAGCAGCAATCAATCTAATCAAACTTTACAAAACGAGAGTGAATTCTAAGAAAGCCATTTCTAAAATTATGCTCGACTGCCTCTTCGAACCTATGCATATTTTAAATATTATGCATGGAAATTGATTTCCGTGAATAATTTTAATTCCCTATTGAAAACTGTGTGGATTTAAGGTAAAATATACATATACAGAAAATTTTACGGAGGTTACGACTATGAAGGAATTTATAGAAAGCGGAAAAGCGGTGCTCGGAATCGAGTTTGGCTCTACGCGAATTAAAGCGGTATTGATCGGCGACGACTTCGCGCCGATAGCGCAAGGCTCTCACGACTGGGAAAACAGGCTTGAAAACGGCATATGGACGTACACGCTCGACGATATAATCGGCGGCTTGCGGGACTGCTACAAACAGCTTAAAAACGACGTTAAGGAGAAATACGGCGCGTCGCTTACCACACTCGCGGCGATAGGCGTATCGGCGATGATGCACGGGTACATGGCGTTTGATAAGGACGGCGAATTGCTCGTACCGTTCCGCACATGGCGAAACACAATCACAGGCCCGGCGGCGGAGGAGCTGACCGCGCTTTTCGATTACAACATACCGCAGCGCTGGAGTATCGCGCATCTGTATCAGGCGATGATCAACCGTGAGGAGCATATTCCACAGATTGATACGATCACCACTCTCGCGGGGTACATACACCGCCGCCTGACCGGCAAAAACGTGCTCGGTATCGGAGAAGCGTCGGGAATGTTCCCGATCGACACGGAAAAGAAGGATTACGACGAGGGCATGATACGGAAATTCGACAGCCTTGCCGCGTCGAAGGGATATTCAATAAAGCTCCGCAATATTCTCCCGTCCGTTCTTTTGGCGGGCGAGGCGGCGGGCGAGCTGACCGCCGAGGGCGCGGCGCTTATCGACCCCGAGGGCGATTTACAACCCGGGATTCCCGTATGTCCGCCCGAGGGCGACGCGGGCACGGGCATGACCGCGACAAATTCCGTCAAGGAGCGCACGGGAAATATCAGCGCGGGCACGTCGGTATTCGCAATGGTCGTGCTTGAAAAGGAGCTGTCGAAGGTTTATCCCGAGATCGACCTTGTAACAACGCCGTCGGGCAAGCTCGTCGGCATGGTCCACTGCAATAACTGCACGTCGGACATTAACGCGTGGGTGAATATTTTAAAGGAATACAGCGCCGCCGTGGGCATTGACGTCAGTATGCCAAAGCTTTACGATATATTCTATAACGAGGCCGCCAAGGGCGACCCCGACTGCGGCGGACTGTTGGCGTACAACTACTTCTCCGGCGAACCCGTGACCGGCTTTAACGAGGGCCGTCCGCTTATCGCGCGCACGCCGGAAAATAAGTTCTCGTTCGCGAATTTCGCGCGCGTGAACCTGTATTCGGCGCTCGCGACGCTTAAGATAGGACTGGATATTATGACAAAAGACGAGGGCGTTAAAATCGATAAGATGTTCGGCCACGGCGGTCTGTATAAAACCCCGGTAGTCGGCCAGAAGCTCAGCGCCGCCGCGATAGGCGCGCCTGTGTCGATCATGGCGACAGCCGGCGAAGGCGGCCCGTGGGGCATGGCGCTTTTGGCGGCGTATATGATCAAGAAAACCGGGCTTGAGACGCTTGAGGATTTCCTCTTGAACAAGGTGTTCGCCGGTAACGAGGGCAGCTGTATCGACCCCGATACGGCGGAGGTCGATGGATTCAACAAATTCATCGAAACGTATAAATCCGGCTTCGCGATTGAACGCGCGGCCGTGGATAATCTTAAATAACTCCTTTGACTTATCACCGCTTATCGATAAAAATCCAACACAAAAAGACCACCTCGGCAGGATAAAGCATCACGAAAAATGGTACTCAAAAAGCAAAAAGATGATTTTATTCATCTTTTTGCTTTTTATAATCCCATACATTTCCATACATCAGGTGCATTTTTGTTATACTAAAACATAAATGACTATATGATTAATTTTCAAAATATAAAAATTTGTATGCGGGTATATCAAGCGCCCTTGCAATTTTAAATAAAGTATCTAACGAAATAGCTTTGTAAATATTAGGAGCTTCAATTTGTCCGATAAAAGAAACACCGCAATTTAATTTTTCCGCAAGCTGCTCTTGCGTCAGAGATTTTAATTTCCTGTAATAAGCTATTTTCAATCCTATTTTTATATAATCATCTTTAAAATCTTTATTCATTTTATCACCCAGTATAATTTTATCGTATTGACAATAGAATATAAATACGATAATATTAATATAATTATTACTATATAAATAATAAAATATAAAAAGGAGAGTTTAAAAATGAAAGAAAGAGTACAAGGATTAACTGCGGGAGTGGTAACAGGGATTATTATTACGTGTTCAATAGGTGTATTAGCCGCTCAATATACTGCCACAGAAAATAAATTTCCCGTAAAGGTAAACGGAATGGAAACAGCGATGGAAGGGTATAATATTAACGGCAGTACATATTTTAAACTGAGAGATATTTGCGACCGCCTGGGATTTAATGTTGATTTTCAGGATAATACAATATATATTGGCAATATTCCCAAATCCGGCGATATAAAATTTTATTCCGAAAAAATGTGGTGCCCCGATTTTGGAGCGTTTACAGGTGCTGAGCTGCTTGATACACAAACATCTGACAGATTTACATCATATACATACAGTATGTATTTTGATGGAAATATATCTGATTATTATGATTTGATATTAGAATATACGGATTTAAAATTAAATCCGGCTTCTACGGCGAATTTTGTAGTGTTTGAGAATTTAAAAACAGGTCATACAGTATCATGCTAAATAAAGATCTTACGATAAAAATTATAGTAGAATAACAAAATCAAAATGGACTGGGAAAAATACATTGTTTAGGAAAAAACCGTAGGGGCGGCCTTTACAGCCGTCCCTACAACCTTATGACAATGTTTTTCTAAACGCAGCAGCCCCTTTGCTGTCATAGCTCACGTCACCGTACGCGGTCTTTTTAAATTTCCGGTGCGAGGTAATTTTTTCTCGCCATGACCTGTTCTGTTTCATTCAGCGTTTCCTTGTTAATCCGTAATCGGAGTGATATACACCGCGCCGCTCACCTTTGCCGAAACGGGCGAGCAGGAAATATACACATCGCACATACCTCTGCCGCCGCCGGTTATTATCCTCATATCTCCGAGCATGGACGGCGAGTCAGATCCCATGCCTACCATAGCGTCCCGGATCTGCATATAATAATCGCAGTATCCCGGTCCGTCCTCAAGAGAAACGGCAATTTGCACCGGCGTTGTCGTATCGAATTTATCCATATCGATCGAGCCGATTTTCGTTTTCTCAAACGCTTTTAACTCCACGTCCTTAAACTCAAATACCTTTTCGCCCTTATCTTCAAGAACAGCCTTCGTGACGTTATTGTTAAGCATATCGCGCAGCTTTTCCTTAGCGGGTTTATCTAACGGGACCATATCCCTGTCCGCGTCGAGGGCGTTATGCAGCACAACGACCATTTCGCGCCCCGTAATATTATGGCCCAGGTTCAGATTGCTGAAATTGTCGATGCCCTTGTCCAGTCCGAACTTCTTCGCGTTGTTTAAAAGCTCGGTCTGGTTTATCCTCTGCCCTTCTTTTCTGTAGAGCATATTAATAAGCGTCCTGTACATATCGAGCCGTGTTTCCGGCTCCGCCGCGCCGAACAGCGTTTCCGTCTCCGGCTCCATATACCCGCATTTGACCATCGTGTGGATATCGTTATCGCCCTTCGCGTCGGTCAAATCGTACCGCGACACGACCTCCTCGCCCGTGCGGTACATAAGAGAGCGCGCATATTTCGCGAACCCGCCGCGCGTGATCTCCTTTTCGGGGTCAAAATCCTTTTCGATGATCTCCAGCGCCTTTAAATCCTTCTCCGCCTCCGCGTACGCGCCGTCGCTTATCTGCGGAACCGCCGCGTCGGACGGATCGACCGTCGAGGCGGTCACCTTATAGATTTTAAAATAATGTGTCAGAAGCGTTATATATTCCGCGCCCCCGCCGTCCATGATTTTCGGCGGGAACGAAACGGCGCCGTTCTCGTCAAATACCGCCTCGCCCATGCCCACTATCGGCGTTTCGAGCGTATTTTCCAGAATAACCGCCGCGTCGGAGCGCATAAGCCCGCTTCCCGGGTCAAAGCCGTGAAGCCCATCCGTAAGTCCCGACTCCTCCGCCTGCGCAAGGTACCCGTCCGGATATCCGCCCTTCTCCTCCGCAAACGGGTCGTACCCGATCATGCTCAGGCACATTTTTATAAATTCCTGATACGTCACCGTATTGTCCGGACGGAACGTGCCGTCCTCGTATCCCTTTATCGGCGCGGGAATAAGCCTCTGCGCCGACATGATATACAGATACGCCCAATGCTCATCGCTCACGTCCGGAAATCCGACAATCTCTTCAACGGGGAAGCTGCTTATATCTCCGCTTTCCGTCAGCGGCATAAGCCGGATACCATCTTCTCCGTCCAGATATTCCGGACGCTCGTTATGCGCCGAACACATCAGCGCCGCCGCCTCCGCGCGCGTCACCACGTTGTCGGGGCGGAACGTGCCGTCCTCGTACCCGCGCATCACGCTGAAATCCGCCAAACGCTCGACCGCCGTCGCGTAATACGCGTTATCGTCCACGTCCGAGTAATAGCTGCCCGCCATAGCCGCCGGTACCACCGCCGCCGATATCGCCAGCGCCGTCATTGACGACACTATTCCTTTTACCATTTTTATCCTATTTATCCCTTTCATTTCCTTTTCCTCCTATCCTGATTTTGTAAATTTATGTTTATCGCTTTTGCCTATGGCGTTGCGTAACACAGTGCGATCGCGCCCTACGGAATGTGCGCCCATGCGCAATTTCGCTCACGGGAACGCTCTGCTTGCGCCCCTTGACAAGGGAGGCTAACGCACGCCGTATACGAAATCAATCACGGGAACGCTCTGCTTGCGCCCCTTGTTAAAGGGGAGAGGGCCAACGAAGTTGGCG
>CANQYQ010000116.1 GCA_947628155.1 uncultured Clostridia bacterium
ACGCTCGCGCCGAAATTATTGGCAAAGGAACGGCCGGATTACAAGAGCAATAAAAAGGAGATTTTCGCGCAGATAGAAAAGACGGCGCTCGAGATTATCGACCGCGTGGGGCTGTCGGATAAGATAAATAATTATCCGTGCGAATTGTCGGGCGGACAGCAGCAGAGAGTGTCGATCGCGCGCGCGCTCGCGCTCAACCCGAAAATATTGCTGTTCGACGAGCCGACGTCCGCGCTCGACCCGGAGCTTACCGGCGAGATTTTAAAGGTAATCCGCGCGCTTGCCGACCGCGATATGACGATGATCATCGTAACGCATGAAATCGGATTTGCCAAAAACGTGTCCGACAGGATCATATTTATGGACAACGGCGTAGTCGCCGAGGACGGCACTCCCGAGGAGGTTATCGACCACCCCAAGCACGAGAGAACAAAGGAATTTTTAAGTCTGATAGACCAGAAATGATATACAAAAACCGCCCGAGGCAATGTAAGATAAAACAGATATTTTGAGGATAGAGCCGCGTTACACGGCTCTATTCTGTTTCAATCTGCCGCGTCCGTTTGCCGTTTATATTTTCAGACGCGTAGGCAGAAATCAGTTTTATACAAATTAAAAGGCAGAAATTTACATTCCCGCCTTCCAATCCATTACAGAATATGATCGGTGATACAATCGTACCAATGGACATAGGTTATGCCGTTTACAGTGAGCCTGTCGTTGTTCGGCAGCTGTTCGCTCCATTTTTTCCTATAACGGTCGATAGCCCAATCATCACGATTGTATCTTCGCCACAGAATCGTCCTGCCGTTTTTGTCCAAAAACTGCTCGGATACCACGCCGCAGTTATATGTTTCAATATCCATCACGCATACCGTGTCATAGCTTTTGCCGCCGATAGTAACGGTATATCTGCCGACAATATCCAACAGAAAACCCTTGTCCGCGCTTGTAACAACGGTTCCGGCCCTCTTGATATCGCCTTTTACCGCCAGATTGGTTTCGTTGCCGCAATTATTTTCGCCGAATCCCCAGTTGGGCATAAATTCATCACCATCAAGAAATGTGATGTAATTGCGGACATCGCCGTCGTTTCTGAGGGTCGCCAGATAGCGGCAGTGCGTATCTGTCAGCTGTGCGACAAAGGTTCGGTTGATTACATCATTCTTGCCCGAGTACGGCGCTTCTCTCGCGGTAAGCTCCACTCCTTCGATGCCGTGAACCTTAGCTTTTCCCGTAACCCGCATATCGTAAATGTGGCTGCATTTACGAGAAGGAATATCATACATACCCCATGACAAGCTTTCGCCGAGCTTAGGGATCAGGAACCACCCCATAAGCTCCTCCCATTTTATGGAAAAAGGCGCTTCAACGCTTGCTTCAATTTTGTATTCGGGGATAAATTCCGGCATTTTTTGCATAGCGTTTTCTCCTTTCGATATTTCGGTATAATATGGATATTTGGTTTTGAATTTTTGTTTTGCCGTGTGCAGCCTGCTTTTTACCGTTCCGACAGGAATGTTAAGCCGCTCGGCAATTTCAGCCTGCGGAAGCTCTTTCCAAAAATAAAGATACAAGATCTGCTTGTCTTTATCATCAAGTAAACTTAATGTTTCTCTTACCGCGTCAACGACCGAAACGCCGTGTCTGCTGTCTGACAACTCACTTTCGGTTATTTTATCGATCGGGATTTCATACTGCGCCGCTTTCGTGCGAAAGTAGTCATTACATTTATTTCTTGCAATGCTGATGATCCATGCCTTAAAAGAATCTTTGTTCTTTAATTTATGGAACTTTTGACAAGCGGCAAGGTAAATCTCTTGTAAAACGTCGTCCGCGTCAGCCTTTGAGTTTAGCCGAAACCGCACAAAACGCTCCACGGATACTCGTTCCGCTTCCAGCAATTTTTCAAATTCATCCATATATTCACCTCCTTCGGTTGATGTGTGTTTAAAACCGGTTTCACTTATATAGACGAGCTCCAATATCAAAAGGTTCATTTTAAAGAAAATTTTTCTGTTTTTACACTTTGCAAAACGGCAAAGCCGATGTGACGCTAACTCGCAGTACGTCCGGCCCCGCTCTTTGATATGATTGGAAATTTCCATAGGGATATTCGCCCTACGAAATAAGTACGTAAGCTATATCCTCTGCGTCGATCTTACCGCCAATGAATATTTATACTGATTTGAGGATAAGTATTCAAGATGTTGACGACCGCGTTTCTCAGTATTTAGAAAAACAAGTCAGTCAAAGATTCAAAAAATGAAAATTTTGACACGCCGCAAACCGCGTAGATAAGCCATTTTTCGAGAATAAAATATCCTTACAGGTGTCTTGACAGGTGTAAAGATATGTGTTATAATCGAGATATCAACAAAGGTCAATGAAGGCGGAAATCAATAAAACAAGGGAAAAGGTACAGCTATATGGAAGCAGATGTTGTAATAGCGGGCACGGGAGTCGCGGGATTATACACCGCGCTGAATTTGCCCGCGGACACAAAAATCATAATGGTGACAAAGGCGGCGGTGGACGAGAACGATTCATTCCTCGCGCAGGGCGGAATATGCGTACTTAAAGACCCGTCGGACTACGACAGCTATTTTGAGGACACGATGAAGGCCGGCCATTATGAGAATAATAAAAGAAGCGTCGAGATTATGATTAAATCCTCGCCCGACGTAATTAAGGATTTAATGGACTGCGGCGTTTCATTTGCGCGCGATGAGAACGGGAACCTTGATTACACAAAGGAGGGCGCGCACTCGCAGCCAAGGATTTTATTCCACGAGGATGTGACGGGCAAGGAGATAACCTCGCATCTTTTAGCAAAGGTAAAGACGCTTAAAAATGTGGAAATCAAAGAATATTTCACGGTAGTGGATATAATAGAGCGGAACGGGAAATGCGTCGGAGTGATCGGGAAAACGCGTTCGGGGCGATACGAGCCGATTTACGCGAAATTTACCATGCTTGCCACCGGAGGTGTGGGCGGATTGTATACGCATTCGACGAACTACCGCCACCTAAAAGGCGATTCGCTTGCGATATGCCTGCGTCACGGTGTGGAGCTGGAAAATATTGATTACGTCCAAATACACCCGACGACGCTGTATTCAAAAAAGCGCGGACGGCGGTTCTTGATTTCCGAATCGGTGCGCGGCGAGGGCGCGAAGCTCTACGATAAAAACATGAACAGGTTTGTGGATGAGCTGCTGCCGCGCGATCTGCTGACAAAGGCGATAAAGGCGCAGATGGAAAAGGACGGCACACCGTATGTATGGCTGTCGATGGCGCCGCTGGGCGACGAGATAAAAAGCCATTTCCCCAATATCTATAAACGCTGCCTCGAAGAGGGGTACGACGTGACAAAAGAGTGCATACCGGTCGTGCCGGCGCAGCATTATTTCATGGGCGGTGTTAAGGTCGGCGAGATGAGCGAAACGGCTATGCCGAATTTATACGCGGCGGGTGAGACAAGCTGCAACGGCGTTCACGGCCGCAACCGCCTCGCGAGCAATTCACTTCTGGAAAGCCTTGTATTTGCGAAGCGCGCGGCGCTGGATATGGCGAAAAAGCTAAAAAATACGCCGCTCGAATACGAACCGGTCACAATAGACGCGCAAAAATACGAAAACTGCGCGGAGGAATACGCAAAAATTATACGTGATGAAATGGAAATGGAGATGAAAGAGCATGGACAAGATAACGATGAAGCTTAATGCGGACGAGCTTATAAAGCTTGCCTTGAGGGAGGACATAACGTCGGAGGATATAACGACAAATTCGGTCATGCGTGAGTACCAAAAGGGCGCGGTGCAGCTCATATGCAAGCAGGACGGCATAATCGCGGGTTTGGAGGTTTTTAAGCGCGTGTTCGACCTGCTCGATGATACGTTTGAGGTTAAATTCTATTTCAAGGACGGCGACGCCGTGAAAAAAGGCGATCTTGCCGCGGATTTGACCGGCGATATCCGCGCGCTCCTGTCGGGCGAGCGCACCGCGCTCAATTACTTACAGCGCATGAGCGGCATAGCGACGTACACCAATTCGATTACGAAGCTCCTGGAGGGCAAAAAGACGCGTCTGCTCGACACGCGTAAGACTACGCCTAATATGCGTATTTTCGAAAAATACGCCGTCAAGATCGGCGGCGGGTATAATCACCGCTATAATTTGTCCGACGGCATACTTTTAAAAGATAACCATATCGGCGCGGCGGGAAGCGTCAAAAAAGCGATAGAAATGGCGAAGGAATACGCGCCGTTCGTCAGGAAAATCGAAATTGAGGTCGAGAGCCTCGACATGGTCCGCGAGGCTGCGGACGCGGGCGCGGATATAATTATGCTCGACAATATGGACGTTGAAACGATGAAAAAGGCGATAGAGATTATAGACGGACGCGCGCAGACGGAGTGCAGCGGCAACGTAACGCGCGAGAATGTGGAAAGATTAGTTGATATAGGAGTGGACTTCATTTCGAGCGGCGCACTAACGCATTCCGCGCCGGTGCTTGATTTGTCGCTTAAAAATCTTCACGCGGTATAAGCGAGGTGGAACATGAACGGAGAGGAAAGACGCGAAAGCGTATTTAATTATATTCGCGGCTCAACAGAGCCGGTGAGCGCGAACACGCTCGCCGCGCGCTATGGCGTGTCGCGGCAGGTGATAGTACAGGATATCGCGCTTTTAAAGGCGGGCGGCTCTGATATTATGTCAACCACAAAGGGGTATCTGATGAATTATCCCGCCGCGTTCACGCGCGTTATAAAGGTGCGGCACACGGACGAGGAAATAGAGGACGAGCTGCAAACGATTGTGGATCTAGGCGGCCGCGTCAATGATGTGTTTGTATGGCACAGGGCATTCGGACGCGTGAACGCGAAAATTTCGATCAAGTCACGGCGCGATATTAATCAGCTCCTAAGTGATTTAAGCACAGGAAAATCCTCGCCGCTTAAAAATATTACGGCGGGATATCATTATCATACGATTGAAGCGGATAATGAGGAGACGCTGAATGATATCGAGGCCGCGCTCGGCGAGAAAAATTATCTTGCGCCTGAAATCTGAACATGCGCAAATGCATAAAAACCGGACAAATATGTCCCGGTTCAGACCGGACAAGCCTGTCCGGTTTTTTTTATTTAAAAATTGTTCAAAAAATTTTCAAAAACCTATTGACAAATATATAATACAGTTGTATTATATATACATAACACAGCTGTATTATTTCAAAAAGGAGGCATTTTAAAATGCAAATAACAAAAAGGCTGCCCGACACGGAGCTTGAAATCATGAAAGTGATCTGGGCGAACCCATCGCCGATTTCGACGAACGGGATAAAGGAAATTTTAGAGCGAGAGCGGCCGTGGAACACCGCGCCCCTGCAGACGCTTTTAAACCGGCTTATCGACCGCGGCTTTTTAGCGGCCGGTAAGGACGGAAAACGCAAGACATATGTACCGCTTGTGGATGAGGAGAGCTATCTGGCGGCGGAAAATAAGTCGTTTCTGGAGCGGCTCAACAATAATTCGGTGACGAAGCTGGTCGCGTCGCTCTATAACTCAAATTCAATCACGGAGGACGATCTGGAGGATTTACGCCGGTTCATATCTGACCATACGGAGGGATGAGAATGGAAACGTTATTTTTAAACCTGCTCGCGCTGACGGGCCCGGTATCCGCGCTTATCGTGCTTTTATGGCTGCTTACACCGCTTATGCAGAAATCCTTTGCGGCAAAATGGAGGCAGTATATGTGGCTGTTCTGTGCCGTGAGGCTGCTGCTGCCCATTAAGCTGTTTCCGTCAAGTCTGTACACGATAGAGCTTCCCGCAATGCCTGCGGCGGCGCATATCGACGCGGCTGCATCCGGCGCGGGAATCAAGGCAATAACCGTATTATCGGCTGTATGGCTCGCGGGGTTCGCGGTATTTACAGCGGCGCAGATCATATCGTATACGGCGTTTCGCAAAAGTATAAAGCGCCGCGGAGCGATATGCGCGAACAGCGAAATCGTTAAAATTTTTACGGTATCAAAGGCGGCTATGGGAGTGCGCGGCAAAATCAGCCTGCGGATTTGCAAAACACTTAAATCGCCGATGGTAACGGGATTTCTTCATCCGACACTTCTTCTGCCGCGCGAGAATTACAGCGCGGAGGAAGCGGAAATTATAATCCGGCACGAGCTTATCCACTTCAAAAAGCGCCATTTATGGTACAAGCTTCTACTGCTTTTGACGGAAGCGGAATGCTGGTTCAATCCGTTTGTGTACATAATGTTCCGCGCGGCGCAAAAGGACATGGAGCTTGCATGCGATGATGAGGTGATACGCGGCACTGACGGCGAATTTCGCCGCCGCTACTGCGAGACAATCCTAAACGGGATCCACCGTGAACGCGGCCGCGCGAACGTGCTTACGACATGCCTGAACGTCAATAAGAAAATACTGATGGAAAGGTTTGGGAATATCCTCAATATGGGCGTGAAGCGTAACGGCATTCCCATATGTCTTGCCGTAAGCGTATCGCTTATAGCCGGAAGCGCGGTTGTATCGTTTGCGGAGGGTAAGGTTTCGAATGAGCTGTCGGAGGCTTTTGATTATAAGCCCGTGCCGGTATCGGAGGCCGTTATGAACGCCGTCTCGACATCCGCGCCTACCGCCGTGCCGACCGATACGCCCGTCCGCAATTACGAAAACGACACAGCGGATGACGATTCGGACGCGGAATATATTTCGGATGATGCTCCCGAGTATGATTATGTTACCGATGTCTCCGATGATACTCCGGATGACATTGCGAATGACGCTGCGGATCATACCCCGGATTATGCTTCGGATCATACCCCGGACGACGACGCAGATAACGCCGCGGATGATTATTCGGATTCTATCCCCGAACCGGAGGAAAATATCCCGGACGACACGCCGGAATCATATTCGGAAACGGAAAACGGATCCGGCTATGCGGACATAAGCGTCGATGCAAGCCGGAGCTTTGAAGGCGAGGAAATTACAAATGACAATTCCCGCACAATTACCGTTGAGACGGACGGCGGCGACGTCGGCGGCGACAGCTTCACCGCGTACATTCGCGCCGGTAATGATGGGTACGAAATGATAAGGTCGGAGGATGACACGGAATGATTGTGCAAAAATCACAAAAATATCTTAAAAAGATATAATATGATTGATTTTTGTATCAATTTATGGTATAATAGCCTTATGTTATCAAAAGCACGGCTTTTGGCGCTGAGAGAGCATTGTATCATAACGCCGCGGCGACGGTGCCGCCTTCGCAGTTATAGTATAATAGGTAAAAGGAGAATTTGATATGAAAAAGTTAATAAGCACAATTGCCGCGCTGGCGTTATTCGGCGGCGCGGCGGCCGGTGTATCGGCGGCGGATATTACGATAACGCAGTGCCGTAATTTCGAGAATGAGGAGATAACGGCGGATAATCCACGCACGATATCGGCGGACGGAAACGTGGACGGCGGCGGCGAGTTTACCGCGTATATCGGCGTCGGTGAAGGCGGATATAGGATAGTTAGGACGGAAATGGAGTAAATTTAAGTTTATATGGTCGCGCCGGTTCGGCGATCTGTTAACAATGCTGCGTCGCATGGACCACACTAATATGCGAGCGTTAGCCTCCCTTGTCAAAGGGCGCAAGCAGAGCGTTCCCGTTAGCGAAAATCGTATACGGCGGGCGAAAGCCTCCCTTGTCAAAGGGAGGTGGCATTTGCGACTGCAAGGAACAAATGACGGAGGGATTCATTTTTACAGAAAACCGCATATTACAGCGATTTGGTGTAATTACGGAATCCCCTCGCCAACTTCGTTGGCCCTCTCCCCTTTAACAAGGGGCGCAAGCAGAGCG
>CANQYQ010000117.1 GCA_947628155.1 uncultured Clostridia bacterium
TCTTTATCATACCACACTTTTATTCGTTTGCCTATATCTGCTCTCCCTTTTTTTCTTTTTCGTAAGCGATTGCCGTGAGCCTGCGCCGACTCTCTTCCGCAGAGCTGCAACAGCAGTGAGACTCAAAAAGAGGATCGGCTCAAATTCACGGCTTAAACTTGTTTCATTACACGAAATGTATCGGCTATACAGGCGACAAAACTCCATTGCCGTTTCATGTAACTATGTAATGGCTTTGCTTTTTCCCTGTAGTCGGAATATACCATTTCCAAATCATCAAAATACCGCATGATTGCTTGCGCTGCGCAGTATCCGCTTTCTATTCCCGCAGAAATACCCTCTCCCATCGGATTTAGAAATCCCGCTGTTTCTCCCGCAAAAAGCACCCTGCCCACGCCGTAATCAATCTTGCAGCCGGGGAGGATATGAGGCATAAGCCATCGGTCTGTTTTTAGCTGCCTCTCGATCCGCAGACCGTGTTTTTCCATCATATATGCGATAAATCTGTCATAGTAAGGGACGACATCGCCCGCTTTGACCGAAACGCCCAGCACAAGTTGGTTGTCTTTCACATTAAACCATGCGTCGTATTCCGAAAATTCCGGCTGCAAGTAGGCGTAGAAATAGTGATGATCTAAATCGATGCTTCCTTGATTATATGTCTGATAGGTTGTAATATACTGCGGTTTGCAAGGCAGCAGTGTTCTTTTCAAGGTGCCGACCACGCCCTCACAATCAATGACGATCCTCGCCTTTTCGGTATAAACGCTTTTTCCTTTGAATGTCACCGTGACGGTATCGTTTTCCTCTTTGCAGTACAGCGCCGCCGTTTCGTCCCGAAGCACAGCGCCGAACCGCTCTGCTTTTTTTGCCAGCCATTCATCAAAAGAACTGCGCCAAACATTTAGTCCGGGCAGCTCAAACCGATACTCGCACCCCTTATCGTTTGTAAAAATCATTCCCCGATTTTCGGCAGGAACGCAGGTAACGCAGGCGGGGACCGGTTCGCCAAAGTGTTTTTCCACCAAATAAAGCGTCTTGTTTATAAGCTGACCTGAACATGATTTATAGCGGGGCAGTTTGAATTTTTCGGCAAGCAGCACCCGAAACCCGTTTCCCGCAAGCGTTTTTGCAGCGGTACATCCCGCCGGTCCTGCGCCGATGACAATGACATCATACATACAGTTCTCCCCTCTCATACGATTCCGATCAGCTTTCTGCACTCGTCATAGCCGGCTAACGCACCGTATGGGACATTTTTTATCCCCACATACTATGGTTGCATACCCCTAATCGACAAGCACTTTTTTGCATTCATTTTTTTCACCAAAAATATTTTATCTCAATACAGCCTCCTCAATCTGCTCGGCTAATATTTTTAGCAATTTATAAATTTTAACTTTTGTTGTGAAATAATCCATGCCAAATGCCTTGTATGTCAGTCCTTTTAATATATCATTAGATATAATTTCCTTTTCTTTTATGCATTGTCCCAAACCATAATGGGCGAGACAGTTTCTAAAATCTCGATTGCACAATTGATCGTCCAAAGAAAAATCAGTTCCGTTTTTTGCGTTTAGATCTCTGATGAATCCACACAGGTAATAGTACTGCAAATAAGCATATTTTAATTTCTGAGGTATTTCTTCTATAAAAAAATTTTCGATAAATTCTATAATATAGTTAATGCTGCAAAGAATCGAGAACAAAAGAATCCCTAAGCCATTGTTCATCTTTAATGGTGAGCACTTATAAAAATGATAATCTTTATACTTAACTATAAGATTGCTATTGTAATTATACCAATGTATTTCTGTACAACCGAAATGCGAAGCCAACTCTCCTGCAACTTTGCTCATATCTTTCAACCATGGACCAGCATTTTTGTTTCCCCATACTTTTATAGGGATATACATCGAGCATAAAATCGTGTTTCCGCAAAACTTGTTATTACACAGATCTGCGCCCACATTATAATATCCCAATATTTTTTCGCGCAAACTTCGTATGCTGTAAAAATAGTTATCGCTTTCAAAAAACTTTTCTAATAATACTGTATAATAGTCATTGTATTTTTTCTCGAATAATTTATGGCTTTGCCTTATCTGTGCATAATAACTTTTTTCCATCGGATTAAATGCAGGCGCATTTAATCCGACTTTTTTACACCATTGCTCTGCTCCATCTGCAAAAAGTCCAATATACGGAACGCTCATACAAATGTAATTTCCGCTGATATTGTCAGCGTTTTTCCAAATATTGCTTAAGGAATATATAAATCTTGCATCTTCTTGTATTAATTCATAAGCCGCTTTTTGGACATTATTCAAGTCGTTAATCCTCAATATAGATACTTATTGTATGTAGACTTATTGTGTTCTTTAGTTTATCATATATTATGGAGGTTTTCAAGTATGGACATTATAAAAGTTTTCGGAACAAATATGAAGCGTTATCGGCAGGCATTGGGTCTCTCCCAAGAAGCCTTTGCTGAGAAGTGCGGACTACACAGAACATACATCAGCGCAATCGAATGCTATCGCAGAAGTATTTCCTTAGAGAATATACAGCGGATTGCTGATGCGCTTGGTATAGAAACTTATAAACTTTTTATTGAAAGCGAGAATTAAGCTATGATAATCACCCTAGAAGATTTTATTAGAGAATATACTAAAATAAAAGAAATGGGTTGGATACAAACACACAGAGCAGGTCCAACAGGAGTGGGAAAAACACTTGAGGACTTGCTAGGCATTCCTGAGAATAATCTTGATCAGCCCGATTTTGGCGAATATGAACTTAAATCTTGTAGAATTGATTCACAAAGTATGCTGACAATGTTTACACGTGCACCTCAGCCTGCAAAATCGAATACATATCTGCGTGAAAAATACGGGTATTCTAGTAACGTTTATGATAATGATGAAAAAGTGCTTCATTCCACTTTATCCGCCGACAGGTTTACATCTATCGCTGATACCGGCAATATGCTAAAGGTTTATTGTAAAAATAATGGTGTATATATTGCGTCACAAGATATAATTGAGGATATTTTTTGGTCAAAAGAAACCCTCAAAAAATGTTTTGAGAAAAAATACAAACATAAATTTGTGTATGCAAAAGCCTTATCAAGGGGAACAAGATATAATGAAGAATTTCATTATATCGAAGCATATGAGGTATCAGGTTTTGACTATGATGCTTTTATCGAATTGCTTGAAGCCGGTAAAATCTATGTAGATTTACGAATCGGTCAGTACCATAGTGGTAAAAACAAAGGCAAAACTCACGATCACGGCACGGGCTTCAGAATTCGTGAAATAGATCAGCCTCTATTATTTAAAACGCAAAACAGAATCGTCTGATAACATGCGCTGTACGATAGTGCAGCGCATTATTTTTTTCTCAAAACCACTATGTGTTCGTTCGTCATCGTTGATGATTTCACTCCGCTCTCGTTAGTAGGCGAATTAAGTGAAGGCATAACTTTATTTATAATATTTCTATTAATAGTGTGGATATGCTCGAGATTATATTCGCAAGCTATTTCTGATATAATTTGATCAGTTAGAAGGAGCTCTCCTTTAACTGTTCTATTACCGATAACCCAAAATTGATATCCGCCTGATTTGGTTTTATTAGATATAGCGGCGATAGAATTGCATAAATCCAAATAAAAACTATAGACGTCTCCCGCACGTTCTAAATCAATATCCTTTATTCGTTCAAGAGATTCTCTTAAAGTAACGCTTGGTATCGTAAACTCAAAACCGTTTCTGTACTTGTTCCCCCCCATCAATGTTTTATCGATGCTCATAATTTCTTTTTCTGATAAATCAAAGAGATCGAGCCATTGCAAAGATAATCTGCTGTATTCACCATACGCTACGGTTGTTCTGCTGTCTCCATAGGGCGGCGAGGTAATAACCAAGTCTACCGAATTATCCGGAACGTCCTCCAATGATGTTGAATTATTGTTAAATATTGAAACGGTTGAATTGCTTTCAATATCAGAACACGCCTCATCAAAAGCATTCATTTTTTCAATGTTACGGTTCAAAATAGTTGTAAACTCTTTTATAACGTCCGGTTCAAATGCGTCCACTTTATTTGCAGGCATTCTAAACATTTTGAATTCGCCATTTCGTCTGTTAGAAACAAATCGTATTGTTTCACTAAATGCAGCAAAAATAAAATTCCGTATATCTTTATTTGATATCTTATTAATTTCTCCTTTAATTATGGATAACAGCAAAATTACACGAGGCTTAAACCAGTAGCCTATATTTTTGAATTGCGGTATTTCAATTCCGATATAATTATCTTGAACATATTTTTGCAAAAACTTTGGTGCATCAGTGCCCCAGCCATTTTTATCTGTCAAATCCAAATTATATACGCACCGCATTACATCATCTACACCGTTTATTTGCAGCGAAAATTGTTTATATATATCGTCTATTCGCCAATATAACCCCTGTGCTGATTGCTGCAATTCGGTCATATCCAATCTTGTCGTCTTAACCTTGCTCAAAAACAGCGCCAGCGGGTTTATATCATTTCCATAAATATTATCTATCCCCGCAAGCATTCCCTCAACCAATACGGTTCCTGACCCCATAAAGGGATCGAATATAGTTTTCACGTCGCATATTTCTTTCACCAACCGTATTATATTCCGGCTTATTGGACATACCATCATGGCAGGATAATTATGAATCCCATGTGTATATTCTCTAACGTCGTTATCCTTGAAATCCCAATAGTCATCCGGTAAAGCTGACAATAATAAAATCAATTTTTTATCATCTTGAGTAAGAGTCTCTTTCGCTGCTTTACTGTGCATCATATCGGTGGAATTCTCCTGCCACTTTGAGATTTCTCCATTGTGAGTTTTTATTTCAACTGTACAAATAGTATCATTATGCCAACCTCCATGAGGAACAAGTAAAATTCTCTCTATTTCAAAGCCATATTTGTATCCGATGCCTCCACTATTCCAACCAAATGTAATTACCTTGCCGCCTATCTTTACAATTCTGGATATTTCACGCTTGTGATTTCCCCAAAAAGAAGCCTTAGTAGTATCCCACGTCACATTGTAGCCCACATTATTGTAACATTCACTCACCTGTCTTGGAGAATATGGTGGATCATATAATACTCCATCAACTGAATCGCTTTCAAACATTTTCATAAAATCTAAAGCATCCATATGATAGTCAGTATCAAATTCCAAGTTGAGGTCGTTTGTAATAGTCGCAAGTTTGTTTTGATTTGCAAACGGATCGATCCACAGCCCATCTGTTAATTCTTCTGTAATCAGATCGTGTATGGGCTTAATATCGAATGTATGTTTATTTGGCATAGCCCTGACTCGTTCTATTTTTATATTTGCATTAGAAAATTTGATTTCATTTATCACTTTTTTTCTGGCATCCATAGGTTTTTCTGCGTTTTCTGGGATCGTCCAAACATTCCCCACACGCTGAGCACCCTCTACGCGGCCCTCATTGCAAAGCACCTGTACTCTTCTCGGTGTCATATTCCATTTTTCTGCTGTTTGAGCAACACTAAAATAGTTCATATCGACCTCCGATATTTGACACTGTAATTATAATTATATACTGAAACGCGAACAAAAGCAAGGAAAATTAAAAAAATGAAGTACGAAAACAAAGACTGCTCACGCCGCCGCTATGTTTCGACTGTAAGTTTTTCTTTGTTGACATTTGCAGTCACCATGTCTCGTGTGCTTTTTCAGATAGCCATGCTTAACAGTTCACTCAGCGCTTTTCCCCGCAGGAATATCGCCCTTTCTGCTGCCGCCCCTATGATCTACGCCGACAAAAAGCCGCCGTCTATTGACAGCGGCATTTTCTTTACATGCATTATTTGTAAGATTTGTAATTTACTCCCATTCCACCGTGGCAGGCGGTTTCGAAGTAATATCATAGACTACGCGGTTGACGCCCGCGACTTCGTTTGTGATGCGGTTCGAGACGCGGGCGAGAAGGTCATAGGGGATTTTTGCCCAGTCCGCCGTCATAAAATCGTCTGTCGTAACGGCGCGCAGCACGATTAGCTGCTCGTACGTCCTATGGTCACCCATGACGCCGACGGAGCGGATACCGGGCAGGACGGCGAAGAACTGCGACAGTTCCTTTTCGTACCCAGTATTTTTCATTTCCTCCCGAAAGATTGCGTCCGCGTCCTGAAGGATCCTCACCTTCTCCTCTGTGACCTCGCCTATAATCCGCACTCCGAGTCCGGGTCCCGGGAACGGCTGGCGCCACACGAGCTCCGAGGGGATGCCGAGCTTTTCTCCGACGGCGCGGACCTCGTCCTTGAAGAGCTCCGACAGCGGCTCTATTATGCCGTCAAAGCTCATGTCGTTCGGTATATCGACGCGGTTGTGATGCGTCTTGATGACGGCGGCGTCACCCTTGCCGGATTCAATGCAGTCGGGATATATCGTCCCCTGCGCGAAGAAGCCGCCGCTGCCGTTCTTCCTTATCTCGTCCCAGAAAACGCGGTAGAACTCGCGGCCTATGATGCGCCGCTTTTCCTCGGGGTCCGTGACGCCCGCCAGCGCGCGCATAAAATGCTCCTTCGCGTCGACGCGGATGAAATTCATGTCGAACATCGTTGTGAACGTGTGCTCGACGAAGTCCCCCTCGTTCTTTCTCATGAGCCCCTGGTCGACGAACACGCACGTCAGCTGTTTGCCGACGGCGCGGGACAAGAGCCCCGCCGCGACCGAGGAATCAACGCCGCCGGAAAGCCCGAGCACGACCTTTTTGTCCCCGACTCTCGTCCTCAGCGAGGCGACCGTCCGCTCGATAAAATCGTCCATCGCCCAATCTCCGTGACAGCCGCAGATGAGATAAAGGAAATTGTGCAGTATCCGAAGTCCGTATTCCGTGTGCGTGACCTCGGGGTGGAACTGCACGGCGTATATCCCCGCACCTTCGTTTTCCATCGCGGCGCACGGGCAGTCGGGCGTTGTTCCCGTGACGTCGAACCCGTCGGGCACGCGCTCTATGTAGTCGGTGTGGCTCATCCAAACGGTGCTTTTTTCGGGGACGCCGTCAAAAAGCGCGCTCTTTTTTGCGAGCGTGAGCGGTATTTTTCCGTATTCGGAGACCGGCGCCGTCGTGACCTTTCCCCTCTCCATCCACGCGATCAGCTGGCAGCCGTAGCAGATTCCGAGCACGGGGACGCCGAGCGAGAGTATGTCGCGGGTGTAGTGCGGTGAGCTTTCGTCGTCGACGGAGTTCGGTCCGCCGGTGAAGATTATGCCGCAGTAGCCGCCCTCTTTTATTTTTTCAAGGGGCGTTGTATACGGCAGTATCTCCGCGTAAACGCTCATGTCGCGCACGCGCCGCGCAATGAGCTGGTTATACTGACCGCCGAAATCCAAAACGAGTATTTTTTCCATATTGACTTCCCAATCTATTTTTCTTCACAAAGATGTCGGCGCGGGGCGAAAGCTACGCCCCGCGCGATAATAAAACTTGATTTATTCCACCGTGACCGACTTCGCGAGATTCTTCGGTTTATCTATGTCGCAGCCGTTTTCCTTTGCGACATAATAAGCGAAAAGCTGCATCGGTATTATCTCCGGTATCGCCATAAACAGCGGCTCCGTGTTCGGCACGAATATGACGTCGTCAGCCTCGGCGACGATAGTCCTGTCGCCCTCGCGCGCGACGCCGAGGACGTTTGCGCCCCTTGCCTTGACCTGCTGTATGTTCGACATCGTCTTCTCGCGCAGTCCCTCATAGCACGCTATCGCTATAACAAGCTGCTCGGGCGAGATGAGCGCTATCGTGCCGTGCTTGAGCTCGCCCGCCGCGTATGCCTCGGAATGGATATACGATATCTC
>CANQYQ010000118.1 GCA_947628155.1 uncultured Clostridia bacterium
TTGCATATGGGCACACGTTTCGCAGGGCGCGATGCCCACATCGCGCCGCCACATGCAAAAGCGATAAACATAAATTTACCAAAAACATTTGCGCTACAGCTTGAATTTCGATATCGGTAAGTGTATAATGGCATTTAGACGCAATTTTTTCGGCGGAGGGATTAACATGGGAAAAACCGATATACGCGGTGCGGCGGCGCTGTTTGCCGCAGCGGTTATATGGGGCTTGGCGTTCGCGTTCCAAAGCGCGGGCATGGAATATATAGGGCCGTTTACATTTACGGTAATACGCAACATTATCGGCTCGGCGGCGCTGCTGCCGCTTGCCCTGCTGAACAAGGAAAAATCCGAAAGCAACAGGACTCTTGTGTCGGGCGGCATAATATGCGGCGTCATGCTCGGCGCGGCAAGCTGCCTTCAGCAATACGGCATGGTTTACACAACGGCCGGCAAAGCGGGATTCCTAACGGCAATGTACATAGTTATGATACCGCTCGCCGGACTGCTGATTGGGAAAAAATGTCCGCGCCGCGTTTATCCCGCCGTCGCGCTGGCCGCGGCGGGAATGTATCTCTTATGTATGAACGGCTCGTTTTCATTAAACCGCGGCGACGCGGCGGAATTAATGTGCGCGGCGGCGTTCACGGCGCAGATTATCGCTGTATCGCACTTCTCATCCCGGGTAAACGCATATAAATTCGCGTGTATAGAATTTGCGGCAGCGGCGGCGGCCGCAGCCGTTCCGGCGCTGATGACGGAATCGGTGACGATATCGGCGGTTAAAGCATGCCGGCTGCCGCTTTTATACACGGGTATAATGTCAAGCGGCGCCGGTTACACGCTGCAGATAATCGGGCAGCGAAGGCTTGATCCGACAGTCGCCGCGCTCATAATGAGCCTTGAATCGTGCGTATCGGCAATAGGCGGCTGGCTGATTCTGAATCAGTCGCTCACGGCCCGTGAAATCGCGGGTTGCGCGGTGATGTTTGCCGCGATAATTCTGGCGCAGCTCCCCGAGCGCCATACGCCGCGCGCGTAATTAAGCGAATTATGTAATCTTATTGTTAGTTGACTTTTGGACGTGTTCGTATTATAATATAAAATGTACAAGTTCCCGCACATGTTTCACAGAAAACGACGGCGCGCCATACTATAGTCATAGGAAATATTCTTATGATTATGTGAGGTGGCTGTTTTGGGCAGATTAATTATATCGGGCGGCAGACCGCTCGAGGGTGAAATAAAAATTCAAGGCGCGAAAAACGCGGTGCTGCCGATTTTGGCGGCGGCAATTTTAACGGATGAAAAATGCGTTATAAATAATTGTCCCGCTTTGAGGGACGTAGATAAAACAATACTTATCCTGCGGGATCTAGGCTGCGAGGCCATAAAAAACGGTTCGGTCATAACCGTGGACGGCAGCGGCATACGCGATTGCCGCATATGCGAAAATCTGATGTGTGAGATGCGCTCTTCAATCATATTCTTGGGCGCGATCCTGACGCGGTGCCGCCGCGCGAACGTAAGCATGCCGGGCGGCTGCCCGATCGGATTAAGGCCGATTGATTTGCATCTCAAAGCGCTCAGAAAGCTGGGCGTGGAAATAACAGAAGAGCACGGATACATCAATTGCCGCGCGGACAGACTGCGCGGCGCGGATATTCATCTTGATTTCCCCAGCGTCGGGGCGACGGAAAATATAATGCTTTCGGCTGTATGCGCGGACGGCGAAACGGTCATATCAAACGCGGCGCGCGAACCGGAGATCGTTGACCTGGCCGTATTTCTCCGCAGTATGGGCGCGAGAATAACCGGCGCGGGAAGCTCGGTCATACGTATAACCGGGGTAAAAAAGCTGCACGGCGCACAGCATACCGTGATGCCGGACAGAATAGTCGCGGCTACTTATCTTGCGGCCGGCGCGGTAACCGGCGGAGATATAACTCTTATAGGCGCGGACAAAACGCATATGGACGCCATGCTCGATGTTCTGTCGGAGATGGGCGCGCAGTTTGAGTTCGGGGAAAACACGATACGTATTAAGCCGCTCGAAGAAATAAAGAGCGTACATATTCTGCGTACCATGCCATATCCGGGATTTCCGACGGATATTCAGTCGCCGTTTATGACAGTGGCGGCTCTGGCGCGCGGAACAAGCATTTTTGTGGAAAATATCTTCGAGAACCGATTTCGTCATGTGGATGAGCTGGTGCGTATGGGCGCGGACATACGCGTAAGCGGGCGGTGCGCGGTAATACGCGGTGTGGATCGGCTGTACGGCGCGCATGTGAGAGCGAGAGAGCTTCGCGGCGGCGCGGCGCTCGTGCTCGCGGGACTGGCGGCACACGGCGAGACGATCGTGGAAAACACGGAATACATTGACCGCGGTTACGAATGTATTGAAAAATATCTGTCCGAATGCGGCGCGGACATACACAAGGAAGCATAGGAAAAACGATCAACATTAGACCCGCGCTGTGAAATCAGGCCGTATATTGCCGTGCAAACAGACGCACATGGCAAAATCTCCATTTGACGCCTTATCCGCCCACGGTAAGAACGTTAGAAATTTTCATGAATATTGTGGGCGGAAAGGCTATGGAGATTTATATGGACAATAAGTCAAAAGCTCCGACGAGGCGCGTCGTCAATACTGACGACAGCGATGTATGGGGGCGCATCGAGCGCGAAGCACAGGACGAAAACTACGGCGCGGACAGTCTTGATATTCTCAGCCAAAAACCGCGTAAGCGGAAGAAAAAGAAGAAAAAGCGTATACGGCACACGGCAATCCGACGCGGGAAATCCGATATAGACGTGCGCATACGTCATCAGCGCAGCCAAAAGGAACAGCGCGTTTTTATGGCACGTGTGCGCGCCGCCGCGGCATTTATCGCCGCGCTGATATTAATCGCGGCCGTATTGTTCCTGACTCCGCTGTTCGATATCAAAAGCATATCGATAAGCGGAAACACTATAGTAAGCGCGGATCAGGCTTCCGCCCTTATCGGCGGCGCAAAAGGCACAAACCTGTTCCTGGCGAGCAAGAGCGGTATGGAAAACAAGCTTAAAACGCTCAAATACATAAAGGATGTCAGCATAAAAAAATCGCTGTTTCCGCCGTCGGTGGATATAACCGTCTCGGAATACGCGCCTGCCGGGTACGTTCAGGCGGGAAGTCAGTTCCTGATTCTTGACAAGGATTTGTACATAATCGATGAGGCGGGCGATTTTGACCTGAACACATTGCCGTGTGTAACCGGTATGCAGATAAAAAAGGGTGAGACAGGCTCTACGCTCATACCCGAGAGCGAGGAAACGGGTAAGGCGGTCAGGACCTTCCTTAACGTCATGGCCCAGAATAATGAAACGGCAAATACAGTCAGCGCGGATTTCGGTAACATGAACAACATCACTGTGAATTACGAAAACAGAATTACCGTCTACTGCGGCACGCAGATCGACCTCGAACGTAAGCTTCAGCTGCTCTGCGCGGCTGTCGAAAATGAAAATATCGGTCCGGAAGCGCGCGGAACGATAGAATTTAACGATAAGGGCGAGGCAATATATACACCATAAGCCGTGACTTTATGGGAAAAATGCACTAAACTAAAAAAATTTCAAAATTTTATGGACGAATTTTAAAAAAACTATTGAATATATTGAAAAAAAATAGTAAAATAAGATATATATGTGGATTGTTCCTTTCGGAATAAAACTACGAAGGAGGATATAATGATGAGTGTTATGCCTATAGATATGGAAGAGAACACGACAATAGAAGGTGCGAAAATCAAGGTCATCGGCGTTGGCGGCGGCGGAAACAACGCGGTTGACAGAATGATCGAGGCGGGGATCACAAAGGCTGAGTTTATTTGCGTGAACACCGACGCGCAGCAGCTTTCAAACGTAAAAGCCCCGACAGTGCTTCAGATCGGAGCAAAGCTTACAAACGGTTTGGGCGCCGGCGCTAAGCCCGAAATAGGCCGTCAGGCCGCGGAAGAAACCAAAGAGGAAATACGTAATATCGTAAGCGATTCGGACATGGTGTTCGTAACGGCCGGCATGGGAGGCGGCACGGGTACGGGCGCGGCTCCGATTATTGCGGAGGCCGCTAAGTCGCAGGGCGTACTTACCGTTGCTGTGGTTACAAAGCCGTTTTTCTTTGAAGGCCCGCAGCGCATGAGAAATGCCGAGGAGGGCATTAAACAGCTTTCGGAAAAGGTTGACGCGATAGTCACCATCCCTAACGACAAGCTCCTGGACATAGCTGATAAAAAGGTTACGATTAACGATTCCTTTAAGCTCGCCGACGATGTTCTTCGTCAGGGCGTTCAGGGTATTATTGAGGTTATAACTCAGCGCGGTATCATGAACTGCGACTTTGCTGATGTTCGTACAATTATGAAGGACAGCGGCGTGGCGCATATGGGTATCGGCATAGGCAAAGGCGAAAGCGCGGCGTCGGACGCGGTTCGCGCGGCTATAGAAAGTCCGCTGCTTGAGACAAGCATCGCGGGCGCTGAGAACGTACTCTTAAATATCACCGGCGGCAGCGAATTCTCGCTTGTAGACATGGGCGAGGTATCGAGCATTGTGCGTGATATGGTATCGGAGGAAGCGAACATTATAGTCGGAACGGCTATGGATGATAATTTAAAGGATGAGATCAAGGTCACGCTCATCGCGACCGGATTAAACGGCGGCGCGAGACGTCAGGAGCCTGACTCAAGCAGACTCGGTTCATCGTCTTCGCGTTTAAGTTCACAGCCGAGCGACAGACGGCATCAGCAGTCGGGATATTCTTCATCGCTTGATGATGATTCGATTTTCTCCCGCCGCTTAAAACCCGGCATGAGCTCAATAGACGTACCGAATTTCTTTAAGGGCGACAAATAAAAACGGACTGTAAAAGGTCCGGCAAAAATCGAGGGATCTTCCTCGTTTTTTGTATATAAAAAACGACCGGATCGATAACGGTATCAGGCGTTTAACGAGGCGTGTCCCGCCTCGTTTTTTATTACGCACACCGGCACTGTTTTATTAAAAATCTGCGGTGTACGAATGTGTGTTACTATTCGCTTTGCTTCTCTTTGCTTTGTTTTGCTTCCCTTTCCTCTTTTTCCGCTATAGAATACACGCAACCGCAGTAATCCTGGCGGTACAGACCGTACTCGGCCGATAATTCACACGAACGCTTATACCCGCCTCGTTTTTTGAAGTCGGAATAAAGGTAATTTATCCCATATTCGGCCGCGAGCGCTTTTCCGATATCATTCAGCTTTTGCGCGTTTTTATGCGGACTTATCGAGAGCGTAGTAGTGAAATAATCATATCCGCCGCCGCGCGCGCAGCGCGCGGCTTCACGAAGCCTCAGCTCATAGCAGCGAAAGCACCGTTCTCCGCCTTCCGGTACGTCTTCCAGTCCGCGCGCCATATCGAAAAACAGCTCCGGTTCGTATTTGCCGTCGATAATTTTTACCGGATTCTTAAGCGGCATTTCGCGGACAAGCCTCTTCAGCTCCGAGGCCCGCTTCCGGTACTCATCCGCAGACGAAATATTCGGATTGTAAAAAAACAGTGTAATGTTAAAGTATCCGCTCAGATATTCGAGAACATAGCTCGAGCACGGCGCGCAGCACGCATGCAGAAAAAGCGTCGGCGTCTCCCCCGCCGCAGTGATTTTTTCCAGTGTCTTATTTAAAACCAGCTGATAGTTTTCACTCATATTCCCATCCTCCGTTTTTATTATACAACAACCGCGCGGCCGTGTAAAGGTCAATATTGACGAAACGGCGGAAATGTAGTAAAATAAATGAAAAAGGAGTGTGTTCAAATGAATGTTAAAGAAGCAATTTTTGCAAGACGTACAATACGCAAATTTACACAAGAAATTCCTCGTGAGGCGGATTTGCTTGATATGATCGACTGTGCGCGTGTCGCCGCGTACGGTGCGAATATGCAGCCGCTCAAATTCCGCCTTATAACGGACGCGGCCGAGACGGACGCTGTGTTCCCGCATATCAAGTGGGCCGGATATCTGCCGGACGGCGCGCCGAAGGAGGGTGAGCGTCCCAAAGCGTATATTGCCGTTTACGGCGATACGGACATACGCGGCGGGTTTGAAACGGACGCCGGCGCGGCCGTGACAAGCATGATGCTTGACGCGGTTGATTTAGGCCTCGCGACATGCTGGCTCGGCGCAATCGACCGTGATAAAATAAGCGCTGTTTTAAACGCGCCGGGGAATCTCAAACTGCTGTATCTGCTTGCGGTGGGATACCCCGCTCAGGACAGCCGCATTGTTGAGATGAAAGATGATGTTAAATATTATCTTGACGAAAACGGCACGATAAACGTTCCCAAGCGCGCGTTAAAGGATATTTTAATATAAGGCCGTAAATTATATACGCATATCAAGAAAAACGATTATGCCGCGTTTCGCGGCATAAAAAACTACCCTGACGTCTTTTAGACGTCAGGGTGTTTTATTATTTGGAATTATCTAAATCCACGATTAATCCGCAAGATTTACTACTCCGTAGATAATTACGGCCGCTTCCGCTCTTGTCGCGTTAGCCATCGGAAGGAATGTTCCATTCGGATAACCGTTAATTATTCCAAGCTCGTTAAGCAATGCCACAGCATCCTTTGCGTAATCGCTTATAGCGTCCGCGTCGGTGAAGTTCGGCGCGCCGCTTGCTGATTTATTAAGCGCTCTGGCAATCATAACCGCGATATCCTGACGGGTAATCGGCTGTCCTACGCCGAATGACGTCTCGGACTGTCCGGTAACTATACCCGCGTTTACCGCAGCCGCGATATACGGAGCGTACCACGCGTTAGCGTCAACATCGGTAAAGGCCGTGTCTCCCGAGCCTACATTTATACCGAGCGCACCGACAAGGATCTTCGCAAATTCCTCACGCGTTACGTTTGCTGACGGAGCGAACTTGTTATCGCCCACTCCGGAAACGATACCGTCAGCCGCAAGCGCGTTGACCGCTGTTTCCGCCCAACCGTATGCGTCCATATCAACAAATCCTGTTGAAGGAGCCTGCGTAGCATCCGGAGCCTGTGTTGCACCCGGAGCCTGCGTAGCGCCCGGAGCCTGCGATGCGGCAGGCTGTCCGGCAATATTGCCGTCCTTATCCTTATATACCGCGTAAAGTGTAGTTGCCTTCGTGATTTTCAGTGTCGCGATGTCAACTATCTCACCGCCGCTTGTAAGCGACCAGCCTACGAATGTATATCCGCTGTTAGCCTTAACCTCCGGTACCTTCGCCGGTGTTCTGCCGGCCGCTACCGTTTCACTCTTATTGCCATACAATGTTCCGTATGTGCCGGCATTGTATTTTACAATATAGCTGCGTCCGCCGCCGCCTGAACCGCCGGAACCGCCGCCGCTGGGTCCGGACGGACCCTGAGTAGGCGGAGTTGTCGGCTGTACGTCAGCCTTGCGTGTAACGGTATATGTAATTGTACCGTCCGCATTAACCGTCTTTACGACATCGTAATTCTCTGTTGCCGTAATCTTAAGGTCGTCAGCCTTTACGCCGTCAGCGCCGCTGATATCAATTGTGAACGTCTTAGCGTAATCCGCAACCGCGCTCAGATCCTCATTCGACTTGAGCATAATTGTGCCGTTATTCTCAACCGCGTCTACCGCGCCCTGAAGCGAATCGTAAACCGTATCGCCGATTGTCGCGATTTCCTTTACGTCGGCCGGCTTTTCGGCTGTTATCTCAAATTCCGAGAATCCGTTTCTGTTTACGAACGTAATCTTGCCGTCCGCAACTACGCATGTGCGAATATTCTT
>CANQYQ010000119.1 GCA_947628155.1 uncultured Clostridia bacterium
AGGAAGAAAGAGCACTGCAGATACTGGATAATATATAAAATACGTGTAAAAAACGTGTACGACAAAAAAGAAACCGCGTAAATACGCGGTTTCTTCCGTATCTGGTGGAGCTGACGGGAATTGAACCCGTGTCCGAAAGCAAATCCACCCGAGCTTCTCCGAGCGCAGGTTATGATTTAAATTCCCTCAGTCAAAACCTCACAACCAAAGCTATGACTTTGGTAGTTCCTTATTCATGGCGGAGGCCGGAACATCCCCCGCTCACGTTCACCACATAAATAATGCCAAAGCTATGCGCGGTGGTCAGGCGCACAGGTGACAACGCCGCAATCAGGCAGCGTAAGCTAAATCGTAATCGTTAGCGTTTATATTTAAATTTAAGCCTTTTTAACGCGGCTGACTTATCCGCGGCTCGCTATTCAAGTTTCCTTGTCCCCGTCGAAACCATGGCAGCCCCATATCAGATAGAAGTATAACATAAGTATACGCAAAAATCAAGTGATTTAACTCGGACTGAATGTAAATTTTTTGTTAATTGCAGATCCGGCTCGAACAACTCATGCGCCGACTCGGATCTCAGCCGTTGTTATGCGCCTTTATCGCGCGGTCGGCATCGCGCTTCGCGTCGCGTTTTGCCATATCCTCACGCTTATCGTAGAGCTTTTTGCCCTTGCAAAGCGCAAGCGACACCTTGACAAGCGAACCTTTCATATAAACCGATAACGGGACAAGCGAGTATCCCTGACGTTTTATCTGACCTATAAGCTTCCTTATTTCGGCCTTGTGCATAAGCAGCTTTCTTTCCCGCATAGGATCGCGGTTAAAAATATTGCCGTGCTCATAAGGACTTATATTCATTTGCTTTAAAATTACCTCTCCATTGTCAATCGAAGCGTAGGCATCTGAAATATTTACCTTGCCCTGACGTATCGATTTAACCTCGGTTCCCAGAAGCTCAATTCCCGTTTCGTAGGTTTCTATAATGAAATACTCGTATCGTGCTTTCCTATTCTGCGCTATTGTTTTAATACCGCGTTTATCCGCCAAAACCGCCGCTTCCTTTCCGTATGTTTTGCCAGCCGGTGCCGGCCGCTCATATTGTAAGTATATCACAATTTTTAACGCTTTTCAATAAATAAATACTAAATTTTAAAAATAAGTTTTCATAAATAAACTATTGACAAACCGCGAAATATAGTGGATAATAAAAGGTAATAATGCAATATAAAGGAAAATGTCTGAAAGGAAAGATGGTATATGAAAAAAAGAGACGACATACACAAGGTTCTTATAATCGGTTCCGGGCCGATAATTATAGGGCAGGCGTGTGAATTTGACTATTCCGGCACGCAGGCATGTAAGGCTCTCAGGAAGCTGGGCTATGAAATAGTCCTTGTAAATTCCAACCCCGCGACTATAATGACCGACCCCGAAACGGCGGATGTTACTTATATCGAACCGCTCAACGCCCAAAGGCTTACGCAGATAATCGAAAAGGAGCGCCCCGACGCGCTCTTGCCGAATTTGGGCGGGCAGTCGGGACTTAACCTCTGCTCTGAGCTGGCAAGCTCCGGAGTATTGGACAAATACGGCGTCAAGGTAATAGGCGTTCAGGTTGACGCTATCGACCGCGGTGAGGACAGAATCGAGTTTAAGAAAACAATGAACAGTCTCGGGATAGAGATGGCCAGAAGCGAGGTTGCGTACTCGGTCGAAGAGGCGCTTAAAATCGCTGATGAGCTCGGTTACCCGGTAGTGCTGCGCCCCGCGTACACCATGGGCGGCGCAGGCGGCGGTTTGGTGTATAATACAGAGGAATTAAAGACGGTGTGCGCAAGGGGATTGCAGGCGAGCCTTGTCGGACAGGTTCTTGTTGAGGAATCGGTCTTAGGCTGGGAGGAGCTGGAATTAGAGGTCGTACGCGATTCCAAAAACAACATGATCACTGTCTGCTTTATCGAAAACATCGATCCGCTCGGCGTTCATACGGGCGATTCGTTCTGCTCCGCGCCGATGCTCACGATTCCCGAGGATGTGCAGAAGGAATTACAGCGTCAGGCGTACAAGATAGTCGAGGCGATCGAGGTGATCGGCGGCACAAATGTACAGTTCGCGCGCAATCCCGAGGACGGACGCGTTATCGTGATCGAGATCAATCCGCGCACCTCGCGCTCGTCCGCTCTCGCGTCAAAGGCAACGGGATTCCCAATCGCGCTCGTATCCGCGATGCTTGCGGCGGGGCTTGATTTACCGGATATCGAATGCGGCAAATACGGCACGCTCGACAAATATTACCCCGACGGCGATTACGTCGTTATCAAATTCGCACGCTGGGCGTTTGAAAAGTTCAAAGGCGCACAGGATAAATTGGGTACGCAGATGCGCGCCGTGGGCGAGGTAATGAGCATAGGCAAGACGTATAAGGAGGCGTTCCAGAAGGCGATACGCAGCCTTGAAACGGGACGTTACGGCCTTGGCGGAGCAAAGGATTTCGCGGAAAGGTCAAAGGATGAACTATTAAAAATGCTTGTCACTCCGTCGAGTGAGCGTCAGTTTATCATGTACGAAGCTCTCAGAAAGGGTGCGACTGTCGAGGAATTATGGGATATAACGAAAATCAAGCATTATTTCATCGAGCAGATGAAGGAGCTTGTCGAGGAGGAGGAAGCGTTAAAGGCATATACTGGCAGCGTTCCTCCGACCGACGTACTCGACCGGGCGAAAAAGGACGGCTTCTCCGACCGTTATTTAAGCTATTTGCTTAATATAACCGAGGAGGAAATACGAAACGCGCGTCTTAAAGCGGGTATAACCGAAGCATGGGAGGGCGTTCACGTAAGCGGTACGAAGGACGCGGCGTATTACTATTCGTCATACAATATGAAGGATGAGAGCACAACCTCGGATAAGCCGAAAATCATGATTCTCGGCGGCGGCCCGAACAGAATAGGTCAGGGCATAGAATTCGACTACTGCTGCGTTCACGCGGCTAAGGCTCTAAAGCAGCTCGGCTTTGAAACAATAATCGTAAACTGCAACCCTGAAACTGTTTCGACAGACTACGATACATCGGACAAGCTCTATTTTGAACCGCTCACGTTAGAGGACGTATTAAGCATACACGAAAAGGAAAAGCCGCTCGGCGTGATCGCTCAGTTCGGAGGTCAGACGCCTCTCAATCTCGCGGCCGAATTAAAGAAAAACGGCGTGAATATTTTGGGTACTACGCCCGAAACGATAGATCTTGCGGAGGACAGAGACTTATTCCGCGCCATGATGGACAAGCTCGATATTCCGATGCCGGAGTCGGGCATGGCGGTAAACGTTGAAGAAGCGCTTAAAATCGCTGAGGAAATCGGCTATCCGGTAATGGTTCGCCCGTCATATGTTTTGGGCGGACGCGGCATGGAGGTCGTACATGATTCGGAAAGTCTCAAAATCTACATGAACGCGGCTGTCGGCGTAACGCCCGACAGACCGATACTCATCGACCGTTTCTTAAATCACGCTATGGAGTGTGAGGCCGACGCTATTTCCGACGGCGAAAACGTATTCGTACCGGCGGTAATGGAGCATATAGAGCTTGCGGGCATACACTCTGGCGACTCGGCGTGTATACTGCCGTCGATGCACATTCCGAAGGAAAACGTTGAAACGATCAAGGAATATACGCGCAAAATCGCGCGTGAAATGAACGTGCGCGGACTGATGAATATGCAGTACGCGATAGAGGACGGAAGGGTTTACGTGCTTGAAGCCAACCCGCGCGCGTCAAGAACGGTACCGCTTGTATCAAAGGTATGCGATATTCGCATGGTGCCGCTCGCAACGGATATAATCACATCGCCCATCACGGGCAGACCCTCGCCCGTGCCGGCATTAAAGGAGCGCAATATACCGCATTACGGCGTAAAGGAGGCGGTGTTCCCGTTCAATATGTTCCAGGAGGTCGACCCTGTCTTAGGGCCTGAAATGCGCTCAACGGGCGAGGTCCTTGGCATGGCGGCGGACTTCGGCGAGGCGTTCGGCAAGGCGCAGGAGGCGACACAAACACGTCTTCCCATCGCGGGCAAGGTACTTTTGAGCGTCAACGACCGCGATAAGGCGGAGCTTTTGGATGTAGCGCAAGGCTTCCTTGACTGCGGCTTCGACCTAGTAGCGACAAAAGGCTGCGGCGAGGTTATAAAATCGCATGGGTTGCCTGTAAGGGTCGTAGCGAAGCTTAATGAGGGACGCCCGAATGTGCTTGATATAATCACAAATGGTGAGGTTGCCATGGTTATAAATACGCCCAACGATAAAAAGGGCGCGGCCGACGACAGCTATATCCGCAAGGGCGTTATAAAAGGACGCATTCCTTATATGACCACCATGGCGGCGGCAAAGGCGGCAATTGCCGGGATCAAAGCGATGCAGCACGGAGACAGCGGCGTTAAACCGCTTCAGGAATTTCATAATGAAATAAAATAAACACAGATATTCATATTAAAACGGTAAATATACAAACGGTAAAATCGAATATTAATGTTTAACGGTAAAATCCGCAAATTATAACATAATTTGCGGATTTTATTATGATTAAATTATACTGTCTTCACATATCAAATACAGCAGCGGATACAGCAAATATCCTACTGCTCGCGCCATGTTTCACATACTCTCTACCGTTTCAATTCCCAGCAATCCAAGCGCATTTTTAATAACGGTGCAGAACGCGTCCACAACCGCAAGGCGCGCCTTTTTCACTGCCTCCGGCACATCGTCGCGCATGATCGGGTTTGTATTGTAGAACTTATTAAACAGCTTCGCAAGGTCGGTAGCATAGCGGTTTACATAAAACGGCTCGTTTCTGTCCGCGGATGTTTTGACAGCGTCGGAAAATTTATTGAGCTGCTTCACAAGCGCATACGCCTCATCCGATGTTTCAAGCGATAAATCCGCATCGGAATAATCGATCCCCGCCGCACGCCGCAGAATGCTTTTCCCGCGCGCGTAGCTGTACTGGCAGTATGGTCCCGATTCGCCTTCGAAATCGAGCATGTTATCCCATGAGAAAATTATATCCTTTTCGCGCGAATTTTTCAGGAACGTATACAAAATCGCGCCTATGCCGATTTTTTTGGCGACCTCGTCCTTGTCGTCCTTAACATTGTCGTTTTCCTCGACTATCGCGCGTGTTTTTTCAATCGCCTCGTTAAGCACATCCTCAAGAAATACCACGTCGCCGTGACGCGTGGACATTGCCTTTCCCGGGAATTTCACAAGTCCGAAGCCTACAAATTCGCAGCCCTCGCTCCAATCCCAGCCGGCACGCTTCATAACCTCGAAAATCTGCTTAAAATGCAGCGCCTGCGGCGTACCGACAACGTAAATATTTTTATAAAAATCATACGTTCTGTGACGGTAAAGCGCCGCCGCTATATCGCGTGTCGCGTAAATGGTCGCTCCGTCCGATTTCAGAATGATGCACGGCGGGATGTTCAAATCAGATAAATCCACCACCTGAGCCCCTTCGCTTTCAACGAGCAATCCCTTTTCACGCAGCAAGTCAACGACCTCGTCCATCTTATCGGAATAAAACGCTTCTCCGTTATACGAGTCAAATTTTATTCCAAGCATATCATACACGCGCTGAAATTCGACAAGGCTTATATCACGAAAATATTTCCACAGCGCTGTTGTTTCTTCATCGCCGTCCTCCAATTTCTTGAAATATTCCCGCGCCTCGTCCTCCAATTCCGGATGCCGCTCCGCCTCGTCATGGAATTTGACGTAAACCTTCAAAATCTCGTTTATCGGATCTTTTTCAATAACGTCCTTATCTCCCCAGCGGTGATACGCGCATATAAGCTTGCCGAACTGCGTACCCCAGTCGCCCAGATGATTGAGCGATAAAACATTATATCCCAGCTTCTTATAAATACGCGCAAGCGAATTGCCTATAGCGGTAGAAAAAAGATGGCCTATATGGAACGGTTTGGCGATATTCGGCGAGGAGTATTCCACGAGCACCATTTTGCCCGCGCCCATATCCGACGCGCCCCAGTTATCGCCCGCCGATTTTATCCCGTCTATTGTATCCGATATAAATCTGCCGCGCTTGAAAAAGAAATTCAAATATCCTCCCGCCTGCTCCACACGTTCAAATTTATCGTCGTCCGCGAGCTTTTCCGAAAGCTCCTTCGCAATCAGCGGCGGAGCTTTGCGGTATACCTTCGCAAGCGGAAAGCACGGAAACGCCAAATCCCCCATCTTCTCATCCGGCGGCGTTTCAAGCGCTGATGCTATTACCGCGTTATCAAGTTCCGTCAGTTCCGTCAGCTTGTCCGCTGTATATTTCTTAAGATCCATGATTTTATCTCCCTTATTTTAAATTATTTATAAATATTTGTAACATCGTGAGCTTATTATAACACACACTTCGGCTCAATACAATAATTATTTTTTAAATTCGCACTTTGCTCCGATAGTTTTTATATATTCATTCGTAGCTGCAACGGATAAAAAAAGAGCCTTTCGGCTCTTTTTTTACTCCTGTACAACTCCGCCCTCGATAACGAGCTGATCCTCATAATCAGGCCCGTAGGTGTCAATGAGCGTCGCTTCATAATCGGTATGGAAGAAGTTTTCCGCGCCCAAAGCGGTGATTTCGTCGTTTAACCAGTTCAGCACCGTTTCATTACCCTTTGAAACAGCCGGCGCTATGGTGTCGCTGCTGCCGAGCGACGGTATCCCGACGGTATATCCGGGATTCTGCATCGAATACGCTATAACCTCGGTGTTATCGTTCGCCCACGCGGCCGCGTTTCCGTTTTCAAGCGCGTTTTTCGCGTTTGCGTATGTATCGTATTTCTGAAGCGGGATATCGGGATAATTCGCCGTCAGATACGTTTCCGCCGTTGTGCCGGAGATAACGATGATCTGCTTTGACGCATCCCAGTTATCGAGCGTCGTAACCGGCGCGCTTTCGGGAGATACAACACCAAGCGCGACGTTCATGTACGGCAGCGCGAAATCGACCTCCTCCGCTCTCTCGGGCGTCACGGTGAAGTTGGCGAGTATTATATCGACCTTGCCCGTCTGCAAATACTCGATCCTGTTCGCCGCTTCTGTCGATACGAAGTTGACCTTAACTCCCAGATCCTCGCCTATGCGATTCGCGAAATATACGTCATAGCCTTGATATTCGCTGTTCTCGTCAACATAGCCGAACGGGTGCTTATCGGAGAATACGCCGATGTTGATCTCGCCGCTTTCCTTGATCTCGTCGATCGTGCGGTAAACCGCGTTTGTGTCCGCAGCGTTTGTGTCCGCCGCCGTGTCGGTCGCCGCATTGTCAGCGCCGCCGCAGCCCGTAAGCGCGAACGCCGCCGATAACATTAACGCTGCCGCTGTAAATAACTTAATCCTTTTCATTTTCTTTACTCCTTTCAAAACTGAAAATATTTAAAAATTGCTTTGCCCTTTCCGTTTTCGGATGTTCAAAGAACGTGTCCGGGTCGGCATCCTCGATTATTTTACCGTTTTCGAGGAACAGCACCCTATCCGCGATCGCCTTGGCGAACTGCATTTCGTGCGTGACAATGATCATCGTCATGCCGCGTTTCGCGAGGTTGAGCATAACATCAAGCACCTCCCGCACCATTTCCGGGTCAAGCGCCGCCGTTACCTCGTCGAACAGCATCATTTCCGGGTGCATGCACAGCGCGCGCACTATCGCCACACGCTGCTTCT
>CANQYQ010000120.1 GCA_947628155.1 uncultured Clostridia bacterium
GGGGGGGATGGTCTGATGAGAACATTCCCCCGTTAAGCGTTGTCCGTATGTTAAGAAAGATAAAGAAAAAGGGAAAAAACAAGGCAACACGCGAATAATATTTATGATATTTTCCCAATCAATTCAGCCGCCGCTTTTGTCAGGTCGGGCATAGTTTGAGAAATCGATGTAGTAATGGTTGTAATCCTTCCGCCACGCCATCATTTCCGCCGCTTTAGCGCCCGCCGCTGTAAAAACCGGCGCGAGCGGCTTCATATCCGCTGTCGAATCCCACACGAAAATCCTATCGTTTTCGCTTATTTCGATATTTTCGATCACCGCCGTATTATCCGCAAATTCCGCAGGATAAATTTTTACATCACTCATTTTATCACCGTCATATGACGCTTTGATAACGACCGCGTTTGTTATGTTACCTGTGGCTGTAAGCGTTAATTTCTTTGATTGCGCGTCATAGGAAACTGTTATCGGATATTCCGGAGCATCCGACGGCTTTGGCGTGTCGTCGGGTTTCGGCGTGTCTGTCGGCTCGGGCGTATCCGACGGCTTTGTTATTGTTCCGTCCGCCATAAACGCTTCCGCCGCCGCGACGCTGTACACGCGCTTATAATTTCCCGGTACGCGTACATAATCGCTTGACAGCGACGCGGTATCCGTGTAGATATATGCATAATCCGTCGTTTCATACCCCTCGCTCTTCATGCCCGCCGCGATAAAGCTCGCAAGCAAAAGCGCGGTATACTGCGTCTGGTGCAGATTATCGGAAACATGGTAGTTGTTTTTTACCCAGTCATTATCCCCCGTTTCTTCTATCGCCCTATCCTTATAAAGCATGGAATACTTGTTAAGATCAATGCACTTTACGCCGCGCTCCTGTGCAAATGCCGTCATAGAGTTTGTGTCCGTGGTCTTATCGTATGTGAAATAGCTTCTGTGCTGGTACTTGCCGTTCCATAGCGGACTTACGAGGATCGGCGTAACCCCCTTCGCCTTTGCCGCGTCAAATATCCGCGTCATATACCCCTTCATATCGTCAACAGAAATGCCGTTGGAGCTCGAAATGGCGTCGTTTATTCCGAAATCCACTATTATCGTATCACCCTCCGCCATTCTGCAGCTGACAGCGTCAAAGCATTCGTCATACCATGTTTTAACTGTCGCGCTCGGCTGTCCCCAGTTGGCAATCTTATATTTATCCGAAAGGAATTTCCCAAGCTGCTGACCGAAACCCGTAATTTTAAACTCGCTGCTGTCCAAATCATCGCCGTTTGCGTCTATCGGATAATAATTCGCCGCTTCGCTGTCGCCCGCGATCCAAATTATCGGCTTCTTGTATTTATCCGGCACCTTAACTATTTCAACCGACGCTATACGCTCTTTATCTCCGGACGCCGTATTGCCTATCGTAATATCCGCGCTTCCGTCGCTTACAAGCACCTGCGGCGCATACATAAGTCCGTATGCGGAACCACGGTGATTATTTCCGCCCTCCGCCGCGGTGGAGTTATTTATTATCTGAATGCCGTCGTTATACACATCGGCTCTTGTGCCTCCCTTACGGAGTATGTTCATGTCATAGCTGCCGACAGGCAGTACCACATGAAGCGCCGCCGCGCCTTTGGGAAGCGAACCGTCCGCGTTCGTGCCGTAGCTTTGACCTTCCATCAGTCCGTAACCGGCCGTTTCGCTGAATGTGCCCGTCGCCGTTACATATCCGTCCATAGCGGCGTTTGTATAATTGAACCGGTATACCGGAACGACCGTCACCTCGTCCGTTCCCGTCGGATTTGCGACCTTGCCGTTTGCCGCCTTAACATCAACGTATGACTTATCAGATTTATAAACTCTGAACGTGTCCGCGCCGTATGTTTTCATATCAGACACGTCAATTTCAGCCGTGTTTGCCGTTTTTTCAAATACGCCCTCTACAATCACAGGCTCGTCAGGCGCGTCATTCGGCTCGGGATAATCTGTCCATGCGCCGGCGTTATCGGGATAAAGCGTTACCGCCGTGTTATTGCCCGCGACAGCGCCCACGCTGTTGTACGCTTCCTGATGATAATGGTACTGATCGCGCATAAGCGCGGCATACTCGTCGGTGTAAAGCGAAGCGACCGCCGTCATATCAGCCGTTTCATCGCAAAGCTCCTTTTGCGCAAGGTTTATCGCTTTATAGCGAGGGTCTTTCACATCGTCAATCGCCGCCGCGCCGGAGGTTTTACAATGACCTATCCTGATCATAAACATATCGCTTATGCCGGTACTTGTTTTAAGGCCTTCAAAAATCGCTTTTGTATTTGACTTGTATGTTTCAATGCCGCGGTTCGAGTCAGCGTCCGAACATCCCTGACACCATACCATAAACTGCTTGTTTACAGTGTATCCGCAGCTTTCAAGATACGCTTTCGCCTCGTTATACCGAGCGGCCATTTCCGTTAATTTTTCAGCGGTATTCCACCATTTTGATTCCGTGCCGCCGCGCGAGCATTGAACGCCTACAATAGGCACGCCGGAAACACTGTAATAGCTTTCCATAAACGATGACACCATATCGCCTGTTCGTCTGTCATTGCCGTCGCCGCCGTTATCGTTTACGGCTGTGTTATTCTCATACTTTCCGAACGGTTCTGAAACCGTCGTCAGCACGCCCGGCTCTGTTACCGAGTGATATTCAAATCCGTGCCCCGCGCCTACCTTTGCTGCCTTCTCATATTCGCCGCGCCCCGCCATATTGGACTGACCGGCGAATAACACAAGGTCAACTGTTTTTTGCGGGGCAGCGTCAGTCGTTATCCAATCAACAAGTCCCGCCGCTTCGGCGGCCTTTTCGGACGTGCTGTTGCTTTCCTCAAACGGGAACTCGGTATATGTAACATCCTTTTGCGCCTTTTGCAGCGCGCTTACCGCCGTTCTGATTTTCGCTATATTCGCGTCGGCATAATCCGCAAACGCCCATACCTTCGCATTTTCCGCCGTTACCGCGCTCGGATCAACGCCGCCTATCGGGACTATTTTATCCGCCGCATCTGTAAGAGCGTAAGCCGCGTCCGCGCCCTCGCCCTGTCCGGCGACGGTTACATTTGCCGCACTGTATTTTGTTTTCGCCGCTTCGATAAACGTTTTTAATTTTGCCGTATCCCATTCGGTTTCGGTCTGCGGCGCGATAAGGATCGCCTTATCGCCGACCGCATCAAACAAATACTGCGCGTTATAAAGCTGGCTGTAATTATCAGCGCCGAAACGGGCGCTGCCGCAGAGGTAGATTAAAACAGGGAGATTTGCCGCCTCGGCTGGAGCTTTCACGCGCGCGCTCATTTCTCCGATTGTTTCGGCGGTATATCCGTCCGCGATCTGCGGTTCGGTTGCCGGTTCTGCCGTTGATGTGTATTCCTCTATCGTAAAATCATCAAATGAAATATACCGTTCAGCCGCAGTTTTGCTTCTTCTCGCCGTAAATACAAATTCCATAACATCCTGCAAAGCGTCCTCGGGAATATCGCCTGTAAAAATTCCGGCCGCTGCGCCGTCCTTTTTGATAGTAACGGTTATTTTCCTTGAATAATAATCAATCGCCGTTTCAACTGTCGAAGTAACCTCTGATTTTCCGCTTGCGAAGGTAAAGCAGTTTCTTATTTCATCATCCTTCGCTATTTCCTTCCCGCCAATTGTAAGGAGATTTGTATTGCTGTTGTCATACGGGTGCGCCGTGAGCTTTATAAGCTCAAAACCCTCGCTGTTCTTAACGCTGTACTCAAAAAGCTGCTGCCCGAGCGCCTTGGAATGTCCTGTCACATCAAATGTAATTTTTACGTTATTCTTCCGCGGGTCGCTGTTCTTTATGGGAGCTGCCATATTAAAAATCAGACTGCCGTTTCCGGTTTTGTCGGCGGGGAATTTAATCTCACCGCCGTCCGCTAAACTGCTATACCCGGCTTGACCTGTTATGTACGGCACACTATCCGTTTCCTCCTCCGCGGGGATCGAGTCGTCAAACGTCCATGTAGTTTTCGTTGGGGTATATGGCGAAGCGACAGGCAAATCGACCTTTATTTTCGGCTCAAACGACAAAGAGTTTACCGCAGTTGTAGCTTTTCTTGTGCCGAGCTGAAGCTTCTGCCCTGCCGTTAATGATTGGCTTGACGATCCGTAGCTTGTGTAATTTCCGTCTATATAATAATTCATATCCGCACCGGTAAATGTTACGGTCCCGTCCGACGGAGCGGTAAACTCAACATACGCGCCGTTCACGTAAGCCCCGTTATTCTTGTTATTATTTTTGCTCGTGTCGCCAGCAAGAGCGACCTTGCCGTCCGCGCTAACCTTAAAGCCGTATGTATCTGAAAGATAAATTGAAGTATAATCATCCACGATGACCTTTTTCAAGCCTGTTCCTTCTTCGGTCACAGCCTCTGCGGATGACGCAGTATATTCCGTTTCCGCGTTATTTTTTACAAGGCTTGCAAAATCCGCCGTATACACTTCGTCAATTCCGGGCGCCGCAAGCTCGATATCCGCTCCGCCAATCATTTCCCGCTCATTTGCAAAAGCCGCCATGGGCGATAATGCCATTGCCGCGGATAATGCAAACGAAATAAGTCTTATCTTTGATAAATACATGTAATTACTCCTCCCTGTTTACAACATATAACGCCTGTTTTAATTATTATTGTACACTATTAACATAGGTTTTGGAATTGCAATTTTGGGATATAAATTTGCAAATTTGACTTTTTTTCGTATGCGTTCTTGCTTTTGGTATTTTTCTATGATAAAATTCAAACAGGTGATATATATGAACAAGCAAAACCTGACATACAGTAACCGAATAATAGATAACGTCGCCGACGGGTACGTATACAGCGTAAATACGACGACCGGCAGCGACTTTGACTCGCATACTCACGAGTGCTACGAGCTTATCCATGTGCTCAAGGGCGCGCTTACGTATACCGTCGAGGGCGAAAGCTATATGATTTACGGCGGTGATTTGGTCGTGACAAACCCCGGCGAGCGCCATTCCTTCAGCTTCCCGGAGCAGGGGGAATACAGCCGCGAATTTCTGCATATTTACCCCGGCTTTTTGGCTAAATTCCCCGAGCTTATTAAAGCGCTTAATTCCCGTAAAAGCGGCTTTTTTAACAGAATACCCGCAAAAACGGTCAAAGCCTACGGGATCGATGAAATTTTTGACCGCATGGAAAAGGTATGCACGGAAAAGCCTCCCGAAACCGACTGCTTTATGCTCCTGTATTCCGCGGAGCTTTTGCTGCGCCTGAAACAGGTTTTCAGAAACGAGCTGCCTGAAAAGCAGCAAATAACGACGAAGAAAAAATCAAAGGATATAATTGATTTTATAAACGCCCACTATACGGAGGATATAAATACAGCGGATATTACTTCGGCATTATTCATGTCGCCCTCCTACGCGAACCGGCTTTTCAAAAATGAAATAAATATGACGATAAAAGCATACCTGAATATGCGGCGTGTCCGCAGGGCGAAAAACCTTATAATGGAGGGCTGTAAGCCGATGAATATTTACATGCGGTGCGGCTTTAAGGATTATTCCACGTTTTACCGCTCGTTTGTAAAATATGTCGGCATGACGCCGGATGAATTTAAGCACAGGCACGATGAACGCGGTTAAGCCGTATAAAATAATTTTTGGGAGGATTTTTACAATGAACAACAACAGAAAAACACCGATAATGGGTTGGGCGTCATGGAACGCGTTTCGGACGCATATCAGCGAGGATATTATGAAAAAACAGGCGGACGCGCTTATAAGCACGGGTTTAAGCGAATACGGATATACATATCTCAATATGGACGATGGATTTTTCGGCGGCCGGAGCGCCGACGGCAAGCTGCAGTTCCACAAGGAGCGTTTCCCGAACGGTATTAAGGCTATAGCCGATCACGCGCACAGCCTTGGACTTAAAGCGGGAATATACACCGACGGCGGCGACAATACCTGCGGTCATTACTATGACCAAGAGGACAAAAACGGTCTCGGCGTCGGACTTTACGGATTTGAGGAGCGGGACTTGAAGCTGTATCTGGAGGAATACGGCTTTGACTTTATCAAAGTCGATTGGTGCGGCGGTGTTCGGCTCGGTCTCGACGAGGAAACACAGTATACCAAAATTGCGGATATCATAAATGAAATCAGAGAAAGAACGGGAAAGCAGATCGTGTATAACATCTGCCGCTGGCATTTCCCCGGCGCGTGGGCGGCGGAGACTGCCGACTCGTGGCGCACCGGCGCGGACATAACTCCCGATTTTGACTCGATAATGTATCAGCTCGACATGATAAAGCCGCTCGCGCGTTACTGCTCGCCCGGTCATGTCAACGACCTCGACATGATGCAGCTCGGGAACGGCGGACTTACGCACGATGAGGAAATGACTCATTTCGCGATGTAGTGCATGATGTCAACGCCGCTTATGATAGGCTGCGATTTGACAAAAATAAGCGACAGCACGCTAAGCATACTCAAAAATCGCGATTTAATCGCGTTAAATCAGGACAGCGCGTGTGTGCAGGCGTTTGTAATTGACGATATGACCGATAAAAACGGAAACAAGCGCGGCGAGGTATGGATCAAGGATTTGGGAAAAAAGAACTCTCCGGAAAAGGCGATAGCCTTTCTTAACCGCAGCGGCGAACCGCTTGATTTTATGTTCGACATATCAAAGGCAGGCTTGCTCGGCGAGGTAAAGCATGTCCGCGACCTGTGCAAAAACGAGGATATGACACCGGATAATATTCTCGCGGGCAGTTTAAAGCCGCACGGAATAGCCGTGTACAAAGTCGCGGCGCGTGAGAGCGCGCCGGTTATAAACCGCGACGATACAGGCGAAATTGTAAGAAAGCCGATACGGAAAATATCGCTTGACGAAGCGATGGAGCTTGTAAAGCAGGGCGCGGTCCTCGCGGATGTTAGAACGGAGCGCGAATATGCCGAATGGCATCTCGAAAACGCCATGAATCTTTCGTATCTCGGTATACACGCTATGGCGCCGCGACTTATTCCGGACAAAAAGCGGACGATAATAGTCTATTGCGCCACGGGCAAACGCAGCGAACAGGCGAAAAACAGCCTTGAATATATGGGTTATGAAAATGTGCTGTACCTGGGCGGAGTAGATAGGAGTGGATTATGATAAAAAACGCGGATTGGATATGCCCGCCCGCCGATGCGGGCGGGGCGTGTCCGATATTTTCAAAAAAACATCAGCATGACCGCACTTGCTGAAACGCTTAATGTAAGCTTTTATGATTTATTGACAAAGAAACTGTAAAATTTAGTGCCGATAACTTGATAAAGCGGAACGATCACGGCGAAAAAGCAGGCGTCATATAGATTTTTTTTGCAGACCTTGTATTGATACCGCTTCTCCCGGCCGTCGGCTTGCGCCGCCTTAAATTTGATTGCTCTCGATTGCGGTATTTGGTTTTTATTTGCCCGACAAATGGGAATTTATTTTATATGTTTCGATAAATACAATACAAGATCATCGTCATTACAGCAATCACGATACGGCTCACAGACCCGATCTTTATACCAAACGCCGCTCCCGTCCGGAATGTATCCTCGCTTGACATACATTCTCTGGGCGCTTCCGTATCCGCT
>CANQYQ010000121.1 GCA_947628155.1 uncultured Clostridia bacterium
GATTTTGAGGAAAAGCTTTATTCCGTCGGCAAAATCCCGGGCGGCTATGTAAAGCGCGAGGGCAAACCCTCGGAGAAGGCGATTTTAACGTCGCGTATGATCGACAGGCCCATTCGTCCGTTCTTCCCGTCGGATCTGAGAAACGACGTAACGGTCGTCGCGACGGTGCTTTCGGTCGAGCAGGATAACGCGCCGGAAATCGCGGCGATGATAGGCACGTCTGTTGCGCTCTCAATATCGGATATCCCGTGGGGCGGCCCGATAGCGGGAGTATGGCTCGGCTTGGTTGACGGCGAGTACGTTATAAACCCGACCGTTGAGCAGAGAGAAAAGAGCGATATGCATGTTACCGTCGCCGGCACGAAGGAAAAAATCGTAATGATCGAGGCCGGCGCTAACGAGATCGAGGAAAGCGTAATGCTCAACGGTCTCATATTCGCGCACAAGGAGATAATAAAGCTTTGTGAGTTTATTGAGAATATTAAGAATGAGATAGGTAAGCCGAAGTTCACATACGAGTCGTGCGATGTTGACCACGACCTATACGACGCGGTCAAGGAAATTGCCTTTGATAAGCTTCATTACGCGCTTGACACCGATGATAAGAATGAGCGCGACGCAAGAATACTCATTATCGAGGATGAGCTTAGGGAAAAGCTTGAGGAGCGGTTCCCGAACTTCTCGGAGCAGATAGGCGAGATCCTTTATAAAATGCAAAAGGAGATCGTACGCGCGTGGCTCTACGAAGGCCGCCGCGTGGACGGCAGAGGCTTGAACGAGATTCGTCCGCTTGCGGCTGAGGTCGGGATTTTACCGAGGACCCACGGCTCGGGCCTGTTCACGAGAGGTCAGACACAGGTGCTTTCCATAGCGACGCTCGCGCCGCTTTCCGAGGAGCAGAGACTTGACGGAATAGACATGGAGGAAACAAAGAGATATATCCATCACTACAACTTCCCGTCGTACTCGGTCGGCGAGACGAAGCCGTCGAGAGGCCCGGGCAGACGTGAGATAGGCCACGGCGCTCTCGCGGAAAAATCGCTCGTGCCGGTACTGCCGTCTGAGGAGGAGTTCCCGTACGCGATAAGAGTCGTATCGGAGGTAGTATCGTCAAATGGTTCGACGTCACAGGGCAGCGTGTGCGGCTCGACATTGGCGCTTATGGACGCGGGCGTGCCGATCAAAGCTCCGGTAGCGGGTATCTCCTGCGGCCTTATCACGACCGACGAGGGCTTCACGACAATGGTCGATATACAGGGTCTTGAGGATTTCTACGGTGAAATGGACTTCAAGGTAGCTGGTACGAAAAAGGGTATCACATCCATCCAGGTCGATATAAAGAACGATGGACTTCCGTATGAGGTAATCGAAGAGGCGTTCACAAAGACGCGCGACGCGAGATATAAGATAATCGACGAGATACTTCTTGAGGCTATCCCCGAGGTGCGTCCGGAGCTTTCGCCCTACGCGCCGAAGGTTGACACGATGAAGATCGACCCCGATAAGATACGCGAGGTCATCGGTCAGGGCGGCAAGGTCATCCAGGGTATCGTGGCCGATACGGGCGCGAAGATAGACATTGAGGACGACGGTACGATATTCATTTTCGCCACTACTCAGGAATCGGGCAACAAGGCCCGCGAGGCGATAGAGAGGATAGTCGAGGAGCCGGAGATAGGCGCGCTGTACGAGGGCGTTGTAAAGACGATCAAGGACTTCGGCGCGTTCGTCGAGATCCTGCCCGGCAAGGACGGTCTGTGCCATATCTCAAAGCTTGCCGACCACAGAGTCGCGAGGGTCGAGGACGTGTGCCACGAGGGCGATACCATGCTCGTTAAGGTTATGGATATCGATGAAAAGACCGGCAAGATAAGCCTGTCGCATAAGGACGCGATCGAGCAGCTTAAAGGCGGAAATAATTAATCAAGATGAATCAACGGGGCTGTGCGATACAGCCCCTTGTTTGTGGATTAAAAGGATAGGAGGACCGGCAAAAATGATAAAGCGAATGTTGATCTCGGCGGCGGTATGCATGGCGGTATGCGGCGCGTTTGCACACGCGGCGGAAGCCGAAACAGCCGTGCCAACGAGCGCGGTCGTGACGGTGAACGGCGCGGAGGTTGATTTTTGCGCGTATAATCTGTACGGCAGCAATTACTTTATGCTGCGCGACGTCGCGTCTGCGCTGTCCGGTACGGACAATCAGTTTAACGTGGGTTGGAAAAACAACGCGGTCACGCTTACGGGCGGGAAGGCGTATGAGAGTGTCGGCACGGAGTTTTCACAGAATGCCGAAAGTGATGAAGCCGCCGCGTTTTCCGTTCCCAATGTGACGCTTGGCGGCGAGGAAATCACGCTTGTCGGCTACAATATCAAGGACAGCAATTATTTCAAGATCCGCGATATCGCGAGGATATTCGATTTCGCGGTCGGCTACGAGGACGGGCATATCGCGATCGACACGTCAAAGCCGTATGAACCCGACGTGCCGTATGACGGCGGCGGTGTGATCGGTATGGCTCATGAGGCGGACCTGCCGCTGTTTATAAACGAAATGCCGCTTGTGTCGTATGTTTCGCCGGTCGATACGGCATACAGCACGGAGCAGCTTGACAGAATAAATGAAAATCCTCTGTTAAACGGCGTATATGTAAACGTGGAGGAAATGGATAAATACGGCTTTGACGCGCAGATTTACGAGGACGCCGTATGGCTTACGAGAAATAAGGACAAGAAATTCGGTATGCTTGACGGCGAGATTATAAACTCCGCGCCGACAGGCGTTTCCGAGGTTTACGCGTCGGATATGAAGGTATACCTCGACGGCGCTCAAACACGGAACGTGTTGATTAACGGCAAACCGTATATCAGCGCTGCGGAGCTTTTGAAATACGGAATAATACAGGAACCGTTTGACCTTAAATCGTTTCAAGCGGATTATTCTGACAATAATCTGCGGGACAGAATAAATATTGATTTTATGCTCAAAGACCTTTCCGAATTATACGAGCGGGATTTTGAGGAAAATATCATAGAGCTTGACGATTGCGCGGAAATTGTAAAAAGCATAACTGGAGTATCGGATTTGTCAATGTTCACGGCTCATATACAAGAAAATCCCAACGTCGGTATTATTAAGATAACCGGCGGTATGCAGCAGGGAAATTGGAAATACATAGGCTTCGGAGATAAGGCAAACGGACTGAACGGCAGCGGTATCTGCTGCCATCAGCATGAAGAATACGGCAACGGCGGCGTATTCAGGAACAGACGCTGGGATTTCAAACGCGGCGATTTTGTTGGCAATGACCTTATTGACGGCATTACAACAGAGTCGGCATACTCGTATACCGGTGACGTTTACCGTAATGACGGAAGCAGAATCGAGGGGGCGCGTATAAACGGTTATAAGCGTGACAGCATTGTGCCGTTTGATCAGCCTGATAACCTTCGTTTCGGCTACCGCGTCGAACGAGAGGGAACTATTGAAAACGGCGAATACTGCGGCTATTACCGCGAATATGACGATGACGGCAGGCTGATATTCGAGGGTAATTACAGCGATTTCGGGAAGGAAAAATAATAAATCTATGTACGAATTACGAACATTATCAAACGGTATCCGCATAGTGGCGGAGAAGATAGACTATCTAAAATCCATATCCATCGGCGTATGGGTCGGGAACGGCTCGCGTCATGAAACGGCGGAGGAAAACGGCATATCCCATTTTATCGAGCATATGCTGTTTAAGGGTACGAAAAACAGAAACGCGGAGGAAATCGCGGCGGCGATCGACGGCGTGGGCGGTCAAATTAACGCGTTCACGGCGCGTGAGTATACGTGCTTTTATACTAAAACGCTTGATTCTCACGCGGAGCTCTCGGCGGATATTTTATCGGATATGCTGTTTAACTCGCTGTTCGATAAGCACGATATGGAGCTTGAACGCAGGGTCGTATGCGAGGAAATAAACCTGTATGAGGACAGTCCGGAGGATCTTGTTTTCGATATTGCATCGTATGCCGTGTGGGGCGATACCCCGATGGGAAGGAATATCCTCGGGACGCGCGAAACGCTGGATAAAATGACGCCCGAGGCGCTGCGCGGATATATGCGCACGCACTATACGTCCGCGAATATCATAATTTCCGTTTCGGGCAATTATGGCGACGGTTTTTTTGATATGCTTGAAGCGTACTTCGGTTCGCGCAAGCTGTCCGGGACAATACCGGCGGCGGAAAAAGCGGTATATCGCCCATCCGATATCGTAAGAACGAAGGATATTGAACAGGTGCAGCTCGTTTTAAGCTTTAAGGGAATAGACGTTATGGACGACAGTGTGTACAGTCTGCTCGTGTTTAATAACGTGTTCGGCACGGGTATGTCTTGCCGTCTGTTCCAGAACATACGTGAGAAGGAGGGATTGGTTTATTCGATAAGCGCGGGACACAGCTCCTATGTGGACGCGGGTACGTTCGATATAGAGGCGGGCATGAATCCGGAAAATCTGCCGCGCGTGGCGGAGCTTATAACAAATGAGATACGCCGCGTAAAGCGGGATAAGCTCACGCGCGGCGAGGTCGAGCGCGCGAAGGAGCAGCTTAAGGGCAGCTATATTTTAAGCTGCGAGAGCACGGGCGCGCGTATGCAGGGCGCGGGACGGAGCTTGCTGCTTAACAAGCCGCTTTATACGCAGGAGGAGGTATTGGAGCAGATAGATAAGGTCGATGTAAATTCCACGGCGGATATAATCGACCGCGTCCTCGATACAGGTACGGCGGCGGCCGCGGCGGTGGGCCCGGTTGACTCCATTGATGGACTTTTTGATTTTAAATGACGTTTCGGCGTGGTAAATACGGCGCGTATGTACAAATTTTTGGACAATGCTGTAAAAAATGTAAACAAATCGTAAAGATTTTAATAAAAACACTTGCTTTTTTCTCGATTTTGTACTACACTATATTTATGGTAGCGCGGTTTTGGGGCCGAGGTTAAATACGGCATGTTTTGAGTCTTGCCGCGTTCGGCAAACGGTTCGATTCCGCGCGGTATTGCCGAAGGTGATAAAAGGAGGTAACTATTATGGATTTAGGAAACACGACCAAGATAACGCTTGAGTTTGATAAGGCGAAAGAGGTTCGGGATATCGTGGCGCAGGTGTACGACTCACTCAGAGTTAAAGGCTACGACCCGATAAGCCAGCTTGTAGGATATATCCTTTCCGGTGATCCGACGTACATAACAAGCTATAACGGCGCGAGGGGTCTTATAGTTAAAATCGAGCGCGATGAGTTGTTAGAGGAGCTTGTAAAGACGTATATTGATACAATAGGCTGATGACAGCCGTTTGTTAAAATGCGTTTTGGCAGCCGTCCGCCCGCGGTGGGCGGCTGTTTGTGCGCGCGCTTTGAATAAATCATTTCGATAAGCCATAGGACTTATCGGAAGGGAGAATGTAAAATACACTGACATTCTCTTTTTTTATTGCAAATCACTTGAATTTCATATAAAAAAATGATATAATATATATAATTATACACGGGCGGAGATCGGCCGATTTAAGGCGGTACCGCACAAGGGTCAAATGCGGGAGCGGCAGACTGCCGACGCATGGTATTATCTTAAGTTATCTAATTACGAGATCGGAATAAAATAATTATGGAAAAAATATGGCAGTATAGAAACAGCTCTCTGCCAAAGGGCAAGGCGGAAAACGCCGCGAGGCGGTTTTCGATACCGGAAATGGCGGCGACGATTCTTTTGAACCGCGGGGTTAAGGAGGATGAGATACCGTCGTTTCTGAAAAAGTCGATGCGCGATATATTAAATCCGATGCTTTTGTCGGAAATGGACAAAGCGGCGGCGCGTATAGTGACGGCGATAGAGAACGGCGAGAAAATAACGGTTTACGGTGATTATGACGTGGACGGGATCACCTCTACGGCGATGGTGTATGATTTTCTGAAATCGCAGGGCGCGCGGATCTCCTACTATATCCCCGACCGAAAGGACGAGGGTTACGGAATAAATATTATGGCGGTGAATAAGCTGCAAAAGAGCGGTACGAAGCTCCTGATAACCGTTGATTGCGGTATTACCGCGGTCGGCGAGGTGGAGTTCGCTATGCTTCAGGGGATGGACGTGATAATAACCGACCATCATACCTGTAAGGATAAGCTGCCGGAGGCGGCGGCCGCGATTATAAATCCGAAAAAACCGGGTTGCGAATACCCGTTTGACGCGCTTGCAGGTGTGGGCGTGGCGTTTAAATTGATTTTGGCGGTTACGATGAGGCTGGGACAAAACACTACGGAATGCTTTAAAAGGTACGCCGATTTGGCCGCGATAGGAACGATTGCGGATGTTGTTTCGCTTACGGGAGAAAACAGAATAATCGTGGATAAGGGACTCGCGATGCTGCGCGAGCCGCGCCGGCCTGGGCTGGAGGCGCTGAAGGATGTCGCGGGTATCGGAGGAAAGAATGTTACATCCTCGAATGTGGCGTTCGCGATTGCGCCGCGCCTGAACGCGGCGGGGCGGCTTGGCACGGCGGCGACTGCGGTTGAGCTGCTTTTGACGGATGATACAGCGGCGGCGCGGCGTATCGCGGAGGAGCTGGACGCGGAGAATAAGGAGCGGCAGGCGACCGAGCAGGATATTTACGGCGAGGCGCTTGATATTATTGCGAAAAATCCGGAATATGATAAGAAAAAGGTGCTCGTGCTCGCGCACGAGGGCTGGCATCACGGTGTTATAGGGATCGTGGCGTCGAAAATAGGCGATTTGTTTTACAAGCCGTGCATTTTGATCTCACACTCAAACGGCATCGGCAAGGGAAGCGGCAGAAGTATTCCCGGGTTTAATTTGTTTGACGCGCTTTCGGAATGTGAAAATTACCTGACCGATTTCGGCGGCCATGCCGTCGCGGCGGGACTTAATATAAACGTGTCGGATATAGACGCGTTTGATAAGGCGATCAACAAATACGCAGACGGTTTGCTGACCGAACGCGATATGGTGCCCAAGCTTAATATCGACTGCGCTATATCCCCGGCGGAGGCGACGATACGTAACGCGCATATGCTTGAACGGCTTGAGCCGTTCGGAATGGGCAACGAGAAGCCGCTGTTTTCAATGACGAATATGATCGTGCGGGACGCGGCGGCAGTGGGTTCGGATAAGCGCCATTTGCGGATGCGTCTGGAATGCGGCGGAATGAGCTTCGGCGCTATAGGCTTCGGTATGGGGCATATGACCGGACTGTTGCGTCAGGGAAGCAGGATTGACGCGGCGTTTGGATTGGATATAAATACGTATATGGGTAATGAAAGCGTACAGCTGCTGCTGAAGGATTTGAAGATAAGGCAGTAAATTTATGTTTATCGCTTTTGCATGCGGCGGCGCGATGTGGGCATCGCGCCCTGCGAAACGTGTGCCTATGTGCAATTTCGCTCACGGGAACGCTCCGCTTGCGCCCCTTGTTAAAGGGGAGAGGGCCAACGAAGTTGGCGAGGGGATTCCGCAATTATAACAAATCGCTGTAATATGCGGTTTTCTGTA
>CANQYQ010000122.1 GCA_947628155.1 uncultured Clostridia bacterium
TAAAATTTACGCCATTGAGCATTTCGCCAAGTTTACCGACGGCGGATATGTGAGGGTGGATTCGTCCGTTGACCCCGACGCGAACGATATTAAGCTGGCGGCGTTCAATTCGCCGAATAAGGATAAGCTCGAGCTTATTCTCACAAATACGAAGGATACCGACGCGAACGTTAAGCTTAATTTAAACGGCTATGACGTTACGTCGTCGCATGTGTACCGCACAGATTACAGTGACGGCGGCAAGGAGCGCATGGCGGATCTGGGCGCGCTCAGCGCCGATACGACGGTATCGCTTCCGGCGCAGTGCATTGTCACTGTCGATATTACGGGCAAGCAGGGCGAAAAGCCCGCGGAGATTTTAAAGGCAGCCGACGCGGAGCCGCAGAAGAGCGAGACGACGACCGCCGTATACGGAACGCCCGTTATCGACGGAACCGAGGACGAAATCTGGAAGGATCTCCCGGCGGTAAAAATGATGAACGCGGCTCACGGCGACCACGGCGCGTCGGGCGAGTTTAAAACGATGTGGGACGAGAAAAATCTTTACGTGCTCGTTGACGTCACCGACGAAAATCTCGATGATACCGCCGAAAATCCGTATGAGCAGGATTCCGTTGAGATATTTATAAACGAAAGAGGCGACAAGCCCGACGCGTATGACAAGGGCGACGCGCAGTACAGAGTCAATTACAAGAACGTTCACAGCTTCGGCACGGGCGCGGATGAGGCTAATTTCAAAACCGAGGTCAAGCTTACCGATAAAGGCTATACGGTAGAGGCGGCGGTCCCGATCAATGTGATAACGCCGAAAGCGGGCGTAAAGATGGGACTTGACGTTCAGGTAAACGATTCGCACGGCGGAGGACAGCGCGATTATATCCTTAAATGGAGCGACCCGACGGACAATACATGGGGCAATTTAGAGGATATAGGCACGGTCGAGCTTGTGGGGGCGGATGGCTCCGACGACGGCAGCGTTAAGGTGATCGTGAACGGAAACAGAGTTACGTTTACCGATCAGGAGCCTGTTATTTTAAATGACAGGACCTTGATACCTGTAAGAGCGGTATCCGAGGCGCTCGGGAAAAAGGTTGACTGGGACGGCGAAACGCAGACGGTAATAATTACCGACGAAGGCGCTGAAGCGGCCGAAATCAGCGAGGTAAACGACGGAAAAATCAAGGTTTACGCAAACGGCGTCAAGGTCAAATTCGAGGACCAGGAGCCGGTAATAATGAACGACAGAACAATGATACCGTTAAGGGCGGTATCGGAAGCGGTCGGTAAAAAGGTTCATTGGGACGGTGATACAAAAACCGTAACGATAGATTAAAAAATCAAAGGAGAGATGAAAATGAGAGTAAAACAAATTATCAGTATTGCGCTTGCCGCGTCGCTGGCCGCGGGTTTAACGGCGTGCAAGTCATCACAGCAGGCCGACGGTACGGCCACGCAGAATCATTTTTCGGTATTTTTGCTCGGTTCGGGATCCGAGCCTACGGAGGATAACAAAATCCTTAAAAAAATCGAAGATGAGCTTGGGTACACGTACGACTTTGAATATGCTATGAGCGGGCATGAGGATGAGCGTATTGGTGTAATGATGAGCAGCGGAGATTACCCGGATATTGTTCAATTGGGTGACGACAAGCTTATCCAAGCGGGAGCGGTCGTACCTCTCGACGAGTACATAAGCAAAGAGGAAACGCCGAATCTGTATGAATTTTTAGAGCCGATAGACAAAAAGGCGCGCTACACCGACGGGCATATTTACGCGCTGCCGGGCTATGGCAGACCGGTTTACGGCGAGGATGAAACGGGAGATTATTGGGGCCCGGCGTTCTGGATACAGAAGCGGGTGCTCGAGGAAGCGGGTTATCCCGAGGTTAAAACGCTCGACCAGTATTTTGACCTGATCGAAAAGTATAGAGAGGCGCATCCGGACACGAACGGAATCAGCACGATAGGTTATGAGATCCTTGCCGCGCCGGGATATGAATGGGTGCTTACAACAGCGCCGAACTATCTTGACGGCAACCCCAACGACGGCGACGTTGTGGTTGACAAGGAAACGTATAAGGCGAAAATATACGCCAACAGCGATTTTGCCAAGAGGTATTTCAAAAAGCTCAACGAGGAATACGCCAACGGCATAATCGACCCCGAGTGCTTTACGCAAAGCAAGGATCAGTATACCTCAAAAATCGCGTCCGGACGTGTATTGGGTATGTTTGACCAGCACTGGGTATTCCAGCCGGGCGAAACGAGTCTGTCCGCGCAGAAGATGTACGAGTATCAGTATGTGCCGCTGCCGATTACGTTTGAGGAGAACATAGACCCGTGGTACAGGGTCGAGGAGCAGCTCAATATCAACCAGGGCCTTGCGGTTTCGGTCAACTGCGAGCATCCGGAAGAGGTTGTAAAAATGCTTGAGACGTTTATGAGCGAGGATTGGCAGAAGATTTTTCAATGGGGAATCGAAGGCGAGGACTATATGGTAAACGACGAGGGACGTTTCTACAGAACGCCCGAACAGCGTGTTGAGCAGGACGACCAGATGTGGGCGCCAGCGAATAAGATAACATTGTTCTATGACGCTATGCCTAAGCGCACAGGCTTGTATACGGACGGAAACAGCACGTCGCCCGGTATGCAGCCCGAGGAATTTGAGGCGACGCTTAACGATTATGATAAGGCGTTTCTTGCCGCATACGGAAAGAACAACTGGGCGGACTTCCTGAATGAGCCTCCAACCAACCCGAAATATTTTCCGGCGTGGAATATCGATTTGATCGATACCTCCGAGGCCGATTACGCGAATCAGAAGCTTACGGATTTGTCGGTGAAGCACCTTCCCGAAATTATAATGTCGGGAGACGGCTTTGAAAAAACGTGGAAATCGTATTGCGATGAAATCGACACGATAAACATAGCGGCATACGAGGAACGTATGAACGAGCAGATCCAGTGGCGTTTGGAAAACTGGTAAAAAGCATTATATAAAAACCACAAAAACAGGTCGCACGCGAAAGCGGTGTGACCTGTTTCAGACCGACGACAAATTGGCCGGACCGCGCATGAAGAATAGAATATGACCGGTTAAATTTTTATCTTTGAAAAAAATAACAGCGCCGTTATATTCACAAACGGCGCTGTTATGCGCTTTCCACGAAAACGAGCCTTAACGTACCCTCGTACGCCTACAGACTCGTTTTCGTGAAATCCAGCCTAATTTGTCGCAGTCTCATCAGCGTGCAGCCAAATGTCTGCACGCTGAACAGGTCACACGCGAAAGCGGTGTGACCTGTTTAAATTATACGCTTTTACAGATTGCTTTTTATAAATTCGATTACATCCGCGACCGCCGTATCAACCGGCTTATCGGTCGATTTTTCCGCCGTGCGCTCCTTGTACTCGACAATGCCATCGCCGCATTTTTTGCCGACGACGATCCTTACGGGGATGCCGATTAAATCGGAATCCTTGAATTTAACGCCCGGACGCTCGTCGCGGTCGTCGATAAGAGCTTCAATTCCGGCGTCAAGGAGCTTTTGATAAATATCCTCCGCCATATTCATCTGCTCGTCGTTCTTCGCGTTGACCGGCACGACGACCGCCTGATACGGCGCGATGTTGACGGGCCAGATTATGCCGTTTTCGTCGTTGTTCTGCTCGATCGAGGCCGCGAGACAGCGCGTAACGCCGATACCGTAGCAACCCATGATCACCGTTTTTTCCTCGCCCGTTTCCGTCTGCGCCTTAAGTCCCAATGCCTTGGAATACTTCGTGCCGAGCTTAAATATATGCCCGACCTCTATGCCCTGCGCCTGCTTTATAACGCCGCCGCATTTCGGGCATTTGTCACCCGCGGTGATTGTGCGGATATCGGCGATCGTCTCAGGCGTGAAGTCGCGTCCGATATTTACGTTTTTGTAATGCATATCCGTTTCGTTCGCGCCGACGATAAAGTTCTTCATTAGCTCGACCTCTTTATCGACGTATACCGGAATTTCAAGTCCTACGGGTCCCGCGAAACCCACCTCGGCGTGCGTCAGCTCGCGTACCATAAACGGCTCGGCAAGCTCCAAATCATCGGTGCAGCCGACGAGATTCTTGAGCTTTACCTCGTTAACGTCCCTGTCGCCGCGAACCATCGCCGCGATATATTTATCGTCCGCCTTATACAGTATCGTTTTTACGAAATTGTACGGCTTCGCGCCCATGAAGTTAACAAGCTCTTCAATCGTGTGCGCGTTGGGCGTGTAAATTTTCTCTATCGGCAAATCGCCCTCGGGGCAATCTACCGTAGTGGGTATGCATTCAGCCTTCTCGAAATTCGCCGCGTAGCCGCAGTCGTCGCAGTACGCGATCCCGTCCTCGCCGACCGGCGATTTTACCATAAATTCCTGGCTGCCGCTGCCGCCCATCGCGCCGCTGTCCGCGTCCACTATCGTAAAGTCGAGGCCGAGACGCGTGAATATGCGGCGGTACGCGTCGTACATCGCCTTATACGACTTGTCAAGGCCCTCCTCCGTTAAGTCGAAGCTGTACGCGTCCTTCATAACAAATTCGCGGCTTCTTATTACGCCGAAGCGCGGCCGTCCCTCGTCGCGGTATTTGTGCTGTATCTGGTACAGCGTCATCGGGTATTCCTTGTACGAGCGCACATTGTCGATGACCGCCTGTGTGAACAGCTCCTCGTGCGTCGGGCCGAGACAGAAATCGCGGTCGTAGCGGTCCTTCATCTTAAACATACTCGCGCCGAATACCTCCCAGCGCCCCGACTGCATATACGCCTCCGCCGGCAAAAGCGCGGGCATTAATAATTCCTGCGCGCCCGCTCTGTCCATTTCCTCGCGCACGATCTGCTCGATCTTGCGCTCAACTCTCAATCCGAGCGGCAAATATGAGTATATTCCCGATGAAAGCTTGCGTATCAATCCCGCTCTTAACATCAGCTTGTGGCTTGTAATTTCCGCCTCCGCGGGTACTTCTCTGAGCGTTGGCATAAGCATCTTTGACATTCTCATTGTTATATCAATCCTTTCAGGTATTTGTTAAATATTTGTAAATTAATAATCGTCGCCCTTTATAAGCGTTCCGATACCGGATTTAGTGAATATTTCCAGTAATAGGCAGTGCGGCACGCGCCCGTCTATAATATGCACGCCCTTTACGCCGTTCTCAATTGCCGCCATGCAGCCTTCGACCTTCGGTATCATTCCGCCGCTTATCGTTCCGTCGTCAATCATTTCTTTTATTTCGCGCGAATGCGCTTCATATATGATATCGCCGTTTGAGTCCTTGACTCCCTCGACGTCGGTCAAAAGAATAAGCTTTTCCGCGCCGACAGCTTCCGCAACGGCCGCCGCGACGGTATCCGCGTTTATATTGTAGCTGTTTCCTTCCTCGTCCGTACCTATCGGCGCGACAACGGGAATATATTGGTCGTTGGTGAGCAGGTCAAGGATACAGTGCTTTACGTGCAGGATATTTCCCACGTAGCCTAATTCCTTTTTCTCGCCGTCCACCTCGGTATAGCTCTTTTCGCAAAGAATAAAGCTGCCATCGATACCGCTTATTCCTATCGCGCGGCCGCCGGTTTTGTTCAGAAGCGCGACGATTTCCTTGTTCGTCTTGCCGATAAGCACCTGCTGCGCGACCTCCATCGTAAGCGCGTCGGTGTACCGCAGACCGTTTACAAACGTGCTTTTTACGCCGCGGTCATTTAATGCCTTCGATATATCCGGCCCGCCGCCGTGGACGACGATCGGGTTAAGCCCGATGAATTTCAGGAGCGTTATGTCCTCCATTACGCTTCGCTTTAAATCATCGTTTACCATCGCGTTGCCGCCGTATTTTACAACGACCGTTTTGCCCGAAAACTTCCTTATATACGGCAGCGCCTCGATAAGCGTGCCGGCCTTTCGTATCAGTCTGTCCATTTTATCCGTGTCGTTCATTTTAATCCCCCGTTATAAGTAAAATCCCGCGTTTTTAAGTCCGGTTTTTTCGTTAAGTCCGAACAATATGTTCATATTCTGTACCGCCTGTCCGGCCGCGCCCTTTACGATGTTATCAAGCGCCGATACGATTACCGCGCGCTGTAAACGCTTGTCATAGCATACGCCGATATCGACGAAATTACTTCCCGCGACATGCTTTGTCTCGGGCAAATCACCCGTGTCGCGGACGCGGACGAAAAATTCGTTTTCGTAAAATTTCTTATATAGATCCGTTAATTCCTCCGCGCTCGATTCGCGGTTTAGATTGACGTAGATCGTAGCTAAAATGCCGCGTTTCATCGGTATCAGGTGCGGTGTGAACGAAATCATCACGGGTACGCCCGCCGCGTTTGAATATTCCTGCTCGATTTCCGATGTGTGGCGGTGGTTCGTCACCTTGTACGCCTTCGCGTTCTCCGTGCACTCGCAGAAGTGGTAGCCAAGCGCAAGTCCGCGCCCCGCGCCAGTCACGCCGGATAACGCGTCTACGATTATATTGTCGGTTTTCGCAAGACCGCTCTTAAGCAGCGGAACAGCGCCCAATATGGAGCATGTCGTGTAGCATCCCGGGTTCCCGATAAGCCGCGCGTTTTTGATTTTATCTCGGTATAATTCCGGCATGCCGTAAACCGATTCCATTAATAATTCCGGCGACGAATGCTTTTCGCCGTACCATTCCTCGTACACCTTTACGTCGTCGTAGCGGAAGTCGCCGCTTAAATCGATTACCTTTAATCCGCGTTCGATAAGCGACGGGATCACCGTCTTTGACGCACCGTGCGGGAGAGCGGTGAACGCTATGTCGCATTCCGATACCTTGTCCAAATCAAGCTCCTCGCAGTCAAGGTCAAGTATATGCGTGAAATTTTTGTATACCTCGTCTATTTTTTTGCCCGCAAAGCTGTGTGAACCCAGTACGCGTAATTCAACCTCCGGGTGGTTTGATAAAATTCTGACCAATTCGATTCCCGCGTACCCCGTCGCGCCCAGAACCGCCGCCTTTATCATAAAAACATCTCCTTAAATTATTACAGTGCTCTCTATTATAATACAAATTTTTTGGTTTGTAAAGACTAAAATAATTAAACGCATAAATTTTAGTTTATCGCGCTATCGTGTATGGGAACGCGAATACCGTAGGGGACGGCACCCCGACGTCCCGCAATTTACCATACAACGTTACGGAACACGGGCGGCCATTGGCCGCCCCTACAGCCGTGTACCCATATGCAATTTCACTTACGGGAACGCTCTGCTTGCGCCCCTTGTTAAAGGGGAGAGGGCCAACGAAGTTGGCGAGGGGATTCCGCAATTACAACAAATCGTTCAAATCTGCGGTTTTCTGCAAAAAAGAATCCCTCCGTCATTTGCTCCTTACAGTCGCAAATGCCACCTCCCTTTGACAAGGGAGGCTAACGCACACCATATACCATATTGGGTTACGGAACACGGGCGGCCGATGGCCGCCCCTACAGATTGTGTACCCATATGCAATTTCACTTACGGGAACGCTCTGCTTGCGCCCCTTGTTAAAGGGGAGAGGGCCAACGAAGTT
>CANQYQ010000123.1 GCA_947628155.1 uncultured Clostridia bacterium
GTAAAGCAGCAATCAATCTAATCAAACTTTACAAAACGAGAGTGAATTCTAAGAAAGCCATTTCTAAAATTATGCTCAACTGCCTCCTCGAACCTATGCATATTTTAAATATTATGCATGAAAATTGATTTCCGTGTCCCACGCGAGAAAAAAACTTGACAAACGCCGAATCGGCTGATATAATATTACGGACGGTGCGGATACGGGGATTTTGTGTTTGTTCCCCATGCGGTCCGGCCTCAGATGAGATTAGATGAGAACAGACGAGACGAGCATTATTTTTATGGGGGATCTCCATGTCTTTTTCTGTTCCGAAAAAGGCATTTTTTATATTGCCTTAGAGGGAGGTACACATGTTTAATTTAAGTCTTAACGAAGTTAAGGAGCTTGCGAAGGAATACAGTCTGATCCCGGTTTCCATGGAGCTGTACGCCGATATGGACACTCCGATAAGCGTATTCAAGCGTATGCGTACGGAGGAGAACTGCTTTTTACTCGAAAGCATAGGTCAGAACAGTATAACGGCGCGTTATTCGTTTATCGGGCGCAATCCGTTCCTGAGCTTTTCCTGTATCGGCGATAAGATAACGGTCACAGATTACACGGGCAAAACGGAATCATATACCGGCGAGCCGATGAAGGAGCTTGAAAAATACGTAACGAAATACCGTGCGCCCAAGCTCACGGACATACCGTCGTTTAACGGCGGAGCTGTCGGTTATTTCGCCTACGATATAATCCGCTATTACGAGGATTTGCCGATGAGCGTAACTGATGAGCTTAATCTGCCGGATATGCGGTTCATGCTTACCGATGAGATAATAGCGTTCGACCATTCCGCGCAGAAAATACACATAATAGTAAATGTCCATGCGGAAGGCGATATCGAGAGCCAATACAAAAAAGCGACGAACAGGATACTCGACATACGCGACGAGATGAGCGATCTATCAAAGCTTACGGAGAAGGATGAGCGTCAGTACAGAAGCTCGGCGAAGATAACGTCAAATATGACAAAGGAGGAATTTTGCGCGGGCGTGGAGAAGGCGAAGGAATATATCAAAAACGGGGACATATTCCAGGTGGTTCTGTCGCAGAGGTTCACGGCCGAAACATCTGTAAGCCCGTTTAACGCGTACCGCGCGCTCAGGCTTATCAATCCGTCCCCGTATATGTATTTCCTCGACTTCGGCGAATTTCAGATCGTAGGCGCGTCGCCTGAAATGCTCGTGAGAGTCGAGGACGGTACTGTACAGACAGGGCCTATCGCCGGAACGCGATGGAGAGGCAAAACGCTTGAGGAGGATTTACGGCTTGAAAGGGAACTGCTCGCCGATGAGAAGGAAACAGCGGAGCATACCATGCTTGTGGATTTAGGCAGAAACGATATCGGAAAGGTAAGCGAATTCGGCTCTGTTAAGGTAACGCGGTTCAAATACGTCGAGCGGTTCTCACACGTAATGCACATTATTTCGGATGTTGAGGGCCGGCTGCGCCCGGATAAAACATGCTTTGACGCGCTCGCGGCTACGCTTCCGGCGGGAACGCTCAGCGGCGCGCCGAAAATTCGCGCGATGGAGATAATAGATGAAATTGAAACGGTCAAGCGTTCGGTTTACGGCGGCGCGATAGGCTATATCAGCTTTAACGGCAGCTTTGACAGCTGTATCACGATCCGCACCGGCGTGTTTAAGGACGGCAAGGCGTATGTTCAAGCGGGCGGCGGGATCGTCTACGACAGCATCCCGGAAAACGAGTACCAAGAATCCGTCAACAAAGCGTCGGCGGTTTTAAAAGCGATCGAGGAAGCGGGTGATATAGTATGATAATAATGATTGATAATTACGATTCGTTCACGTACAATCTGTATCAGTATATCGGAGAAATAAATCCCGATATAGAGGTATACAGAAACGACAAAATCACAGTAGACGAAATTCTGGCGAAAAAGCCGTCGCATATTATAATCTCGCCCGGGCCGGGATATCCGCAAAACGCCGGAATTTGTATGGATCTAATAAAATCCGCGGGAGATATACCGATACTTGGCGTATGCCTCGGGCATCAGGCGATAGGCGCGGCGTTCGGCGCGAAAATAGTTCACGCGCCGAGAATTATGCATGGCAAAAGCGACAGTGCGGCGATAAGCGCCGACTGTCCGATTTTTAAAGACGTCGGCTTATCGGCAGTCGTGGGCCGCTATCATTCGCTCGTTATCGATGAGGATACGCTTCCCGACGAGCTGCTGATTACCGCGCGCACCGACGACGGCTGTATTATGGGCGTGCGGCATAAAACGCGCCCGATATTCGGGATACAGTTCCATCCCGAATCCGTGCTCACACCGGACGGGAAGAAGATAATAGAGAATTTTATCCGCAATCGTACATTGGTACGTTAGAGCCTGTTTTTGCGGAAAACAAACAACAGCGCCGTTCGCGTTAGCTTTCGGCGCTGTTGTTTTGTAAATATAATCTTAATCTGACAAGCCGCTGCCTTTTACATGGTTCGGTCAGCTTTTTGACAGACTGAAAGGAGTTTTAAACCTTTTCATCCGCGCAAATACGCGTCAATTTGCCGTATCAGTTATTTATAAGCTTGTCATCCTCGTTGTTCCAGCTGTAAAGTCCGCGGATCTCCTCGCCGACCTTCTCGAGCTGATGCTCGGCAGCCTTGCGGCGCATAGCTCTGAAATGAGCCTGCTTGCCCGCCGGGGACATCTCAAGCAAAAATTCCTTCGCGAAGCTTCCGTCCTGGATATCGGACAAAATCTTCTTCATCGTCTTCTTTGTTTCCTCTGTGATAAGCTTGGGGCCGGTTATGTAGTCGCCGTACTCTGCGGTGTTCGAGATTGAGTATCTCATGCCCTGGAAGCCGCTCTGATAGATAAGGTCAACGATAAGCTTCATCTCATGGATGCACTCGAAATACGCGTTTCTCGGGTCATATCCCGCCTCGCAAAGCGTCTCAAAACCCGCCTGCATTAACGCGGTAACGCCGCCGCACAGAACCGCCTGCTCGCCGAACAGATCCGTCTCCGTCTCTGTTCTGAAATCCGTCTCAAGAACGCCCGCTCTCGCGCCGCCGATACCGAGCGCATACGCGAGCGCAAGATCCTGCGCCTGACCGGTAGCGTCCTGCTCAACCGCGATAAGGCAGGGAACGCCCTTGCCCTCCTGGTACTCGGAACGAACCGTATGACCCGGGCCTTTGGGCGCGATCATCGTAACGTCAACATCAGCCGGCGGTACGATAGCGCCGAAGTGGATGTTGAAGCCGTGCGCGAACATAAGCATGTTGCCCGCCTCAAGATTCGGCTCGATCTCATTCTTGTAAAGGTCGGCCTGGAGCTCGTCGTTGATAAGAATCATGATGATATCCGCCTTCTTCGCCGCCTCGGCAGATGTGTAAACCTTTAAACCCTGCTTCTCGGCCTTCGCCCATGACTTACTGCCCTCGTAAAGACCTACGATTACGTTGCATCCTGAATCCTTCAGGTTAAGCGCGTGCGCGTGACCCTGGCTTCCGTAGCCGATAATCGCGATCGTCTTGTCCTTCAAGAGCTGTAAATTACAGTCGCTCTCATAAAAGATTTTTGCGTTTTGGATTGCCATTTTAGAAAACCTCTTTCCTACTTTAATTTTTAAAATTATTTTTTTGACATACTTAATATTATAAATAGTGGTTCGGCCGAAGGATCACTTATCCGCCTTCAGCGTACTTGTGCCGCGCTCAAGCGCGGTCATGCCCGTGCGCGCGATTTCCTCGATGCCGTATACATCAAGCATCTCCAGAAATGCGTTTATCTTGCCGTTTCCGCCGGTCAGCTCAATGGTTAATGTGCTTGACGAAATGTCGATAACATTCGCGCGGAACACGTTTGTAAGCTCGATGATCTCGCTGCGGGTTTTCGGCGTTACCTTGACCTTCACCAGAACAAGCCCGCGCTTTACTATATCGCGCTTTTTGAGTGTTTTTATTTTTATTACCTCGATAATCTTTGACAGCTGCTTTGAGATCTGCTCCAACAACAGCTCGTCGCCGTATACCTCGATGGTGATTCTTGAAATATTCTCGTCCTGCGTCGTACCGACCGAAAGCGAGTGGATATTAAATCCTCTGCGGCTGAACAATCCGACTACCCTCGACAAAACTCCCGCGTGGTTCTCCACAAGAACGGATAACGTATATCTTTCCATATTAATTATCCCCCTTTTCCGGTAAAACCTTGTCGTTTAACGAATCGCCCGTAGGCTCGAACGGACTTACCTCCACAACGAGCAGATATGATTCCTTGTCCTTCATCATCTCGTCGATCGCCGCTTCTATTTGGCTGTTCTCGCTCACGTATCCGTTTTTGATACCGTACGCTTCCGCGAGCTTATTGAAGTCGGGACTTCCGTCAAGCGATACCGCCTGGTAATTCGTCTTGTACAGCAGGAACTGGTGCTCATGCACCATTCCGAGACGGTTATTGCGGAACACTACCATCTTGACCGGTATATCCCACTGGCACATCGTGCCCATCTCCGGCAGATTCATCTGGAACGAACCATCGCCCATAACGGATATTACCGTTTTTTCCGACTGCGCCGACGACGCGCCTATCGCGGCAGGCAGTCCGTAGCCCATTGTGCCGAAGCCGCCCGAGGTAAGGAACAGACGCGGGTTCTTGAAATTGTAGTAATTCGCCGTCCAAATCTGATTCTGTCCGACCTCTGTCGAAATGTACGCGTCCGTGCCCATCTTTTCCGATAAGATTTTAAGGAAATATTTGGGATTAACCGTTCCCGTATCCTCCGTAACAAGCGGCTGCGCGTATTTTTGACGCAGCGCGTCCGCCTCCTTCCGCCACGTATCCGGCGTCTTATAGTCGGAGAGCAGCGGAGAAAGCTGCTTTAATACATCCTTGATGTCGCCGACGACCGGGATCCTCGGCTGTATATTTTTGCCAATCTCCGCCGGGTCGATATCGATATGTACAAGCTTTTTCTTATCTGTGATCGATTTCATGCAATGCGCTGTTGTTCTGTCGCCGAGGCGCGAACCCATCACTATTACCAAATCCGCCTTATTGGCGAGCGCGTTCGCCGCACGCGTGCCATGCGAACCGAGCATGCCGTAATAACGCTTATCCGAGCCTTTCATAACGCCTATACCCATCATAGTAGATACAACAGGTATATCCGAAGACGAAACGAGCAGCCGGAACTCGTCCACCGCGTCGGAGGAAACTATACCGCCGCCCGCCAAAATAAGCGGACGCTGCGCTTCCTTTATCGCGTCGGCGACCTTCTTGATCTGCGACTCGCTCGGCTTCCCCAAAAGCCTGTAACCGCGAATCACCGGACTGTCGTCAACATCGGTATAATCGTACTCCGCCTTTAATAAGTCCATCGGGAAGTCGATCAACACCGGTCCGGGACGGCCCGTTTCGGCGATATGGAACGCCTCGTTTACGATTCTCGGGATATCGAGTCCGTCTTTAATTAAATAGCTATGCTTTACAAACGGCAGCGTAGCTCCGGTTATGTCAACCTCCTGGAACGCGTCCTTGCCGATAAGCGGCATGGCGACCTGTCCGGTAAGCGCCACCATGGGCACGGAATCCATGTATGCCGTGGCGATACCCGTGATAAGGTTAGTCGCTCCCGGACCCGACGTCGCGGTGCATACGCCCGCGCGCTTCGTAACTCTCGCGTAGCCTGACGCCATATGCGCCGCGCCCTGTTCGTTACGTGTTAAGATGTGTTTGATTGATGAAAATGAAAGCCTGTCGATTATCGGACAGTTGGCCGCGCCCGGATACCCGAACACAACCTTAACGCCGTTCTTTTCCAATGATTTTACAACCATTTCGGCACCGGTCATTTTCAAGTAAATTCCCCCTTTGTGAATTTAAATTTATATCACACCGTTATTGTTATAAGTGCATCACGCCGCCGGTCGATTGTGGTGAAAACGGCGGCTTTCGGGCCTCCGGCTGATAAACGGACGCCCCGTCCTCTCCGCCGGTCGCGGAAAGGGTATAAAATATCATACTACCCTATTTTATCAGTATAAAGCCATATTGTCAACTGTTTTAACGCGATAACCGGAATTTACATTATTAGAAAATAACCTGCAATATCGCGGTTTTTTTAAGCAAAATTTACAAGCTTAACGAAAAAGAGCGTTAATATTCAAAAAATTTCCGATTTAACGCTTTACAACAATGAAAAAAAGTGATATTATTATAGTAATTTCAATTTTATACAAAAGGAGTCTTTGCTGATGGAAAAGAAAAATATTGACTGGCAGAATCTTGGATTCGGTTATATGAAAACAGACAAACGATTTGTGTCCTCGTACAAGGACGGCGCATGGGACGACGGCGCGCTTATCGATGATGATATGATAACAATGAGCGAATGCGCGTGCGTGCTGCAATACGCTCAGACTATATTTGAGGGCATGAAGGCATACACCACCGAGGACGGACGTATCGTGGTGTTCCGCCCGGATTTGAACGCCGAGAGACTGGCAAACTCGTCAAAGCGCATGGAAATGCCGGTTTACCCCGAGGATAAATTCGTCGAGGCGGTTTTAAAAACGGTTAAGGCGAATGAATCGTATGTGCCGCCGTACGGCAGCGGCGCGACGCTCTACATCCGCCCGTATATGTTCGGCATTAACCCCGTTATCGGCGTTAAGCCGGCGGATGAGTATCAGTTCAGAGTATTCACCACGCCCGTAGGTCCGTATTTCAAGGGCGGCGTTAAGCCTTTGACAATACGCGTATCGGATTTTGACCGCGCGGCGCCTCACGGCACGGGTCATATAAAGGCGGGACTTAACTACGCGATGAGCCTTCACGCTATAGTTTCGGCGCACGAAGAGGGTTATGACGAGAATATGTATCTTGACGCGGGTTCGCGTACCAAGGTCGAGGAAACGGGCGGCGCAAATTTCCTGTTTATCACAAAGGACGGTAAGGTCGTAACGCCTAAGTCAAACAGCATTCTCCCGTCTATTACAAGACGTTCGCTTATGTATGTGGCGAAGGAATATCTCGGTATGGAGACCGAGGAAAGAGAGGTTTATCTCGACGAGGTCAAGGATTTCGCGGAGTGCGGACTTTGCGGCACGGCGGCGGTCATCTCGCCCGTTGGTAAGATCGTTGACCACGGCAGGGAGATTTGCTTCCCCAGCGGCATGAACGATATGGGTCCGGTTACGAAGAAGCTGTATGATACGCTCACCGGTATCCAGATGGGCCGCATAGAAGCGCCCGAAGGCTGGCTGAGGACGATCGATTAATAGCGCGATTATATAAAGGCGGGGTTTTCCCCGCCTTTTATTGATAATGGGATTTTATGGGGTAAATTTATGTTTATGCGTGTAATGCTCGCCGCGTACCATATTGGGTTACGGCAGAGGTTAGCCTCCCTTGTCAAAGGGCGCGAGCAGAGCGTTACCGTGAGTGAAAATCGCATATGGCGGGTGTTAGCCTCCCTTGTCAAAGGGCGCAAGCAGAGC
>CANQYQ010000124.1 GCA_947628155.1 uncultured Clostridia bacterium
GGTTTGCGTATCGGCGAGCTTTGCGCGCTGAAATGGAGCGATATAGACTTCGCCGCCGGACAAATGCACATAAACGGAACGCAGTCGCGGATTAACGGCGAATTGAAAATAACACCGCCGAAAAGCAAAGCGTCAAAGCGGTCGTTTCCGATCCCCGATGTTCTTATGGAAAGGTTGAAACAGCACGAAAACCATAGTGAATTCGTGCTGTCAAATCACGGCGGAATGGTCGAAGTCAGAGCGTACCGCCGAAGATTTAAGAAATTGCTCAAACTTGCGGGATTGCCGGATATAAAATTTCATGCGCTGCGGCACACGTTTGCATCAAGGGCGTTGGAAGTAGGCATAGATTACAAGACGCTGAGCGAAATTTTAGGTCATGCGTCGGTTTCGATTACAATGGATTTATATGTTCATTCGCTTGACGAGCATAAAAAGGCGCAGATGAATAAGCTCAACAGCTTATATTCGCCGTCAATATGAGCCGTCGACATTCGCAGAACGTCCGGTAAATACGGGCGTTTTGCTTTATTTGTCCTGAAAGTTTTAGTTTCAGGGCAGGAGATAGTAAATGTATTTAGTTTGCCTTGAATCTCAATCTTTATGCACGGCAAAGTGATGAAACCAGAAAAATAAAAATCTAAGACCTAGGAGGACAAAACAATGAAAAAAAGATTAATTGCAATTATTGCAGCAGCCGCTATGATGGTGGCGGCGGTTCCGAGTGTGGGAGCGGTTGACCAGTGGTCGTACTCGGAGGATTTGACCGTTTACGTTAACGGTGACAAAATTGATAACGGGCAGTATAAGCCTATTATCGTTAATGACCGGACAATGGTAAGACTTGTACCGATTTTTGAGGCGTTAGGATTTAAAAACTATTCCTATGATGATGCAACTAAAACAGTCGTATTTGAATCTCCGGTAAGTAATGTCGGTTATAGATTTACAGCTGAAAGTCCGGAAGCAGAGGTCTTAAGTAGCGAACACGACGATAATGATCAAAATATTGTTAATAATACATATCCACTTGATGTTCCGGCAACATTGCAATATGACGATGTGTTTTATATGCCAATACGTGCATTTTGTGAAGTCGTGAAATTTCCAGTGCTAATTATTTCATGGGATGACGCGACAAGAAGTGTCTATATTACGGGTAAGGCTGAAATACCAGCTGATAATGAAAATACGACTCCGTCCGCCGCAAGAATTAGTATTGGCAGTTACCGTGCTTATACCAATGGTAATCCAAGGGATGGCATTGCTAATTTGGATATAACATCATCTGATTCTGACAGTGTAATGTTTACCTATACTGATAGAAATCAAAAAGATTATAACATGGGAAATGTTACTGCATATCTTCAAGATAACGGAACTTATGTAGCCGAAGGCGAGAACAGAAGATATATTCTAACCCCATCCGATAAAAATATTCTTTTGACAATTATAGAAGGAAATAAAACTGTAGTAGATAATCGTTTGTTTGAGAAGTTGTAATGCTATTGCCATAGGGGTTTTGAAAATAGATTTTCAAAAAAGTGTGCTAATAGATCCGGTTTACCGGCTCTATTAGCACACTTTATTTTTATACGGTCATCCGTAATCTAAAATTTTATCAATACTCATTTCAGAGCGGAAAGCCATTTATTATAATATTTTGCGCATATTTCCCGGGATATCAACGCTATATGAGCAAATCCTCAAGCTCATTCGGGGTATAACCGGACTGTCATTGCTGCGGATAATTTTGCATCGAGTTCATTATCACTTTCGCAAGCAAATAAATTATCCGCCTCTGTTCTTCATCGCATTGCGACAAAATCAAATCCATATCAATGTGATAGGACGAATTACAATAAACGAAAAGGAAGCAAGCGTTGTCAGGCTTATTTTCTTCATGTACCTATATGGATTCACCTGCGCTCAAATCGCAAAAACGCTTACCAACCTCGCATGTAAAACAAAGCCCGGCAATACAGAATGGGCGCCCGGTTCCGTGCTTGGTATTCTCCGCAATGAACGTTACTGCGGCGATGTGCTGGCAAGAAAAACAGAAAGCCTCACCCGATATAACGCACAGTATGGTTGGGGAATGGGAAAATAACGAGGATCTGCTCAAATGGATAAAATCATTGTAAAATATTATGTAAAGATGTTTTTCACAGAACGGCTTAAAAGCTTGAATATGGTTGGCATCTTTACATAATCTGTTATTTTACAATACAGGCGTTGCAGGGGGAATACCCCGCGTCGATAAGCGTTACGCGGGATTCGTGGCAGTAGAGCCTATTCTGTGGGTTCATGCTTTTCACACTGTCGCAGTCGGGTTTATGGAACTTCATGGATTTCGTGTTAAGCACATAATCCTGCTTTTCGTTGTCCTCGCCTGACGCGTTATCGCCGTCGGGATGGCTGCGCCCGTCGTCGTAGTATATCGTCACGCCCGGCTGGACGTTATAGCAGTATACGTTGAACCGCAGTCCGAACCCTCCGTCCTCGACCGATTCCGCCTCGATCTGCACGCCCGAGGCGAGAAGGTTATTGCCCTCGAAAATCGGCGTGGCGCGGTACATTACGTGGTTGCCGGTGCTTATGATATAGTCCGCGACCTCGTTCTCGAACGGCAGCATGCCTTTGACATTCATGTACCGCGTTCCGGTTATAAGATTCATTTCGTTGGCGTTTTCGCCGCAAAGCTGGAACCCGATAAGATGGCAGCGGTTGTAAAGGCTGCCGCCCTCAACGAAATCATACCGCGTGCTCATCCATCCCGTAGGCTTGACGCTTGAAATATCCTCGCGCTTTTCCGTGGGCATGGTTTCATAGCCGAGCTTCGCGTACGCCGCGCCGCAGCGGTTAAGCGAATCGAGCGGCGAATACATTTCAAATGTGCCCCTGTCCTTGTCAGAGTCGGGGAAATCGGGGATATTGCCGTTTAATTCCACATACGGAGAACCCGAATACGCCGGTATGTCCGAAAGTGAATCCGCCTGAGGCGTGCCGTCCGCCGGTTCGCACGCGCATGTGATCACCGTGAGTATAAGCGGCGCAAATACCGCAATAATTTTACGTAAATTCATGTTTTTCCCCTTATTTGGCCGTTGTCATTTTATTGATCCGCGACGCGATAAACGCCGCGCCGAAGCCGTTGTCGATATTAACCACGCTCACGCCGCTCGAGCAGGAATTGAGCATGGACAAAAGCGCGGACAGTCCGCCGAAATTCGCGCCGTAGCCGACGCTTGTCGGCACGGCTATAACAGGACATTTGCACAATCCGCCCACGACGCTCGCCAGAGCGCCCTCCATTCCCGCGACCGCGATAACGGCGCGCGCGGAGGAAAGCTCGTCCGAGTGTGACAGAAGCCGGTGTATTCCCGCGACGCCGCAGTCGTAGAGACGTACGACGTTATTGCCGAGCGTTTCGGCCGTGACCGCCGCCTCCTCGCATACGGGCATATCGGACGTCCCGGCGGACACGATGACGATTTTTCCGGTTTTTTTGACAGGCGCGGGATTGGCTATCAAAATACGAGCGGCGGCGCGGTATTCGCATTCGATCGACACCGCCGCCGTAACGGCCTTCGCCTTTTCCGCGTCAATACGCGTGATAAGGATATTTTCGCAGCCGTTGTCCGCCATTGCGGACGCGATCCCCGCGATTTGCACCGCAGTTTTACTCTCGCCGTATATTACCTCGTCCGCGCCCTGACGCGCTTTCCTGTCCATATCAAGTTTCGCGTAGCCCAAATCTATTTCCATATGTATCAGCTCCCTAAATACAACAAAGGAATGACACAAGATCATTCCTTCGCGTTATATTATATTGGTGACTCGTGCGGGAATCGAACCCGCGTTGTCGGCGTGAGAGGCCGAAGTCTTAACCGCTTGACCAACGAGCCGTTAACGTGTTATATATTAACATACTTGTTTCGCGTTGTCAAGCGGAAAATAAAATTATTTTTAAAATTAATAAAAAATTTATCCAAAATCAAACAAAAACTTCATGAAAACATTGATTTTTGCGGCGTTTTGTGGTATAATTAGTTAGTTAGGAATATAAAAAAAGAGTATTTTTAAGCATCTCTTCGACAGGAGGACAATAATGGCAAAAAAAGCAGAGGAAAAAGAGCTTGACATGTCGGTTATTTACAACCAGAAAATAGTGGACGTCGATCTCGATTCCGAAATGAAGAAGGCATATATAGATTATGCCATGAGCGTTATCGTAAGCCGCGCTCTTCCGGATGTGCGCGATGGCTTAAAGCCGGTACACAGGCGTATTTTGTACGATATGTACGAGGCGAATTTGCTGTATGAAAACGATTTCAAAAAATCCGCCGCCACGGTCGGCGACGTTTTGGCGAAGTACCACCCCCACGGCGACGCGTCGGTTTACGACGCGATGGTGCGCTTGGGACAGGACTTTTCGCTTCGGTATCCGCTCGTGCAGCCCAAGGGTAACTTCGGTTCAATAGACGGCGACCCGCCCGCGGCATATCGATACACCGAGGCGAAGATGTCGAAAATCGCGGCGGAAATGCTCTCGGATATCGAGAAGGAAACGGTCGATTTTGTGCCGAATTACGACGACAAGCTCCGCGAGCCGGACGTGCTGCCGTCAAGATTCCCGCAGCTTCTTGTAAACGGCTCGTCGGGTATCGCTGTCGGTATGGCGACAAATATCCCGCCGCATAATATGAGCGAGGTCATAGACGGCATAATCGCGGTGATAGACGACCCGCTTATCACGACCGAGGAGCTTATGGGCTATATACAGGGCCCGGATTTCCCGACCGGCGGCGTTATCATGGGTAAGAGCGGCATACGCTCGGCATACACCACCGGACGCGGCAAAATTATCATGCGCGCGAAAACCGAGGTTGAGGAAATGGCGAACGGACGCTACCGCATACATGTCACGGAGCTGCCGTATCAAGTAAATAAGCTGAAGCTTGAACGCCATATTAACGAGCTTGTCCGCGACGGTAAGATCGATGGAATATCCGCGACGCGAGACGAATCGGACGAGGATATTCATCTGTTTATCGAGCTGAAAAAGGACGCGAACCCGGGCATTGTATTGAATAATCTGTTTAAGCTGACTCAGCTTCAGGATACGTTCGGGATAATCCTGCTCGCGCTGGTGGACAAGACCCCGAAAATCCTCACGCTGCGCGAGATGATAAATTATTATATCGCGCACCAGGAGGACGTTATCCGCCGGCGCGTCGAGTTCGATCTGCGCAAGGCGAAGGACCGCGCGCATATTTTGGAAGGCTATAAAATCGTCATCGACTACATGGACGAGGTTATACAGATAATCCGCCGGTCGAAGGGAATACCCGAGTCGAAGGCCGCGCTCATGGAGCGGTTCGGCATAGACGATATTCAGGCGACCGCGATCGTGCAGATGCAGCTGGGACGTTTGTCCGGCATGGAGAGAGAGAAGATAGAAAACGAATATAACGACCTTGTCGTAAGGATCGCCGAGCTTGAGGGCATTCTTGCCGAGGAGGGCAAGCAGCTTGAGATCGTGAAGAACGACCTGCTTGAAATGAAGCGCAAATACGGCGACGAGCGCCGCACGTATATCGAGCCGGTTTATGACGATATCGACGATGAGTCGCTTATCGAGGAGGAAAACGTTATAATCACGATGACCGACCGCGGCTACGTAAAGCGGCTGCCTGTCGACACGTACCGCTCGCAGAACCGCGGCGGACGCGGCGTGACGGGCGTTACCACGCGCGAGGAGGATTTCGTGGAGCATATATTAGCCACGTCGTCGCATGATTTGCTGCTGTTCTTCACGAACAAGGGCGTTGTGTACTCGTTAAAGGCGTACCGCATACCCGAGGCGAGCCGTCAGGCAAAGGGCACGCCGATTATAAATCTGCTGCCGCTCGAGACGGACGAGAAGATAAGCGCGATGATTTCCGTGCGCAGCTTCGATGAAGGCTGGTATTTGACGTTTATCACGAAAAACGGCACGGTAAAGAAAACGTCGCTTATGGCGTATTCGCGTATACGCGCGGGCGGATTGCGGGCGATCGAGCTTGAAGAGGGCGACGAGCTGATGAACGTCAAGTTCACGAACGACGATATCGACCTTATAATCGTGACGAAAAACGGCATGTCGATCAGGTTTAACGTCAAGGATGTGCGCCCGACCGGACGCGCGACGCGCGGTGTGCGCGGCATACGTCTGCGCGGAGGCGACAGCGTTGTGGGCGCGTCGATAATTTTGCCCGATACGAAGCTTTTGACGGTGACGGAAAACGGATACGGCAAAAAGACCGACCTTGACGAGTACCGCGTCCAGTCGCGCGGCGGCACGGGAATATTGACGTATAAGATCACCGATAAGACGGGTAAATTGGCGGCGGTCAAAACCGTTACGGACGACGATGATATAATGCTCGTGACGAGCGAGGGCGTGATCATCCGCCTTCACAGCGATGAAATAAGCACGTACAGCCGCCATACGCAGGGCGTGCGGCTTATGCGCCTTGACGACGGCGTGAACGTCGTGAGCCTCGCGAAAACCGACAGGTACGAGGAGGAGCCGTCGGAAAAGGCGGATGGCAATGAAGTGACGGACGATTAAGAGTTTATCGCACTTTTGCATATGGCGTGTGTCGTAGGGGCGGCGATTCGCCGCCCGAAAGCCTCCCTTGTCAAAGGGGGCTGTCAGCGAAGCTGACTGGGGGATTCCGTAATTATGATAAATCGCTCAAATATGCGATATTCTGTAAAAATGAATCCCTCCGTCATTTGCTCCCTATGGTCGCAAATGCCACCTCCCTTTGACAAGGGAGGCTAACACCCGCCGTATGCGAAATCACTCACAAGAATGCAATCATGTAGGGCGGGATGCCCCGGAGTAGGCAGCCGTAGTGCAAGTGATAAACATGATTTTTAAGGAGAGGATAAAAGGGAATGAAAAGGTTAATGTGCTTTATTTTCGCGCTATGTATATTGCATTGCGCGCCGGTACGGGCGGAAGCTGATTATTACGACGGCGAAATTTACAGCGCCGCCGACAGCTTTGCCGGAGGCACCGGCACGGAAGTGGATCCGTTCCTTATAACGACATGGGAGGAATTTACGCTTATAAGCGAATACGGCTGCGGCGAAGACGGCAAGGGTGTGCATTTTAAAATCGCCGCCGAGCCGGAAAACCGCTATTTTTTAAAAAACGGCAGCCGCAATGTGCGCACGGCGGCGATAGGCACTGCCGACACGCCGTTCGAGGGAACGCTTGACGGCGGTGGTATCGGCATAGAGTGTTATGCCCAAAGCAGTATAATGGGCGTAATAGGTGAAAACGGAGTCGTCAGGAATATTGC
>CANQYQ010000125.1 GCA_947628155.1 uncultured Clostridia bacterium
CTCGCCAACTTCGTTGGCCCTCTCCCCTTTAACAAGGGGCGCAAGCAGAGCGTTCCCGTGAGTGAAGCCGCACATTGGCACACATTTTGTGGGAGCGAACCGTGTTCGCCCGTGTTCCGTAACACGATATGGTATACGGCGGGCGTTAGCCTCCCTTGTCAAAGGGAGGGGGACCATGCGCAGCATGGTGGAGGGATTCATTTTTACAGAAAAACCGCATATTTGAACGATTTATCGTAATTGCGGAATCCCCTCGCCAACTTCGTTGGCCCTCTCCCCTTTAACAAGGGGCGCAAGCAGAGCGTTCCCGTGAGTGAAGCCGCACATTGACGCGGAGCATTGTTAACAGATTGCCGAAAAACAGTAGTTTTTCGGCGGAGCGCCGAACCGGCGCGACCATATAAACATAAATTTAACACAAAAAATAAAAATTTAAGGAGGAATAAATATGATTTACAAGGGATTCAAAATGAAGCTGTACCCGGGACAGGAAGCGGAGTACGAGAAGCGGCACAACGAATTATGGCCGGAGATGAAGGACATGATCCACGAGCATGGCGGCAAAAACTACTCCATCTACCTCGACCCGGAAACGCTGACGCTGTTCGGCTATATCGAGATTGAGGACGAGGAATTATGGGCAAAGGGCGCGGATACCGCAATAAACCGCAAATGGTGGGATTTCATGGCGGATATCATGGAAACCAACCCCGACAACAGCCCGGTATCCAAGGATTTAAACCTGCTGTTCCATCTTGACTGATTGCGTAAAAAACGTCTGCTGGCGGTACGAGATCAGATATCGATAGTATATGGATTCATTTACGGGAAAGGCGAGTAAAAGCTAAAAAGGCGGTCACCGTGAAGCGGCTGCCTCATCGTGTAGACAAACGTCTGCACGATGAGAAGACTGCGACAACGATGCGATGACAAATCTTTGATACAGCCTTAAAGACGGCCGGCAGGCGCCGCTCCTTATATGGCTGTGAAAACCACTAGTTCACTAGTGGTTTTTATTATGGAGTCAATGTCGATTTCGTCAGTATCATCGCTGATACATAGAGAAACGGCGCACATTCACGGATTTAAAGGCCGACTTGGGCGCGAGGGGTATAAATATCTTGCGGTACTCGTATAAGACGTACAAGGTGTGTCAGCCGCTTGACGGGCGTGTGCTTGAGCTATCGGGAAAAGCGAACTTGCCAACGGCAGCCTGACTTATGAGGAACGGAAAAAGATCCTTGCGCCGGAGCAGCGGGAGGCGCTGGATCTGGCAATGCGCAAGGACAGCCGCACAAGTGCGGATAAATTGAAGCGGCAGTTGACAAATCCGTGAAAAATGGTATAATCAATATGAGGGGTGGTAGGATAATGAATATTAATAATATTGACAGTCCTATCGAAAAGCGTAATACCGGCAAAGGAAATCCGAATGCGGTAATTCACGCGGGCAGGCCTCTCAGCAACAGACAAAGCAGATTATTGGGATTATTGCCGGAGTTTGACAGCAGTGTAACGGTGCGCAAAAAAGATGTCAATATGAGAGATTTGGCGGCATTGACAGCACAGACAGGTGATGAATTTGCAATATTTACAAAAGGCGGAGAGCGGCTTATAATACGCGGCAACTGTAATTCCGTTAATGTGGATGTTGAACGCGCTAAGGCCTTGAGTGAACAGGGATATCCGGGAATAGGGAGAAACTGCTTGCAGGCTTCACCGGGCGATATAGAGATTTTAAGATGCTTCAAGCAGGAAGTAGCATATATTTACAATTCACAGGGCATATACTTAGAGTTTGGGAAGGAGTGATATTATGTGCCAAAGATTTGATGAATGGGCGGCGGATATAAAAGAATACTGTGAAAAAAACAATCTTAGTTTTGAAAAGGCGAAGCAAATGTCACAGTCGTCGAATAAAACAATGCTGCTCTTGCAGTATTATAATCCCAATTCCGAAAGCGTAAAAAATGGTATGGGGCTATTGGATGAAACACCTATGCCTGCGGTTTTGTGGATAACCAAAAATGGAGACAGATTAGAGTTTGAGCAAACGGAATACACACAACGGTATCTTGCGGTGAACTGAAACTAAATATCGTTTATAAAGCACATCGGAGGATGACGTGAGATAAAGCGGTAAGACCGGAGGGGTGTGCTGTACCTAATTTGTTCCATATTGGCGGCTACTGTTTTTATTTCTGGTCGAATGATCATCAAGAGTCTAGATACGTTCATATTGCAGAAGAGCGTCCGACGGAAAATGCAGCAAAGCTTTTTATAGCTCTAATAAAGTAGTTGTGTTTGCTGCGGATCTACGTCCGAAAGATATTCCTCAGCCGTTGGAATAAATTTTACACACCGCACTGCGGTGACAGTCACGGCGCCTACGGTATTACGAACGGGAACATCGTCGGCGCGGAGATGTGCATTAATTCAGACGGCGATTACGACCACAATTACTTTTGACAACTTTTATTATGCTTTTTAGTGTCTTTTGATGTCGTTCGCTGTAATTCGCGGACGCGAAAAAACCGCATAAATACGTGATTTGCAAGCATTTATGCGGTTTTTGTTATTGGCACGCCTGACAGGAGTCGAACCTGCGGCACGCAGAATCGGAATCTGCTGCTCTATCCAACTGAGCTACAGGCGCATAAACATCATTTATAATCTTACCACACAGCACCGTTTTTGTCAAGCGCGTTGATCCTTATTTCGCAAAAAATCCGCGTAATCCTCGATCCCGCAGACGGTAAGCACTCCTTTGCGCACATAAAACCGTATATTCTTTCCCGCGAACGCCGTTCCGTATATGCGTTCCGGGTCATTCTGATACGGCGGGCGAGGGTCCTGTTCCAAAATATTCACCGCCGCGGCGCGTTTATCTTCGGGGATCCGCGCCAAAAATTCATCCGGGAACTCTACCCTGAGCTTATGATCCATCACAGCCTCGGAAAATCCTCCGACCGCGTTTTGAATACTGTCCGCATACGGCAGATACGGCTTTATGTCGTATATAGGCGTACCGTCCATAATATCCGCGCCGGATATGCGAAGCAGCGGCCCAAGCTCCGCGTCAAGCTCAATCCCCTCAAGCCTTACCGCCGACAAACCGATTGGATTCGGCCGGTACGGCGACCGTGTCGCGAATACACCCATCCGCCTGTTTCCGCCCAGTCGCGGCGGGTGCACCATAGGCGACCAATCGTCGCGCACGGCTTCGGAAAACTGCCACAGCAGCCATATATGCGAGTACCCCTCAAGACCGCGCACCGCGTCGGCGACGCGATATGCCGGTTCAAAAACCACTGTTTCGGACGTTTTTACCAATCCGCTCTGACGCGGTATTCCAAACTTCTCGGGATAGTCGCTTCGTACACGCGCAATTATTTTCATCTTCCCTACTCCTTCACGCGCGTAAGCTTGGCAAACTTTGCCATAAGCTGCTTTGTTCCTATCGACTCAAAATCAATCTGCAAAATAGCGTCAGAACCGAATTGCTGCGCCGTTATAACACGGCCGCGTCCGAATTTTCTGTGCTCAACCGTATCTCCGGGTTTAAAGGCCGCGGCTTCGTTATCCTCGCGCGGGCGCTCATAAACCATGCGTGAGCGCGGCCTCTCGGGATAAAAAACACCCACCTTCGCCGCACCCTTTGCAAGTCCCGAACGAAAGCTGCCCGCTTCCTCCGTATACTCCTCCGGCACTTCGTCGAAAAAGCGCGACGGTATTGACGGCGCCGTTTTTCCGAAAATCGTGCGGCTTGTGGTTTTTGTAAGATACAGCCTCTCCTTCGCGCGCGTTATCGCGACATAACACAGGCGGCGTTCCTCCTCTATGCTGTCTTCATCGGCCGCCGAGCGCATTCCCGGGAACAATCCCTCCTCCAAGCCCGCGAGGAATACGACCGGAAATTCAAGGCCTTTGGCGCTGTGTATTGTCATCATAACGACGGAATCCAAATCCTCGTCATATGCGTCTATGTCCGACACAAGCGAAATACCCTCCAGGAACTCCGCAAGCGTTCCGTTATATTCCGGATTGCCCTCAAATTCGCACACAACGCTCATAAATTCCTCAAGGTTATCTATACGCGTGCGCGATTCAATCGAGTTCTCGGCCTCAATGCTCGCTTTGTATCCCGTATCGATCATAACCCGTTCGACAAACTCCGAAATTGTCAGCTCTCGGCTCAAATCAGCCAGCGCGTTTATCATATCGGCAAACGCTTTAACCTTTGCCGCCGCGCCGGCCATTTCCGGCCATTCGCCGGCAGACGATATGACCTCGAACATCGACAAATTGTTAGCGTCCGCTATGCGCTGCGCCTTTTCTACCGTTGCCGCGCCGATTTTACGCTTCGGTTCGTTTATTATGCGGCGCAGACTCAAATTATCCGCCGGATTATATATGACCCGCAAATACGCGATTATATCCTTTATCTCCTTGCGGTCATAGAATCTAAGCCCCGCAAGCACGCGGTACGGTATTCCGCCGCGCATAAGCATTTCCTCAATCACACGCGACTGCGCGTTCATGCGGTACAATATCGCGCAATCCGAATATTTGCCGGTTTTGTCGTAATGCTTCTTTATCTCACGCGCGATAAATCGCCCCTCGTCATATTCGTTTGACGCGGTATATGTATAAATCTTGTCGCCGTTCCCGTTGTCCGTCCACAAATCCTTGCCCATGCGCCCGGAGTTATTGGAAATCACCGCGTTTGCGGCGTTTAAAATATTCTGGGTCGAACGGTAGTTCTGCTCTAACCTTATAACCTTCGCATTGGGATAATCCTTTGTAAAGCTTAAAATATTGCCTACGTTCGCGCCACGGAACTTATATATGCTCTGATCGTCGTCCCCCACGACACACAAATTCCCGCAGCCCTCGGACAAAAGCTTTACAAGCATATACTGCGTATTGTTCGTATCCTGATACTCGTCCACCAAAACGTATTCAAACCGGCTCTGGTACTTCATCAGTACATCCGGATTCTTGCTTAAAATCTTCACCGTCAGCAGTATTAAATCATCGAAATCCACCGCGTTCGCCTCGCGCAGGCGCGTCTGATAGCGCTTATAAAGCTCCGCTATTACGCTCATGCGGTAATCGCCCTCATAATGCTTCTCAAATTCCCGGGCCTCCATCATGTCATTTTTCGCGCTGCTTATGACTGAAAGCACATTGCGCACGGGGAAATTCTTTTCATCAAGGTCCATATCCTTAATGCATTCCTTCATAAGCGTACGTGTATCGGCGCTGTCATATATGGTGAAATCGCGGCCGTATCCGAGCAGGTCAATACAGGAGCGCAGTATCTTTACACATATCGAATGAAATGTGCCTATCCACATTCCTCCCGCGAGTCCGCCTAAAATCGCCGTTATTCTTTCCTTCATTTCATTTGCAGCTTTATTGGTAAACGTGATCGCCAAAATATTATACGGCGCTACGCGGTTCTTATCAATTATGTATGCGATGCGGTTCACAAGCACCGTGGTTTTACCGCTGCCCGCGCCGGCGAGAACAAGAAGCGGGCCTTCGGTCGTTTTCACGGCCTCAATCTGACGTTCGTTTAGCCTCTCAAGTAATTTATCCATTATTCTATCTCCGTAATTTCTCAAATCTTAATGTATTAAGTATATCATAAAATTTAAAAAAAAGCTATGTTTTTATTAAATAAATATCTTTTTTGATTACGCGGCGGAAAATATACACCTTAAATACATGCCTCGCGCGTGATTGCCTTAACTTTTCAGTATATAAAAATCCGCAAAAGCAGAATTTAAATTGTGCGGGAGGTGAAAAGCGAATGAAAAAATTTTGCAAAAATATATGCGCCGTATTTATTATACCGCTCTATATGGCTGTTTATACGGGAGCATATGCGGCGGATTACGTTATTCCGTCCGGGCGTACAGTCGGAATAAAAATTTACGCCGACGGCGTTATAGTAGCGGACGTCGCCGATTTTACGGATAATCGCGGTCATTCGGTATGTCCGGCCCGCGAGGCCGGCATACGACCGGGCGACGTAATAACTGAAATAAATGGAGAGGAGATCGAGTCATGCGAAGATTTTTCGCGTTTTGAACAGCCGGGCGAGCTTGAGATCTCGATTCTCCGAAACGGCGAAACCAAAACAGCCGAGCTGACTCCGAAGCTGTCCGGCGAAGGCCGATATTGCATGGGGCTGTGGGCGCGCGACAGCGCGGCGGGCGTAGGCACGCTCACGTACATCAATCCCGAAAATATGCGGTACGCCGCGCTCGGTCACGCAATAACGGACGTAGATTCGGAGAGCATGATAACAATACGCGAGGGAAGTCTGAACGGATGTAAAATCATAGGAATAAACAAAGGTCACATCGGCATTCCGGGAGCGGTTACAGCGGATTTTAACGACGAGGTCATCGGAACGGTAGACCATAACGGCGAAAACGGAATTTCCGGCATTATTACCGCGCAAACGGACGGAAACGCTGTTGAAACGGCAGGCATAAACGACGTACACGACGGAACGGCGGAGGTCCTGAGCGATATCGAGGGCGGCGTGGTTACGGCATATGCGGCCGAAATCAAAGTGATTTCCGGGGAAGGCTGCCGTAATATGACGGTCGAGATCACCGACGAGCGGCTTATAAGCGCGACAGGCGGGATCGTGCAGGGAATGAGCGGCGCGCCGGTCATGCAGGACGGGCGCCTTGTCGGCGCGGTCACACACGTATTTGTAAACAATCCGAAAAAGGGATACGGCATTTTTGCAAAAAACATGGCGGAATAATTTGATGTTACAGCATCAAAAAACGCCCGCGGCATTATTTTAGCCGCGGGCATTATTCCGACTGATTATTATTTTGTTTGATTATCGATTATTTCCCTTGCCGTCAGCACAAGCTCCGCTTTGGTAAGCGGACTGTCAACAACGGAAATCGAATAATTCAGGCCGTCGCATTCAAAGCCGATACACTGCATACGTGATATCTTCACCTTCGGACTGCCATAGCTGAACACGAGCGCGCCGCTTTCCTCGTCCTTTTTATCCTGCTCGGTCATTTCGTAATCGGGCGGAACAAGCTTATTCATGTATTCAATATACTTAATATCCGCGCCGTTATAAACCTCCGCCGTTTCACAGTCATCCATACCGACTCCGGCTTTTGCCGCGTCGGCGAATATGTCCATCTCATCGCCGTTCTTGTCGTACACACAGTCAATTCCCTTATAGCTTTCAACCGTTTCTCCGTTTGCGTCCTCGCTGTACGTAATATGTCCGCTCTTAAATCTATAGCCGTTTTGAAATTCCTCCGGGAACGACGG
>CANQYQ010000126.1 GCA_947628155.1 uncultured Clostridia bacterium
AGCTTTAACAGATTCGCGAGCTGCGGTTCGTTCGCCGGGTCCTCGAGATCCATGCCTTCGTGACTGATGTGCCATATGTTGCGGTCACGCGAATACAGATCCTTCTTCGTTACCGGGACCTCGATCCCGTGTGCCTGCGCGTAGTCGACCGCGTCCTCGCGCGACTTGATGTCCCAAATGCGCCACGGAGCGATGATTTTTATCGTCGGGTCGAGCGCCTTGATCGTAAGCTCAAAGCGAACCTGGTCGTTGCCCTTTCCGGTCGCGCCGTGGCATATCGCGGCCGCGCCCTCCTTATGTGCTATCTCAACTAATTTTTTCGCGATGATCGGACGCGCGTGAGATGTGCCGAGAAGATATTTGCCCTCGTATACCGCGCCTGCCTTTAATGTCGGAAAAATGTAATCCTTAACGTAATCGTCGCGCAGATCCGCGATGTAGCATTTCGACGCGCCAGCGCGCTTCGCGCGTTCCTCAAGTCCGTCCGTTTCTTTGCCTTGACCTACGTCGCCGCATACGCAGATAACCTCGTAGCCGTAATTCTCGATGAGCCAGCGCACAATTATCGACGTGTCAAGCCCGCCCGAATAGGCGAGTACAACTTTTTCCTTTGCCATGGTTGCAATTCCTCCTAAAATGTTTTATAATATGTAGATATTATATACTAACGCAATAAAATATTCAATAGTTAAAAGTGTATAAATATATTAGTTTTTTTAAGGTGGTATTAAGAGGTTATGGTTATAATAGGCGTTGACCCGGGTTACGCGATAGTCGGATTGGGGATAATAGAATATGATAAAAGCAGGTTCCGCATGCTTGAATACAATGCGCTCACAACCGGGGCGGATGAAAAAACAACGGACAGACTTAAATATATTTACGACGGGATGAATTATTATATAAAAAAATACCGCCCCGACGCGATCGCGATCGAGGAATTGTTTTTTAACAGCAACCAGAAAACCGCGATCAAAGTCGCACAGGCGAGGGGAGTGATACTGCTCGCGGCGGTGGATAACGGCGTAAGGGTGTATGAATATACGCCGCTGCAGGTGAAGCAGGCGGTTACCGGCTACGGCCGCGCCGATAAAAATCAGGTGCAGACGATGGTTAAAATGATGCTCCATCTTGATAAGATCCCTAAACCCGACGACGCTGCCGACGGCCTTGCTTTGGCGATTTGTCACGCGCATTCGAACCGCATGAATTCGTTGGGCGGACAGGATCTGAGCATATGATGTAACAATGCTGTAATATAATAGAAATTTTTATGAAATATAAAAATTTTGGTAAAAATCAATAATTAATTTGGTTAATATCATTGATAATTTTGGTGCAATTATACAACAAAAATTTTTAATTATTAAAAAGTGTTTAAATAAACGGCAAAAAATTAACAATTTTGTAACAATTTCATAGTTGACATAATTGTAACATTGTTGTATTATAAATACTGAAAAGGAGCAAACAGGATGTATTACTATATAAAAGGCAGACTTGTTTATAAGGACGAGAGCGGCTTGGCGGTTGACGCGGGCGGCGTTGCGTATTATATGAACACGACGCTTACAAGTATGGCGAACGCGGGAAATATCGGCGATGAGATTACGATGTATACGTATCTGCACGTACGCGAGGATATTATGGAGCTGTACGGATTCGCGGCGCGGGAAGAAAAGAGAATGTTCCTTATGCTTCTGTCCGTATCGGGAGTAGGTCCGAAAGCGGCGCTGTCGATTTTATCCGTGCTTACGCCGGAAAGATTCGCGCTCGCGGTCGTGACGGATGATGTAAAGGCCATCACACGGGCGGCCGGCGTAGGCCCGAAGCTTGCGAAGCGGATCATACTGGAGCTTCGCGATAAATTGAAGGGCGAGGATTTAAGTGTTGATACCGACGCGGACGAAACAGCCGCGGCGGAGCCGATCACGGACAGCCGCGCGGAGGCGGTGAGCGCGCTTGTCGCGCTCGGATTCAGCGCGGCGGATGCGAGAAACGCGGTCAAAAAGACGGATGCGGATCTGAGCGTCGAGGAAATCATAAAGAAAGCTCTTGCGGGCTTATAAGGCGGGTGATGTGAGTGTTCGATGAGGACGGAAGATTTGTTACGAATGAGTTTATCGGCGAGGATGTGGAAATCGAATCGGGATTAAGACCGCGCACGCTTGATGAATATATCGGACAGGACAAGGTAAAGAGCAATCTTGATGTGTATATAAAGGCGGCGCTCGACCGCCGTGAACCGCTTGACCATGTGCTTTTATACGGCCCGCCCGGATTGGGGAAGACGACTCTCGCGAGTATTATTTCAAATGAAATGGGCGTAAATATACGTATTACCTCAGGCCCCGCGATTGAGAAGGCGGGAGATTTGGCGGCGATACTGACAAATTTAAACGAGCACGATATATTGTTTATCGATGAGATACACCGCATGGCGCGAAGCGTCGAGGAGGTATTGTATCCCGCGATGGAGGATTACGCTATTGATATTATAATCGGCAAAGGCCCGGCGGCGAAGTCGATACGCATTGATCTGCCGAAATTCACGCTTATCGGCGCGACGACGCGCGCGGGGTTGTTATCAGCGCCGTTAAGGGATCGTTTCGGGGTGATAAGCAGACTGGAATTATATTCTGTCGAGGATTTAAAGCAGATCGTGATACGTTCGGCAAAGCTTTTAAACGTCGTGATAGACGATGAAGGCGCGGCGGAAATAGCGTCGCGTTCGCGCGGCACGCCGCGTATAGCGAACAGGTTTTTAAAGCGCGTGCGCGATTTCGCGCAAGTGCGCTATAACGGCGCGATAACCGTTGATGTGGCACAGGCGGCTCTAAAGGATATGGAGGTTGACGAGCTGGGACTTGACATGATTGACACAAAGATGTTAACGACCATGATCGAGAGCTTCGGCGGCGGACCGGTAGGTCTTGATACGCTTGCGGCGACCATAGGTGAAGAGCCTAATACTATTGAGGACGTGTACGAGCCGTATTTATTGCAGCTCGGGTTCATCGTTCGGACGCCGCGCGGCAGGACGGCGACAAGAACCGCTTATGAGCATTTCGGGATCCCATACGCCGAATAATAAAAATTTATAGGGTAGTATTTATTGCTGACGGCGGATAATTCTTAAATTCTATCCGCGCCTGCGGGGCTTTAGAGTCTTTGGCACGGTGCAAGGAGCTTTACGAATTACCCGGCGGCGCAAAAAACAAGGGAAGGAGCTGAGTTGATGAGGAAAACATTGGTAACTCTTATTTGCATGATGACGTTTATGATACTCGGCGCGGTTACGGCGAATGCGGACGCTATGCTGCTCGAGTATGACGGCGGAATACATGAGTATGACGGCGCGGTTTACGCGCTTGTGGTGAATAATCATGAGATCGACCCGCCGCTTTCTCCTATTATTTTCAATGACCGCGCGCTTGTGCCGGTACGTGAGATTTTTGAGGAGGTGGGCGCAACGGTAGAATACGATGGAGAGGATCAGTCGATACGTATTTTCGACGAGGATACTACCATACTCATGTTCATAAACAATAACATAGCTTATATAAACGGGCGCAAATGCGCGATTCCGGATAATGTTGTTCCCAAGCTTATTTCAAAGCTCGGCGGAGAAACAAAAACGATGGTTCCGGTACGTTTTATAAGTGAAAGCATAGGCATGCCGGTTGATTTTGACGCCGACGCCGGAGCTATACTTGTCGCGTCGGAGAACTATGATTATGCCGAGCCGGCGGCGACCTCCGCGCCGAAGCCGACAGTTACGGAGTTTTCGTATAATGTCACAGGCAATAACGAGCTTACAATTAATGTGAAAACAGATTATCAGATTGAAAATGAGGACGATTTTATGATGGCGTCCCCGGGAAGGCTTGTGATAGACCTTAACGGTTCAAGCATGGGCAAGTACGAGGGTACGCGGTATGTAAACGATATAGGAATATCGACGATCCGTCTGGGAGATAACGGCGACCGCGCGAGATTCGTGGTAGACAGCGAATATATTTCCGGCTATGATATCAAGCGCGTATCGGATACGGAGATCACCGTTACGGTAACGACCAATCCGCCGGCGGCGACTCGGAAGCCGACTGCCGCGCCAGCTTCAAAGCCTTCGGTAACCGTTCAGGTAAACGCGGCCGTACCGCAGCAGGCGTCCGATCCGGAGCCGGCAAATACGTTTAACCGCGCCGATAACGAGACAAAGCTCGTTGTGCTTGACGCGGGTCACGGAGGCAGTGACAGCGGAGCTGTGGGAACGCTTAACGGCCAATCGGTTCTCGAAAAGGATTTGACGCTTTCGATAACATATAAGGTCAAGTCGATCCTTGAACAAAACGGCGTTACCGTTTCGCTTACGAGAACCGGCGATACGCTGCCCTCGCTCGTCGAAAGACCTACGCAGGCTAACGGCGAAAACGCCGCGTTGTTCGTGAGCATACATATTAATTCCGCCGACCCCGCGTCAGCGCATGGAATTGAGACGTATTACGCGACCGAGAATAACGGCGATTCATACGGCATTACAAGCTCATATCTCGCGACGCGGCTGCTGAGGAATATGATAGACGAAACAGGGGCGGCGGACAGAGGCGTAAAAATCGCGGAGCACGCGGTAACGCGCCGCTGCAATATGCCCGCGTCGCTTGTCGAATGCGGATTCATCAGCAATACCGAGGAGGTTACGCTGATGACAAGCGAGGATTACCAGAACAAGCTCGCGCAGGGAATAGCGCAGGGCATACTTGAATCGCTGCCGCAGATAGCGATACCGAATTAATAAAATATGTCGATAACAAAAAGGGTGTAGGATCGATCCCGCGCCTTGGGCCATCGAAAAATTGATCGAACCGAAGCATGGAATAGATTAATTTATATCTTTGTTAAAATAACAGCGCCATTATGACAGCAAATGGCGCTGTTATTCATTTTCCGCGAAACCGAACCCTCGTATGCCGACAGATCCGCTTGCGGGATCTTTATTACGGCGAAAATAATAGGTGCTCTTGAAACGCTCGGATCATGCCGCCGACGACGTTATTACCTCGGCTTCCCGGCAAAATATCCATTTAAACACTGTTCGTATCAGCGGCTGAATGAAAAACAGCTGCGAGAAAAACGCGAACGGGAGGTTAAGGCATACGAGCTTGAGCCAGTTGGCGAGCAGTGTGAAAATACTAAATCCCGCGTTATACGGATAATACAGCCATGCCGCTATGAAGCTCATCGCGGGGCACATAAGTCCTACCGTGGCGCAGATTATCGCCGTTTCAAAAAGCACGGGATGCGTTTTTGCCGGGTCGAATACCTTGGCGGCAAGATTGAATGAGCAGGGACTTCCCATGAGAATTTCAAGCGAGTACGCAAATACAAACTCTATAAGCACAACAGCCCATATCGGTACAAATTTTCCGAATACGCTCACACCGCCCATTATGCGTATCGCGTCCAGTACGCTCCCCGCGCCCGTGATCTCCATGAACGTACCGCCGTTTATGACATACAGGCTGTAAAATACATACGCGTGAACCGTTACCAATACGGTCAGAAACGCGAATACCATTCTTTGAAATTGATTCCTTGGCATAATAAATCCTCCGTTAATTCTTTAAATTTGAAATAAAAACACATGCATTATCCGATAGCAGTACGTTCCGTGATCAGATTTACATACTTCGCAGGATCCGTTGGATCTATGCTTCAGATAATACATGTGTCGTCGTTTTGCAAGCGTTATTTTACCATATAATTTTTCATTTTGTCAAGAATAAATTTTATTCGGAATAAGCTGTTGTTCCTTCCCCTTATGCTCCGACAGATCGCGGTATGTCATCGTGATCACAACGGCTGATATGATAAACGTCAGTATATCCGAAATCGGCATTGAATAGAGGACTCCGTCAAGACCGAAATATACCGGCAGAAGCAGCGCGAAGCCGACTCCGAAGACTATTTCCCTCACCATTGAGAGCATTGTTGACGCGATCGCCTTGCCCATCGCCTGGAGGAATATGAACGCCGCCTTGTTTATGCACGCGAAAATCATCATACACAGGTATATCCGAAACGATTTTACCGCGAAATCTGTATAATACACGCTTTCGTTTGCCGCGCCGAATACCGCGATAAGCTGACGAGGGCAAAGCTCGGCTATTAAGAGCGCCGCCGCGCCGACCGCCGCTTCGCATACGAGCAGCATTGTAAAAAGCTTCCTCACACGCGCCTTTTCTCCCGCGCCCATGTTAAATCCGACAATCGGTATGCAGCCCGCCGCCATACCAACTACGATCGATATTACGATCTGAAAAAATTTCATTACTATTCCCACTACCGCCATAGGTATCTGCGCGTACTGCGCCTGTGAGAAAATCTCGTCCCGCGCGCCGTATTTCCTGATCATGTTATTTATTGCGGCCATCGCGGCAACAAGTGAAATCTGCGACAGGAAGCTGCAGATCCCGAGCGGTATAATTTTGCCGATTATCCGCGTGCTTAATTTAAAGCACGGCTGTGTGAGCTTAACCGTTTTCGTGTGAACGAGGTACCATACCGCCAAAGCCGCCGTTATTACCTGGCCCGCGACGGTGGCGGCAGCGGCGCCCATCATTCCCCATTTGAATATGAATATAAAAATCGGGTCGAGGATAATATTTGCGGCCGCGCCCGCGAGCGTCGACGCCATGGCAAATTTCGGACTGCCGTCGGAGCGTATGACCGGGTTCATAGCCTGACCGAACATGTAGGCTGGTATGCCGAGCGTGATATAGAAGAAATATTCCTTTGAGTATTCAAACGTTTCCGCGTTGACCGTGCCGCCGAACGCCGTGACTATCGCGTTTTGGAATATCAGATAAACGGCGCACAGCACAATGCCGCTGACCGCGGACAGAACAACGGCGTTACCTATGCTTTTTTCCGCGTCTTTTTTATTTTGTCTGCCGAGGCTCAAACTCACAAACGCGCAGCAGCCGTCGCCTATCATGACCGCTATTGCGAGCGCAATGACCGTAAGCGGGAACACAACGGTGTTCGCAGCGTTTCCGTATGAGCCGAGATAGTCGGCGTTGGCGATGAATATCTGGTCCACGATATTGTAAAGCGCCGCGACAAGCAGCGATATTATGCACGGCACCGCGTACTTTCTCATAAGCGTTCCGACTTTTTCTTCGGCAAGATAATTTGATTTTTCCATTATTTATTCTCCTTTCATTATTCAAAAAAGAAAACGGCGCGTAAATCCTATC
>CANQYQ010000127.1 GCA_947628155.1 uncultured Clostridia bacterium
TACCGCACTGTAATATGGCAGCTCTCGTGTTCGGAGCGTGGAAGAACACTTAACATATTAGCGCCCGGCGCAAGCTCGAAAAAGTCACCGGAAACCTCCGTCATAATACTGTTTCCCGATAAGTCTGTCACAATTTTCCGTTCACAGTCTATGCGGCATTCAGCCGGAACTTCAAGGCCCTTGCCGTTACAGCCGATCATCACCCCGTATATACCTTCAATCGTTACGATCGGCAGAGCCGGAACGTCGCCGATATTATGAATCAATATTCCGCCGCCCCTGACTTCCGTGAAATCGAACTGCTCGCCCAGATTAAGCGGGATCGCGCTGTCAAGCGGGATACCGCTGTCAAGAACAGGCCCGTCGGTAACGTCAAACGTCATTTCCGAAAACGGCTGTACGCGGAATTTGACGTCAAGCTCCGCCTTTTTTCCCTCGCGCTCCGGCGCGTACGGAACCGCCTCTACTATCCGCGCCGCCCATTTGACGGCGGGTATATCGTCGAAAATCAAGTCGCCGCTTCCGCGAAGCCATCGTGCTAATAGCGTTAACGTCCTTTGCAGTTCGCCGATATTTGCGGCTTTGACCTTGATTTTCAGCTGAAAAATCCGCTCCTCGTAATACTCACGCCCCGCCGGGTTCGCCGCCGAGAAATCATACGCGCCGTCGCGGTTGAGCGGTGAAAACGTCGTTTCCTTCACGTCGGGAACGATCGGGCGGTCGTCGGTGCTGACGGCGGCAACGCCGTCAAAATCATACGAATGTACGCCCTTAAAGCTAAATCCCGTTTTCATTTAATATCCCACCTTCCATCTCAGCCGCGCCATTATATCTGTCGTGTCCGCGTGGTTTATCGTAATTTGCGAATGGTTATCGTAATACGACGTTTCGCCGCCGTTAAGCGGCAGCGCGTCAATTATCCGATTCAGCAGACCTTCAATATTGCTGCCGGAGCTTGCAATCGTGTCGTTCATGCGTCCGACGAAATCGGAAATATCGACGTTCGTCGTTACGACCTGCTTCAGCACGTCCGCCTTCGCCGCCTCCATGCGGTCATATTCCGCTTCGAGATCCTCCAAAACGGCATTATTGCGCGTCTGCAATTGGTACAGCTCCTCGTCGCGCTGCAGCTGCTTCATCTGCTCCTGCAGATCCTTGTACTTCTGCTGGCCCCTGTCCGTAACCGCGCCTTTGTAAATTTCAAGCTGACGCGCCACGTCCGCCATATCGACCGCACGGTCGTCGGCGTCCCAGCTGTCGCGTAAGGCTTGCTCCTCGTCGGAGAATTTCTCGCGCAAATCGGAAATGTACTCCGACTGCTTTTGCAGCGCGTCGTCATACGCGTCCGCCGCCTCGTCCCACATCTGATGTAAAATATCCGTGCGCGCCTCGTGCCATTCGCGGTCGAGAATTATTCCCTTTTCGTGGTATTCGTCGGTGTAATCGAGCATTCGCTCCAATCCGGCGGCGTAGTCCTCCGCCTCCATGCCGAAGTAGTCGCGCTGCTCCTTTAGCCACCGCTCCGACTGGTCTTTTTTGCCCTGATACAGCGCGGAGCCGGATTTGGCCATGTGCTCGCAATATTCCTCCCACGACTGCTCGCCCGCTTCCATTGCCGCATATTCCCGCTCTTTCACACGGTTATACGCCGAAATCGGATCGTCGCCGTAATTCTGCCAGTCGTTAAAATATGTGCGGTCGTCAATCCACGCGAGGCTTTCTTCAAGCTGTTTGTCGAGCAATTCGCGGTACGAATCGATCTTATCGTCCGTAATTTCCGCGATACCCTCGGCATATGCGCGGTAATCAATCAGGCCCTGGTCGTAATATTCGCGCGTGTATGCCGCCATGCGGTCAAGCCCCGCGATGTAGTCCTCAATGCTCAGGCCGTGGTAATCCTTTTCACGTTCGAGCCAATCCCGCGACTGGCGCACCCTGTCGTCGTACATATCCTTGCCGAGCCGCGTAACCGTGTCAGTGCAATCCTCCCACAGCATGCGCCCCGCTTCGACCTCGGCCATATTGCGCTCACGCACGCGGTTAAACGCCGATACGGGGTCGTCGCCAATGTCCGCCCAGTCGTTAAGTGCGTTCCGTGTTTCGAGCCACGCCGACGATTGGTCGTTTAATTCCTTCGTCTGCTTCTGACGCAAAGAGAAAATCTGCTCTTCAATATCCTCGATATCCTTATCGTTATCGCGGAATTCCTCCTGCAGCTCAAGCCATTTTTCTAGCTCCTGCGTTGTCGTTACGGCGTGGGTTTTGGTGTAGTGCGTCCAATTATCCCGCGCCGATGTGAACGCGTCGGAGTTTTCCTTGCCCGAAGCGTAGCGCGGTATCCCAAGTCCCGACATGATAGCTTTTGTCTGCCGCGCCGTGTATACCTTCGCGCCGCGTGACAGCGGCAAGACAACGTCGCGCCCCTCCGGGATAAACGCGCGCCCGCGGTCAACGATCAATTCACGCGGGTCGGCGATCCCCCGCTGGTCGTTCACCATCGCCAAACCCCCGGAGAAGTAGTCCGTACCCGTGGCGTTCGGCTTCGCAACGCTGCCGAGCACGTAATTTACCGTACCGGTGATTGTCGGCGCCTCCGTCGGGAACACGCCGGTATAGTTCGCCGTGCCGGATATGTCCGGCGCGCTGTCCGGATGATCGCCGAGCGAGAAATTTGCCTTGCCCGATGCGTCCGGAACTGTTGTCGGCGATGTTCCCTGCTCAAAATTGACCGTACCGGTGATTGTCACCGCCGCGCTTGCTTCCGCCGCCGTCGCCGCGCTCGATACTGCTTCCTGCACCGCTGACTGAACACCCGACGCGTCAACATTACCCGGGGTGACCGTAACATCCGCCGTCTGATTGATCGTGGCCGGTGTCTTTGACGCGCTGTCCTGCACCGCCGTATCTGCGGCCGATGTATCGACATTGCCGGGATTGACTTTCACATCCGCCGTAGTCTCAATTTCGGCAGCGTGCGCCGTCGTGCCTCCGAAAATTTTACTGAGAATACTCTCTTTATCGGCGCCGTCGGTATTGGCCTTGACCTTTATCTCAACTTCGCCGTTTTGCTTTATTTCGCCGATAACCTGCTTTGCTTCGTTAAGACCCTCCAGATTACCTGTTTCATCGTTAACGCGCACCGTGACCGCGCCATTCTGCTTCAGCTCGTTTATTTTTTGCTCCGCGTCGCTTAAAACCGTCACATTGCCCTGCGCGTCAACCGCGATAGAAACATTGCCGTAACCCTTTAATGTCGCGACCTTGTTTCCCGCCTCGTCAAGCGCGACGGTATTTCCCTCCGCGTCAACGCCTATCGATACCGCGCCGAGTCCCTGCAGTGTTTCGACCTTGCCCGTCGCCGTATCCAGAATTTCAACGTTGCCCTCCGCGTCAACCGATACCTTGTATGACTGACCGTTAATTTCGGCAAGCTTTTCCGTCACGTTATCGACAAGAGATAAATCGCCCTCGGTGCTTATTTCAATATGCTTATTGTCAGGGATAAGATTTAACGACTGCGCAAATTCCGCGATTGCCGACGCGTCAAGTCCCATAGCCTTGCCGTTACCGGAAAACGCCTCGAACAAGCTCTCTATCTGCCCCGCGTCGATCGCTCCCTGCACGCTGTCAAAGCCTTTTTGTATAAGCGACGTTCCGAGCGCAATTTCCTGTGAATTTAGTCCGAAATTTTTAGCGTAGGTGTCAAAATCGGCGAGCACATTATTCAGATTATCCGGCGTCACCTGCGACGCGCTGTCCAGTCCGTTCTTGATAAGCGCGCTGCCGCGCGAGATTTCCTCGCTCGTCGCGCCGAACTGCTGCGCCGCGCTCTGATAATCGGAAACCGCTTTGTTAATTTCCGCGCCGCTCTTGCCCTGCAGCTCCGTAAAGCTGTCCAGACCCGATTGAGCCTTCGCCGCCTGCATAGCGGTTTCCGCCGCCGCGGCATGATACCGTGTCGTTGCGCGGGTAAGCATATCCATACCCTTTGCCGCGTCACCGTAACTAATTTCTGTGAGCGCGTCTTGTATATAAGCGGCCCTCGAAGCTTCAAACTGTTCTTGTGAGGCTGTAAGACCGTCTAAGTCCTCTTTATAATCTTTAGCGTCTTTTGAGGCCTCATTAAATAGGGATTCTAACTCTGAGGCTCTTGATTCCGGCGCAAGAATACTATCGGTATCCGCTATTCCGGTTAATCCCATCTCCGCAAGTATGGGATTGATAGTATCCCTCAATTTTTGCCATTCCTGAGCGTATCGTTCGGGGTCATTCTTGGACATGATTTTCCCGGTTTCTGCGTGGTAATCCGCCAAAGACTGATTAAAGTCACTATAGGCATCATTTACATCGGACAAAGCATCTCCATATTTCTCAACGCCCGCCTCGGCTTCTTTTAATTTTTTAGTCGTATCCGCTATTTTTGCCGGATTACTCTCATAGTCTTCCAGCGTATCGGCAAGTGATAAATTTACATCGGTCGCATTACTGCGCGCGTCGCTAAGATTTATTTCCTGTTGCTTTTTCGCGACCTCGTCAAGCTTATCAATAGTACCGTCGAGGTCGTCGTCATTGACGGAAATATCAAGGTTATATTTTTCCTTGAGCATTTCGGCGATTTCGTGAACACGCTGCTTCGCCGATTCAACCTCTTCCGCGCTTGAATCGCCCGAATTTATAACAACCCGAAGCTTTGACAGTTCCTTTTGCACTTCGCCGAGCTCCCGCACCTTTTGTGTCGATTCCGACAGCTTTTGCGTAGGCTCGACCAAATCGTCTGCCCAATGTATCTGCGCCTCGTGGTATGCCTCCATTCCGGCTTTCGCCGCCGCTACAACACCTACGGTAATTGCCGCGGCTGCACCGACCGCGCCGAATCCCGCCGCCACGGACAGCAGCTTTGCGCCCGCGCCTCCGGCGGCGGCAACTTCTTTTATTTTGCCGATACCCTCGACCATTCCGCCGACGGTTTTGATCGCTCCCGCCGCGCCTTTGGACAGCGCGCCTATCCCGACCGTGACTGCTCCGGCGGTAACGATCGCCTTTTTCCCCGCGTCGGGCATTTTCGCAAGTCCCTGCGTCATTTTCGCGATACCGCCGGTCACGTCGACGACCGTCGGAAGCATTACCTCGCCTAACGACCGCCCCGCCTCAACGACGTTGTTTTTCAGATTGGCGAGTTTTCCTGCGGTGGTATTCGCCTTTTCATCCGCCTCTTTTTGTAAAGCGGTGTTTTCCTGCCAAGCGGTATTTGCGTCCTTTACCGCCTGCTTCGCCGTTTCATACCCAAGCGCGAGAGCTTTAAGCGCGTCAGCTTCACGAACTTCGGTTATTCCTAAATCCTGAAGCGCCAGCGGTAGATTTTCCGCCTGTGCAAGTCCGCCTAAAAAGTCGTTAAATGCTCCTGCCGCATCGGATTTCCACTGCTCCGAAAATTCATCTGCACTCTTCCCGGCAACCTTTGAGAATTTTTCGAGAGATTCGCCGCCGGTAGCGACCGCATTATCAATTTTTGTCCACGACTTTGATACCGCTGTTCCGCCTGCTTCGGCTTCGATACCCATACTTGAAAGCGCCGTCGCATATCCGAGCGTATCAGCCGCGCTCATACCGACAAGCGTTCCCGTTCTGCCGAGCCTCATCGCCATTGACGCAATCTCCGCTTCTGTCGTAGCGTAATTATTTCCGAGGTAAACAATCGCCGAACCGAGATTGCGCGTTTTATCGTGCGCGGTTTGCGTTACATTCATATAACGGGCAAGCGTTTTCGCGCCTTCCTCGCCACCTAAATTAGTCGCGCTCTGCATTTGCGCCATAACCTCGGTAAAATCTACAATTTCATCGGCTTTATAGCCAAGCTGACCGGCTATCGCGGCGAGGTCGTTAAGCTCTGTCGTTGTCGCTCTGACCGGATTTCGTCCATTTATGCCGGTGGTCGTAAGGTCGATTATACCCTGCCGGATTTCGGCTAACTGCTCCGGTGTGCCGTCCACGGTTTTCTTTACGCCCGCGAAGCTGTCCTCAAAATCGATCGCGAATTTCGCCGCCGCAACCCCGCCCGCGCCGAGCGCGAGACTTGCGACCTGAAACGGCTTCGTAACGCTGTCAATTCCTTCTCCGAGGGATTTAATCTGTTTCCCCGCCGACTGCCATTCCGACGCGGTTCTTTTCGTCCGGTGCGTATTCTCGTTCTGCGTCTTTGTAGTGCGTTTGACCGACTCCGAATAATCGTCCGTTGCCTTTGTACCGCGTTTGACCGCTTCCGCGTTGTCGTCAATTGCTTTTGTGCCGTGCTCCGTTGCTGCTGTGCTGCCGTTTTGCGCGCCGGTAAGTCCCGCAAGTGCGCCCTGCGCGTGAGCGACGGCGCTGTCAAGTCCCGACACGTCGCCGGTTATCCGCACGACAAGTTCATCTATTTCCGCCATTTACGCCGTCCCTCCTATCCGAAAACAGCCCTGATATACGGACTGCTGTAATTCTGCTTCGACGGCTTTTTCCGCTCTTTCATACCGTCGATTGTGTCCATCATGTCAAATAATATTTTAGGATCCTGCCGCGCTACCGTATCGGGCATGATTCCGCGCTCCAGATACAGCGCCGCGTAAACATCCCTTATTTTTCCTCCGTTTCCTCCGTTGCCGGAGTTTGCACGTTTTTTCTCGTCGCGTCCTCTAAGTACCATTCGAACACCTGACGGCACATTCTGTACTTCTCCGCGATGCAGCTGTCGAGAATATCCTGCGTCGCGTCGGTGCCCTCGAAAAGGTAATCCACCGTGTCGGAACCGATACGCGCCACACTGTTTGTCTTGTTCCCTATCGGGGTTCCGTCCCCGTCGTAGTCCTGCTGCACATGCCTCTCGCTCACGCGGCAGAACGCCTCGAAATTCCACGGCTTGGAAACGTATTTCTTTTTGCCGTGCGTAAATGTCAATACTCTCTGCATTATGTTTCCTCCTTAAAATTTCAGGGACACTAAAACTTTAGTGTCCCCCATTCGCGTTATTTTAGTGTCCCCGATATGCCTTATTCCGCCGACGGGGTATAGGTCATATCCGTAAACCACTTCTCGGCAATTTCTGCCTTTTTCGCCTCGTCAAAATTTGTATCGTCGATGAAATAATACAGCGCGCCGTCACTGATGCGCTTTGCCGCCGT
>CANQYQ010000128.1 GCA_947628155.1 uncultured Clostridia bacterium
TTCAAATATTTTCTTCAACTCCACTCCTCCTCATATGAAACAAGCTCCGCTATTTTATCAACAAAGCTCATATCGTTGTGCAGCTTGTCATCCTCGCACACCTTGAACGGGTGCTTGCTGTATGAAACAATATCCGAAAGCTTGATTTTCACAATCGGGTAATTGACAAATTCCCGCTCAATGCCGCTTATGCTCGTTTTTGCCGTCTCGTCTCCTTTTTCCATTTTTATAACTCACCTCGCTCCAATATTTTTCATAATTCCGACGGTGCATCTGTTCGTTCACCTCACTTCCATTTTCTCCGCTCATAAGTTCAGACAATAAAATAAGCCCACATACGCTGTATATAGGCTTATTCAGATGTCCAAATGTTGTAAATTATAACATTTTTCCATATACACTATATATAGTGTTATATGTGTAAGCAACATACAAGACCCGTGGCGTCTAATTTGTTTGTCTAGCCATAAGCCAAACCGCGGGGGGTGGATTTCGACGCTGCAAAGGATGCCGGCGTGCGTGTCATCTGGGCGCTGTCGCTTCCGGGGAAGACCGCGCCGATAACAGCGGGAAGGATTATCAAAAACACGATTTTAAATATATTAAACGAATTGGAGGTGTAAAGCTTGGATTTACGGAATAAAACAATCGGATTTGCGATGTGCGGGTCATTCTGCACATTTCAAAAAGCAACAGGCGCGCTGTATAAGCTGTCCGAGACCGGTGCGAACATCATACCTATTATGAGCGGAATTTCTTATTCAACCGACACACGCTTCGGCAAGGCGGAGGACTTTCGCGTGAAGCTCAAAGAGATCACGGGAAATGAGATAATACATACAGTAAAAGACGCGGAGCCTATCGGCCCGAAAAAAATGCTTGATATGCTTGTTATTCTCCCCTGCACCGGTAATTCCCTGGCGAAAATCGCCGGCGGCATTGCCGACACATCCGTTACCATGGCGGTTAAAGCGCACCTGAGAAACCAACGGCCGGTTGTTATAGCGGTATCGACAAACGACGGTCTCGGCACCGCCGCGAAAAATATAGGGGTTCTTATGAACACAAAAAATTTGTACTTTGTTCCGTTTGCACAGGACGATTGGCGTAAAAAACCGAACTCGCTTGTGGCGGATTTTGATATGCTTATCCCCACGGTTGAGGCGGCGTTTGAGAACAGACAATTCCAGCCAATATTGAGCTGATTATATATATTCGGCCAAAGATAAAACGACCGGCGGAGCGTTTAACTTCGTCGGCCGTCTGTTTTCACATGTCTCGGACTTTAATGCAAAACCGTGAAAACACGCCCCGGAAAAGCTTTCCGGGGCGTGCCATTTATAACGATCGTTAAATATTTTATTTCGCCGCGATACCGGTCGCTATTGCCGATACGCCGTTTATCTTACCCGCCATCTTGATGATGTAATTACCTGTTTCGGCGGCTGATACCGTAATGTCTCCAAGCGCCGCAAGGTCCGCGCCGTTTACCTGTTTGATGTAAACGATGTCGTCATCCTTAACGCTCGTCGTTACAGTACCGGGCTTGACAACCATCACGATAACCGGCTTTGAAGCGTCGAACTCGGGCGTCTTTGACAGCTTGAGCTTGCCGTTATCAAACGCCGCTTCGATCGTGCCGTCAGCCTCCGTTACCGCCTCGTTCTCACTGTCGGACGTCATGGTGTAAACCCAGATATCGTACTTATCCGAACCGGCTTCCGTAATGCCCGCCGGCATCGGCGCGTTCATCGGCACGCCCGCCGGGTCGTCGCCGTCGTTATAGCGCGCGATATTCTTCGCCGACATCTTTCTCGAGCTTACCGAAACCATTTCGCCGGTAGCCTTATCGTATACCGCCACGATAAATGTTACGTTATCGGAATACGCCACGCTCTTCATCACACCGAGCTGTACAACAGCGGAATAATCCTCGTTGAATCCGATTGAATCGATCGTAAATATGTCGTTCGACTGAATATCGATCTTCACAGAATCGTGCAGACTGCCGTCAAGCGTCTGTGCTCTTAAATATACCGTCTGCTTCTCTGCGAGCGCGTCAACCGTCATCTTACCCGATGAGTCAACGGTGATAAGCTCCGAGCCGAGCGGCGCGGTATCATCCGCGTTATATACGACCCATCTGATAAGTCCCGCAAGCGTATTTCCGAACGGAACGCCCTTTCTTAATGCCGTAGCCGTACCCTGGATCGACTGACCCGCGTACATCGAGGTCTTATCAACGCTTGCCTTAAGCTCGTCGGGAACAACCTTTGCATAGTATACGTTATCAACACAGGTGTTTGCCTGAATTTCCATATGGTTTGCCTGGCTTTCCGCGAGATTTCTCATCGGAACGCCTGTCGCTACATACGGCTTGCCTTCTTCGCCTGTTTCGGGGTTAACTCTCTTTCCGTCAACATATTTGTATACAATAAGGTTCGCGTAAGAATTCGGATTAACTCCGGTTGCGCACATAACCTGAACATTGTACCACGATTCGGTATCAACAGCGCAGTATGTGGGAGCTCTGCTGCTATCCTGCTGTATAGCTATTTTTCCGTCGGCATATTTAACCTGCAATCCGAGCTTTCCTTTATCGTTGCTGTAGATGATCCAGCCGGCGCCGTTGCCGCCGAATTTCATGTCGGCGCTGTAAAGGACATTTTCGCCTGTATTGCCCGGGAAGCCTTCAAATCTTGTTTCCGCGGTTATTTTATAATATCCGGAACCATCCCATGAACCCTCCTGAAGCTCGCGTCCTGTCATGATTTCTTCGCAAGCGTCGCCGTTTACATATATGTCCTCGTTTCCTTCCTCGCCGTCGAGAATCATTGTTCCGGGCTTAACGGTAAGCTGAATATCGTTGTGCGCGCTGCCCGACTTATTGGCCGCTCTTACGGTTATAGTCTGCGGAATTACGTCCTCGGTTACCTCGACCTTTCCGTTTGTAACCGTAATGCCGGTATTGCCCGTCGCGCGTATTCCCGCCTCGTTAAGAACGGTCCATACAATATCGTCAGCCGCCGGCGTAACATCCGCGTCATTCATCTTCGCCGATACTGTGATTTCAGCCGGCTCGTTAAGACGAACATAATCCTGCTCGCTTGAGAGCTCAATACTGTTAAACGTATCCTGAGACGTGTCAATCGCCATTATATTAATTGTCACCTCACCGTATGGGCTGCCCGGCGTCTGAGCGGTCGCTCTGACTACAATAGTCTGGGACTTTGTATCGGCTGTTGTGAACAGCATATTGTTCTCAATCTTTATTGTATCGTCATCAATCGGATTTTCTTCCGTATCATAGATTGACCATTCAAACTCCGGTATCGTTACCGCGTTGCCGTTTCTCTTAGCGATCGCCGAGAGCATTACGCTTTCATTCGCTTTTATATCGGTCTTTACAGCAGAAACGTCAACAGAGTTTGCATATAACGAAGTGATTGATACGTTGTCAATGCTTAGTCCCGGATTTACAACCATGTAATCCGCCGTTCCGTTGCTTGCGCTTGCGAATTGTCTCAGATTCATTCCCGGGGTTTCCTGAACGAGTGTCGGGCCGCCATCTTCAACCTTGTAAATACGGCATACCGCCGACGGATTGGCAATAGCCATTGTTCCCTCGATTTCCATTCTGTACCATTGACCAATCTCTATATTCTCGGCAAGCGTCTGGAATGAGGTGCTGCCTGTCTGCGTTCTGAACGTGGTACCGTTAAGCGAGAAATTCGGTCCCCATTTTCCGCCGTCTAACGCGCCGTTCTTTATTGACATTGTACCCGTAGCAGCATCAAATCTGAAATCAACGGATATACGGCTTTCCTTTTGGAGCGTTGCTCCCATACCGTCAAATATCTTTGTTCCCTCCGTCGGTGTGAGAACACCGTTCGGCTGGCTGTCGTATGTTTCATTATATACATTTTCCTCGCACTGCGCCGGGTCAACCGTCGGTACGGGGTCTTCCGCAAGCTCGATCGCCTCGTCGTCAACCGATGCAAGCTCTGCCGCCGCAGAAACGTCCGGCAGCGCAACAGCGTCATAAATTGGCTTCATGCCGTCAAGCGAATCCCAAAGCATAGCCTTGCGCTCCGTTCCAGCCGACATTATTTCCGCCGGAACAGCCTCGGTAATTTCGCCGTCAGCCTCAACGCTTACCTTCTTCGTCACGGCCTTCACAAGACGGCCGTTGTCATATGCCGCGAAAATGAGCGCCGCGTCCGCGAGATCGTCCTCGGCCGAGATAACGACATTGCCATCCGAATATGTCATTCCGTAAGTCGGCGTCATATCGGGCGGCGTTGTTATTTCAAATACCTGCCCGAACTCATCCTTATTCATTTGAACACCGGGGATATATCCACATACCGCGCCGTAATTGACAAACAGCTGTCCGCCTATTACCTCCGGAATTTCAACGATCTCGGTATATGTCGATTCATCATTCTTATATATCGCGTTTTGTCCCGCGATAACCGTATATTTATCGGTTCCCGTATTAAACGTAAGCGTAACGGGAGCCTCGTCCGTAATGCTGTACTCTTTAATCGCGCCCGCGGATTTGAGCTTTTTAAGTACCGGCTCGATCGGACCGTATACGCTCTGTCCGCCCGAGCCGTCTCTTGCGCGCAGCTCGCCCTCGAGATTAAGATCCTTACCGTTTACTTTTACGGCGTAATATACCGTAGTATCTACATCCGTTACAACCTTAGTGTTGCCGTCCGCACCGAACTTCGCCTGTACGGCGGGAGCAAGCACCTTAAACGGCTCGACCTTCTGCTCTACGACCGGCGGCTTTTCATCAGCCTTATACGAGCGCTGCATTGTTGTCGTAAGACCTTCGCCGCCGTCAACGTTATTGTCAAACGCCGTCGAATCAACGCTTGCCTCGAAGCTGCCGAGCGTCTCGTGAGTGACCTTTAATGTTATCTTGCCCGCGTCTCTTGTAGAACGTACAAATATTCTGTTCGTTCCGCACTCGGCGTAGGTGTACTCCTTATGCGTCGTGTTCAAATCGCCCACGCCGCTCGTGTAGCCGCCGAGAAGCACTCCGTTTCCGTTAAGCTCAAGATCGAGTCTGCCAAAATCGAGCGGGCATACGTTTCCGTCCTCGTCAACTACTTCAACGTCAAAGTACATAACGTCAGAACCGTCCGCGATAAGTCCGTCGGGGCCGGTTACCGGAGTAAGACGAACCGACGCCGGCGCTCCTGTTCTCGATATAACGTCGTCGGCGACCTCGATATCGCTTTCGTTATACGCCTTTACGCTTACCTCATCGCCCTTTGTAACGTCGATTTCCGTAAACTTGTATACGAAATTGTTTTCAGGCTTTACGTTTGTCTTTACAAGCTCTCCGTCTATGTAAAGCTCGACCTTAACAATATCGGGCGAGCCGATCACATATACATCCTTCTTTGTCGGGTCTCTTTGGAGGAACGTGCCGTTTGGCTCCCAGTGAACGGGGTTCCCATCCTTTAACGTTCTGTCCTCGTACCAATAATTTCCGTTTTCTCTGTCGCCCTTTATATATTCGGGATAGCTCCAGTGACCTATAATATGTACCGCCGGAGTATCGGACTGAACGGTTTGCAGCGCGTAGAACGCTTCCTTCTTCTGTCTTACCGGGTCGACCTTACCCGATGTACGGCAGTTTTCCGAATGTGTGTTTCTGTTATGCATGTTCGAGTCGGACCATACCATTATAGCCGCTCCGGCGTATAATTCGCTTCCGCCGCCGCCGACTCTGCCCGCCCAGAACTCGTTATACGCCGATGCGTTTATTCTCGCGAAGTCCTCGGACGTTTCGTCCCACATATCGTAGCCGTCGTTTTTATTCGCGCCGTTGAGCCACCAGTTCTTATAATCGTAATCGGGCGGCGAGAAGTCGTCCCAAACACGTCTGGGCGCTTCGTCACGCGCGTACTCCGTTTCCATGATAGGCATATACTTATCGCCCGCCGCGGCCATTGAAGTCTTTGCCGACGCAGCGTTTCTGTTAAGCATCGTGCCAACATATTCCGCCGCCTTAATATCGTCAACGCTTGAAATTGTACGGCTTCCCGCAAAGCGTCCGCCGTCGGGGTCAAGCGCTGCTTTTAAGTCGGTCATTTCCTGCATATGCGCGGGAGTTATCGCGTTGTTGCCCGCTTCCCAGAACAACACGGACGGACTGTTTCTGAAATAGATCATAGCGTCGCGCATAGCCTCCACACGCTGATCCCACTGTCTGCCGGAAACGTCGCCCTCCTTGTCGCCCGCGGGGCAGGTCACAAGTATGCCGTATTTATCGGTACTTCTTACCTCAACGGGTTTGGGAGCAACGTGCATCCAGCGGATGTGGTTGCCGTTTGACTCCTTCAAAAGCTGCATATCGATATCGGTAAGCCAGTCGTTAGCCGTGCCGACAACGGCCCACTCGTTTGTAGCTCTCTGTGCGTATCCCTTTAAGTAAACACTCTTATCGTTTATAAGCAATCCGTCGTTTATGTTATAGTCAACCTTTCTGAAGCCGGTGACCGTTTTCTGAACGTCGATTACATCTTCGCCGTTTTTGAGGATCGTGTAAACGGTGTAAAGATACGGGTCCTTATCGCTCCAGAAACGCATGTCCGCCGCGTTAATTGACGCTTCAATATACGATACATCAACCGTGCTTATATCCGTATCCGCAGGCTCTTCCGCATAAGCGTCAGCGGGAACCATGTTCGCAAAATGCGCGTCAGCGTCTGCCGCCTTGACCGCCTTTCCGGTCTGAGTGCCGGTGTAGGCGAGCTTGCCGTCCATGCCGACAACGTCGACCTGAAGCGTCAGATCCGCGTCCGCGTCCGTCTCGTTGCGGATTTCGGATTTGACGTTTATCGTCGCGGATTTCGCGTCAATGTCATAGTTCGAACCGTAAATGTAGTTACCTGTCGTCTTTAAGTTATTGTAAAGCGGAAGAGTCTGGTAAATCTTGCCCTTCGCGTACAGATTTACATTACCCGTAATACCGCCCTGGACCTCGTTAAAGTCCGCCGTGTTCCACTGATAGCCGCTGCCGTCTGCCGCGCCGGGAGCGCTGCCGGGCTTTGTTTCTCTTGTGTCGTTGTTATTGCCGCGCGACGCGCTGTTATCCGTCGCGACCGCGATAACGTTATCCTCGCCGGG
>CANQYQ010000129.1 GCA_947628155.1 uncultured Clostridia bacterium
AGGGATGAAATATTCTATCAAAATATTGTTGAGAAGATAGTGGTATATGACAGGAGGCATATGGATATTTATTTACGGCTGCTCCCGTACAAATGGAAAGTAGCGTTAAATTCAGCGTTAGAAGCTGATGACTTGTGCGGGAGCATTAAAAAACCGACGTCGGTACGGAGGAGCTGGGGCATTTAGAGATAGTCGGCTCGCTCGTTACGCAGCTGAACGCGGGGACTACTCCCGAGGAGTGGAAAAAGCTCAATACATGGGAATATTATTCCGATATCGGCAACGCCGTATTCCCACAGAATTCGCAGGGTTCGCCGTTTAACGCCGCGTCAATCGCGTCGCTCGGCGATCCGCTCGCAAACCTCTATGAGAACCTCGCAGCAGAGCAAAAAGCACGGGCTACGTATGATAATATCCTGAGGCTGTCGGACGATCCCGATGTAAATGAGGTGATTAAATTCCTCCGCCAGCGTGAGGTTGTACATTTCCAGCGCTTCGGTGAAGCGTTAAATAAGCTGCAGGACGATTTAAAGCACACAAAAACAAAAGGTATCGGTATAAAGCCGGGCTGCGGCAAATAACGCCATTGCGGTATACGCGGTTAATATCAATTTTCGGAGTGTGGCGCGGTTTAAGCCGCGCCATTCCCCTCCCTATCGTCAATTAAAATCCACATTATACCGTTTTTTATTGCTTTATTAATCAATTTTATTTTTTCCGGGCCGCGCGGCTTTTTTTATTGCCGCGCGCATTTTTCAAATCCTGCCGGAATGTAAGCGCGTAACGGGGAATATATTGTACAAAGAACCAGATACCGGCCGTTCGCGCGCCGCTGACGCGCGTCTTATAACGGAGGCCGAAAAGGGGGAAATATGAAAAAATTAGCCATAATAGCGATTATAATCCTGTTCACCACAATTATACTTCCGCTTGTCATTGTATTTGTAATGGATAAAGCGATAGACAACAGTGCGCAAGGCGGCGCGGACGCTGTGGAAAACACAGATGAGGCAGCCGCGGACGGTGCGAGCGGCGCGGACAACGGCGCGGCAAGCGACGACAACGGCTAAGACGCATGCCGCCCGGCATGCGTCTTAGCCGCCTTATTTAATACTGATCAAATCTGTCACTTCAAATCTACCGTGACCGCCTTATCCCAATCGAGGGCAAAACAGTCAACACGAGAAAGTCGGAGCGTTGTGAAATTTGCCTTTATCGCCTCGGCGCTTACAGTCTCATCGGCGGGTATCGGCTTGCCGTTTTCATCGCGGGCGTCGTATGAGTATACGGCGGTGTAGGAATTGGTATCATAGTGCACCTCGGTGTTAAGTGTACATCCGAGCTTGCCGCCCGGTTCCGCGTTTTCGCCCTTGTCGTTTAGCAGCTCGAAGTACGGACCGTACTTCATATAGCCGTCAATGCAGTAGTCTACCTCAACGCGCCCGTCGTATATCCGCACGTCGGTTACTACCGCCTTGCTGTCATTCATTTCAAACGTCATCGGATACTCGCCTATCTTTTTTTCGGCTGTAAACAGCTCCTCGCCCGACTCGGGTTCCTTATAGCGCGTCGGCACGATCGTAAGCTTTTTCGTGTTCACGTCCGCCTTTAAGAACTCGAACGAGTTAAGAGATGAGCCGTCGGCCGCCATACTCGCGCCCGTGTCCAGTATATCGAGGCTCGTTCCGTTTTCGTCGAACAGCGCGAAGTCATCGACAAGGCTCAGCATATGATCCGTATCATCCTGATCGAGCTCCCCGCCCGCCTCGGTGCGGACTATGATCTGATTACCGAACGGCGAAAATACCGCCTTGTCGATTATTATTCCGCTGTCGAGCGTCACGCCTATATCGTGCGTTACCGATTCAACCTTAGCCGCCGATTTGTCAACGTCCGCGCATACGTACCACACGGTCGATTTCTGCTCGTCTGTGATTTCCGATACCTTGTCCTGCCAAATGAGGTTAAACGGCGAATCATCGGGCAGCGCGGTTTTAAACGCGGCGTTTGCTTCACCGAACAGCTCAACCTTGAAATTATCGGGAATCGTCTCGGTTGAGATATTGTATTTCCTCATAGCCTTATAGGTGTACTCGTCGGCGAAATAGCTGTCGCCGTTGTTATTGTTGCTGTCGTATCCCGCAAGCCTTCCGTTTATTCCGCATTCAACCCACAAAAGCCTGTCCCAGACTTCGCTCGCGTACTGATTATCGCCCTCGTAAAACGGGGTATCCGACGTGATTGTATAGAACACATGCACAAAATTATCGTCCGCCGCCACATTGTCAAGCGTCAGCGTTATGCCTTTCCTCGTCACGCTCGTACCTATTTCCTCATTAAATTTGGCAAGCTCCTCAAGGCTTGTGATCTCCTTTGACTGCTCGTTTTGGAAATACGCCACAATGCTCGATATAACCTCCTGCCCCGCGGGAGTCGCCGCGAATACCGCGGATGTGCCGAGTACCGCCGCGCACGCGGCAATTAACGCCGTTTTTAAAATCCTTCGTTTCATATAAACCTTCCTTTCGCCGAGGTCGGCGAAAAGCTCCGCTTCAACGCGCTCCTTTATCCTTTCCGGATCAATTTTTAAATCCATCAAATCCTTCATCGCCGTACCTCCTTCTCAATGATCGCTTTCAATTTACTCCGTCCCCGCTGCAGCTTAGTCGTAATCGTGGAACGATTTACGCCTGTCACCGCGGCGATCTGCGCCGTTGATTCGCCGTACCAATAATGACGGAGGAATATCTCGCTGTCCGGCTCACCCAAGGTCTTTATCAGCGAGATAAGCGTTTCATATTCCTCGCGTTCCTCTATTTCCCTCGCAGTGCCGCGGCACATGTCCGCGGTATTATCATCAAGGCAATCGTGCGGACGCAGCTCGCGCAGCTTTTTCACGGCACAGCTTCTCGCGGCGGCGCCCAGATAAGAACGAAGCGTACCCTTTTTCCCGTCAAGCCGATGAGCGCTGCGCCACAGCGCTATGAACACGTCGGAAACCGCTTCCTCAACATCCTCCTTCGTCATCGCCGCGCCGATTATGTTATACACTATTACGCTTACATACGGCGTGTATATTTCTATCGCGCGCTCCAGGCTCCCGGGACGGTGTTTTTTTAGGCTGTTCAGCAGCCCTTCCTCAGTCATTCGCTCACTTCCTCCGGTAAAAATTTAAACAACGTTGTTTGCCGTACACTGTTATATATCCAAAAATTTGCCGATTTGTCTCACATTTTTGAAAAAATATTTCCCAATACGTAAAAAAGACCGAAAATCGGTCTTTTTTAACAGTCTATACACCTACAATTATTTCTCGCTCGCCAGGAATTTATACACCAGCGCCGCGATGGCCGCGCCGATAAGCGGCGCAACGATAAACAGCCATACCTGAGAAAGCGCGGTCGTATCCGAAAATGCATTCATCAGCGCCGGGCCGAGGCTTCTCGCCGGATTAACCGATGTTCCGGTGAACGGAATACCGAAAATATGAACCAGCGTAAGCGCGAGGCCTATTACAAGTCCGGCGGAGGATGTAAACTCGTCCTTCGACGTAACGCCCAAAATCGTAATGACAAACACAAATGTGAGCACAACCTCGACCGCGAAGCACTGCCACATGCCCGCGTCAAGCGCGCTTATGCCCACCCCGTAGCCGTTAGTGCCGAGCGATTCACTCGAGCCGAACACCAGCACCAGCAGCGCCCGCTATCGCGCCGAGCACCTGAGATAATACGTAAAGCCCAAACTCTTTTACCTTCATTCTGCCCGAAATAAGCATTGCCAGCGATACGGCCGGATTAATATGACATCCCGAAATATTGCCGATAGAATACGCCATCGCCACAATCACAAGTCCGAACGCAAACGAAATCAAAAGTGTCGTAAGCGCGAGCGGTATCGGTATGCCGATATAATCCACAAGTGAGTTCGCCGCGACCGCGCTGCCGCATCCGAATATTACAAGCACAGCCGTGCCGATAAACTCGGCAATACATTTTTTTAAATAACTCATAGCCTTGTCCCTCCGTATATTTTATATTATTTGCAATTATATTATAGTACATAATACACGTCATTTCAATAGATTTAACAGTATTGAAACACAAATGTAAGCCAATGGGACGTATTGTTTCCGAATTTACGCGCCGCATTCTTTCTCTTATTCGCCCGCGTACGCAAAAAGCGCGGCCGTATGTTTTCGGCCGCGCCATATATTACAGCATCTTTTTCAAATATTGTCCCGTATACGATTTTTCATTTTCCGCGACCTTTTCCGGCGTACCCTGCGCGACGATTTTTCCGCCGCCGTCGCCGCCCTCCGGGCCGAGGTCAATAATGTAATCGGCGGTTTTTATCACGTCGAGGTTATGCTCGATCACGATAACCGTATTGCCGCCCTCGACGAGCTTGTCCAGCACCTCCGTAAGCTTGTGCACGTCCGCGCTGTGGAGGCCCGTCGTCGGTTCGTCGAGCACATATATCGTTTTGCCCGTGCTGCGCTTCGATAGTTCCGTCGCGAGCTTTACGCGCTGCGCCTCGCCGCCCGAAAGCGTGGTAGAGGATTGGCCGAGCTTCACGTACCCCAAGCCGACCTCCTGTAATGTTTCAAGCCGCCGCGCGATTTTCGGCTGGTTTTTGAAAAATTCCACCGCCTCGTCAACCGTCATTTCAAGCACATCGTAAATATTTTTGCCCTTGAATTTGACCTCAAGAGTTTCGCGGTTGTACCGCTTGCCCTTGCAGACCTCACACGGCACGTATACGTCGGATAAAAAGTGCATTTCAATCTTTTTAATGCCGTCGCCCGAGCATGCCTCGCAGCGTCCGCCCTTGACGTTGAAGCTGAAACGGCTCGCCTTGTAGCCGCGCATTTTCGCCTCGCTGCAGGACGCGAAAACGTTTCGGATATCGTTAAATAAATTCGTGTACGTCGCGGGATTCGAGCGCGGCGTACGGCCTATCGGCGACTGATCGATGTTTATGATCTTGTCAAGCTTGTCCGCGCCGATAATTTCCTTATGCGCGCCCGGATTTGTCCTCGCGCGGTTTAATTTATGCGCGAGGGATTTGTATAAAATCTCGTTTATCAGCGACGATTTTCCCGAGCCCGACACGCCGGTTACGCACGTCAGCACGCCGAGCGGGATTTTCACGTTAATATTTTTCAGGTTATTTTCCTTCGCGCCCTTTATTTCAAGCCAGTCGGCCGGCTTTCTGCGCTCGGAGGGGACCTCGATTTTCAGCTCGCCGCTAAGATATTTCCCGGTTATGGATTCCGGCTCCTTCATCAGCTCCTCCGCCGTGCCCAATCCCACGACTCTGCCGCCGTGTATGCCCGCGCCGGGGCCGATATCCACGATATAATCCGCCGCGCGCATTGTATCCGTGTCGTGCTCGACGACAAGCACCGTGTTATCGAGATCGCGCAGACGCTTCAGAGTCGCGATAAGACGGTCGTTGTCGCGCTGATGAAGTCCGATACTCGGCTCGTCGAGAATATATAATACGCCCATAAGCCCGGACCCGATCTGCGTCGCGAGGCGTATGCGCTGCGCCTCGCCGCCCGACAGCGTTCCCGATGAGCGCGACAGTGTCAGGTATTCAAGACCGACGTCGAGCAGGAATTTAAGGCGCGCCTTTATTTCCTTCAATACCTGATCCGCGATTTTCTGCTGCGTTTTGTTAAGCTTTAGCTTGTCCATAAACGCCGCCGCGTCCTTTATGGACATGCGTGTAAATTCATATATATTCTTACCGCCGACCGTTACCGCGAGCACCTCCGGTTTAAGACGCGCGCCCTTGCATTTTGGACAGCGTACGAGGTTGATATATCGGTCAAGCTCCCACCTCGTATATTCCGACGTGGGGTGCGCGTACCGGCGTTCAAGATTGCCTATTACTCCCTCAAACGCGGATTTATACGTGCGCTTCCCGTAAGCGTTTTTATACGTGACTGTTATTTCCTCATCGCCCGTGCCGTAAAGAACCGCGTTTTGAACCTCGCTTGAAAGCTCCTTCCACGGCTTTGTAACGTCCTCGCCGTAACGTTCGCATACCGCCTTAAAAAACGCGGCGGCAATACTCTCCGGATCGTCGGCGCTGTTCCAGCCGCTTGCACGTATCGCGCCCAATAAAAGGCTTTCGTCCTCGTCGGCGATAACGAGCATAGGGTCAAATTTTTGCAGCGCTCCAAGGCCGTCGCAGTGCGTACACGCGCCGTACGGGTTGTTGAACGAAAACAGACGCGGCGTTAATTCCGGTATGCTTATGCCGCAGTCGGGGCAGGCGTAGTTCTGACTGAACGACATCGTTTCGCCTCCGATGATATCCGCCATAACAACATCCCCCGTAAGCCCCGCCGCCGTTTCCAGCGAATCGACAAGTCTTTGGCGTATGTTATCGCGGATTATAAGCCTGTCCACTATTATTTCAATATTATGCTTAAACGTCTTTTTAAGCTTTATTTCCTCGGATAAGTCCATCTGTTCGCCGTCCACGCGCGCGCGGACAAATCCGTTCTTTTTCGCGTCTTCGAACACCTTTTGATGCTCGCCCTTTTTGCCGCTCACAACGGGCGCTAAAATCTGTATTTTCGCGCCCTCGCCCAAATCCATGATCCGGTCGGCGATCTGGTCGATCGTCTGCTTGCTTATTTCGCGTCCGCATTTTGGGCAGTGCGGGATCCCTATCCGCGCGTACATAAGACGCAGGTAATCATAAATTTCCGTAACCGTACCGACTGTAGATCGCGGGTTTTTCGACGTGGTTTTCTGGTCGATGCTTATCGCGGGCGAAAGTCCTTCGATATAATCCACGTCCGGCTTCTCCATTATTCCCAAAAACTGCCGCGCGTATGACGAAAGCGACTCCATGTACCGCCGCTGCCCCTCCGCGTATATTGTATCGAAAGCGAGCGATGATTTGCCCGAACCGGAGAGCCCTGTCAGTACCACTAATTTATCGCGCGGTATTTCCAGGGAAATGTTTTTTAAATTATGCTCCCGCGCACCTTGTAT
>CANQYQ010000130.1 GCA_947628155.1 uncultured Clostridia bacterium
TACCATACCAGTTAAGCCGCGGCCAAGTTCTCCCCATTCAAGAGATCCGAGCTTTTTAATTACACTTCCGACCATCATAAGCGATAATGCCATGCTTAATAATGTCGTAGTACCTTTGAGCTTCTCTTTACCAGCTATTTTTTGTATAAGCGCGATTGCTCCGACTAAAGCGCCTAAAGCGACTACCGTACCAGTTAAGCCGCGGCCGAGCTGTTCCCAGCTTAAAGACCCGAGCTTTTTAATTACACTTCCGACCATCACAAGCGATAACGCCATGCTTAATAATGTCGTAGTGCCTTTGAGCTTTCCTTTGCCGGCTATCTTTTGTATAAGCGCGATTGCTCCGACTAAGGCGCCTAAAGCGACTACCATACCAGTTAAGCCGCGGCCGAGCTGCCCCCAGCTTAAAGCCCCGAGCTTTTTAATTACGCTTCCGACCATCATAAGCGATAACGCCATGCTTAATAATGTCGTAGTACCTTTGAGCTTTCCCTTACCTGCTATTTTCTGTATAAGCGCGATTGCTCCGACTAAGGCGCCTAAAGTGACTACCATACCAGTTAAGCCGCGACCAAGCTGTTCCCATTTAAGGGATGCCAATTTTTTGATAGCGGATGCAACTATGAGCAGCGATAACACCATACTTATTAAAGTTGACGTACCTTTAAGCTTACCCTTTCCGGCTATTTTCTGGACTATCGCCAACGCGCCTATCAATTCGCCAAGGGCAATTGTAATTGCTCCTAATGATACAGTCAGACTTTGTGGATTTATAAATGATAAAGCTATAAGAGCGGCTGCCAAAATACCAAGTGCGCCCGCGATTTTCAGGAGGGTATCGGCTTTTAAAGAACTCTGCCATGCTTCGAGGCTGCCCTTTACGCCGTCGAGAAGTTCTTTTATAGGGGCAAATATACTCTTTTGTTCGCCTATTTTGGATAACTTATCAATAAACTTCTTTATCATTACCACAAATCCGCCAAATAAGCCGGTGTTTAATAATCCAAGAATTTTATTGAAATTTAGGTTTTTTATACCTTTGGAAATCCATTCACCAATTTTTCCAATGGCTTCGCCAATCTTTTTCGCTATATCAAAAAATGGTTTAGTTACATCATCGCCAGAACCAATACCCCAGAACGCTTTAAATGCGGTGGAAATATCTTTTCCTATGGAGCCGATAGTTTTACCTATTCCCCCAAGAAATTTGGTTATACCACCGATAATAGTGTCGAAAAGTCCAACCGATTTTATGGATTCATCAATTTTTGTTATAAAATCCCCGATTGAAGCCGCAATATCCAGTATACCACCGCCAAGCGGAGCAGAAAAACCGATAAGTTCTCCGAAACCTTTTGCCAAAGCGCTTATGCCTTGAATGCCTATATCAAACAAAGAGAATACGCCTTTGAACGCACTTTTTAGTTTATTGGCAGTATCTTCGCTCATTTTGAAATTAGCGGTAAAATCGCGGAATTTTTCGGCAACTCCGAAAATCTGTTCCGCGGTTATAGGCGAGAATATCTCTGAGAATGCTTCTTTTATAGGTTGAAACACAGTCCAAAGATTCTTGAAGACATTTTCCACACCTTCGATAGCCGGAGTCATCCAACTAAAATCAAGTCCGTTGATTTTGCTTACAGCAAAATTTCCGACCGTCTCCATTACCTTGGAAACGTCCGTTATAAGTGGACCGAGCTTTTCATGAACCGTATCTATGACAGGAATTAAAGCGTTAAAAACATTTTTAAGATTATCATAGGCCGGCGTAGCAAAATCCGCTCCGATTCTTGACAATGCCGCACGCATATTAGACATCGCGCCTGAAAACAATTTATTCGCATCTTTTGCATGTTCTCCAAACGCCGAATCCATTGCCGCCGCGAATGTTGCAAAATCTATTTCACCCTCGGACACCATATCACGTACCTCGCCTTCGGTTTTGCCCAGGTATTTTCCAAGAGTGGCGGCTGCATTAACGCCTCTGCTGCCGATTTCATTTAATTCCGTAGCGAACATTCGACCGTTGCCGGCCACGGTAGTAAATATTCGACCTATGTCTTCGTAGGAACTTCCAGTCATAGATGCAAGACCGGATATGCCACGCAAAGATGTTTGCATTGCCTCCCCGGTTTTTATTCCGGAAGCCGTAAGCTGAGCTGCTACTTTCGCTGCGGCGTCAAGTCCATATGCGGTATCTTTTACGCCGTAATTAATATCATCTTTTATGTCGTCCCATGCTACTCCGAGACCTTCAAGCTGAAACTTTGCCTGTTCGATGTTCTGTGCTCTTTGTTTACCACCTTCTACGAGAGGCTCCGCTAATGCCGACACCATTTTCTTTCCAGCATTTACAGCGGAATTGGTAATGTTTGCGAGGGCCGTTACAGCCATGACATCCAGAGCTGAGAATTTAACTTTAAGCGAGTCGACGGCTTTGTCGATACCGGAGAGGTTAACCTTCTTAGCCGCGCTGCTTACATCATCAAATCCTTTGGATGCACCTTTCAAGTTAAGGCTGCGCTTAAGTCTCTCAAGCGTTGACATACTTGTCGCGACACCGCTCTCGAACTGGGCGTTATCGAAACGCATTTCAACAACGCGTTCATCGACTTTTTTGCTCATAGCTTAGTAACCTCCTCCCATAATTCATTTGCCATTTTGTCAAAAACCGGTTGTATAGCCGGATTAATATAATCCCGACCCTGTACATAACCACCGTTTCTCGTTCCGTGTCCGTACTGTAAAATAATAGCTATCGAAACACCCTTATTTATGTTGGAATTATAAAACGTAATCGCCGAACCACCTTTTCCATCCGAAACCTCGTAATACCAGGAAGCCGCTGTTTTACCGGAGTCAACCGGAGTATTTGCCGATAGCGCCGCAACTCCGGCTTGCCCGTATTTATCGAGAAGCTGCCGACGCGTAGCTTTTTTCAAATCCTCAAAATATTTGGTAAGTTTGGAAAAATCCCCTTTATGTCTGAAACTGATCATAAATATAATCTCCTTTACCAAATCAGCCCCGCGTATGGTACTTCTTTCTTCGCGCGGCGTTAAGCGCGGCGTTTCTCCGCATTATTTCGCTGTTACGCATCTTTTTCTGCGGACCATTTTTTATTCCGCATATACGTATCAGTGTCAACAGTCTGTTCAAGTGCCATTTCTGACATTCAAACGGAATATTATTGGCGGTCATGTAATAATAAATCAGCTCGCTTGTCATGATTTCGCGATTGACTTTTCCTCCGGGCGGCTCATTTATTATCGTCGCCGTCATAGGTGAATCTATATAATCCCGTATGGATTTAAGGTTTTCCGGTGTAAGCCGCCGATACACTGTGGAATCAACATTCTGAGTCAGCGTCATACAACGTATGTAATCCAGCAATTCCTCAGCTGACAGTTCCTTTTTCGTGAGAAAAGGTTTTTTCCATTTTGATTCCCATTTAGAAAGAGAAACGAGCGAGTGCTCAAGAGTGATGGTCTGCGACTTTGCGCTAAGGAATACCTCGTTTTCCTCGTCCCAGAACTCTACGCCGGGTATTGTAATCTTAAGCATCTGCATCGCTCTCCATTTCTCAATTTAATTAACGGGTTTTATCCCTGCCGCTGTAACAGCTTCATTAAGCTGCTTTTTGTCAATGTCACCCGGAATTATCCCTGAAATAAACTTTGCCGCCGCATCACCATCTGTGACAAGCTCCATGAACAGCTTGTCGTACGCCGCAGTCTGTGAGAACTCTTCCGATAATTGTTTCGATTTACGAAATCTGCCATCGCCCGTTCTTTCGCCGTATGACTCGAGCAAAAGCTCCTTAAAGGTTTTCATAATTAACGGGGCATCAACCTTATCGGTAATTCTCTTTATTACTCCGGACAACCCTCCGGGAGTACTCATTTCTTTCTCGACAAGCTCCGCCTTCGTCAGATTAAAATAGAAATCCTCGGTCTTTTCAACACCGTTGTAATCGGTATAATGAATTGTTTTCTTGTACATAATGTTTTCTCCTTTCACTTAATCACATAAAAATAAAAAAAAAGCGGAGGCACCGTCCCCACAAGACTAAGCACCTCCGTGTTAACGTTAAAACTTATTATTCTCCGTCCTTAAAAGCGGTAATGACCTCTGTGGGCATCGGAAGCTTGGACTCGGTAGACTCATCGCCATACAGGGTCTTCTCGAACTCTTCCAGCTTAGTTTTGTCTACCTTTGTACTGTCAATGACAATATGCGCGGTAGGTTTATATCCCTCAACAGGAACCGGCGTGGTAGAAAGCTCCCATGAAAACTCTACTGCTTCGGGAGACTCGTTTATCGTGCTGTATTCCTTTCCGGACGGCGCAACGGTGGCTCCGTATATAAGATGGATTTTGTAACCATGATCGGCATCGTCAACGTCGTTACCAATTTTGGTAACGTATGACATACCAAACATCGCACGCTTCTGTTGACCTATGGTTACGCCTTCCGCGATGGATGCCGAGCCATCGCACTCTCCGAACTCCGGCGGATATGTATACGCTCCGATAGTAGCTCCGAAATCCTCTGCGGATCTGATATTAAGGTATTTAATATCATCAGCGTATATCGCGTTTGCCTCACCGCCGGAAGGATTTTCGTTTACAGATGTAAGACCGTTCCATGCAATGCCCGCCTGATACTTATTTTCTTTATAAGGGAAGAGAACTCCCTTTTCGACGCCGGACTCAAAATAATGTTCTCCGACTTTATCCCATACAAGTTTAGCCATTTTGATTTTCCTCCTTTTTAATAACAAATTGTAAAAACGTCATGATTGAGATTATCCGCAACGTAGTGTCGGTCAAAGCCGCACATCGGCAGCAAAGAGACCTTTTTTACAACCTCACTGTCCGGGTTCTTATCAATCACGGTTATCTGGTACATATGCTTTTGTATATATACCGAATTGTCGGCGAATGTGTTTTGGATGTCATCTCTGGAATACACTATCGCCGGGTATTTCATCGTAACGTTTTCGGGAGCCTGATAATAAACTTCGCGGCTCCCAAGAGTTTTGCATAGCAACTCATGAAGCTCGACCCGTCTATTCATTGTACAGACCCCCTAACGTAAGAATAAGTCTCGGGTATTGAATCTCAACATTCGATACTTTCCACTTCGAACCCATAAATACGACATATCGCATGGCGTGAAAATTCTCTGTGACAAACGGGTCGGCTACAATGCTGATTTCATTGGAAACGTTAATATCGTCATTAACCTTGTCTGCTGATTGGAGCCGTCTTGTATTCCGGATAACATCTCCGTAATATTCGTGCTCGACGATTTCCTCCTCCCATACTCCGGGGGTCGTCTCGACAGTTTTAGCAAAGCCGATTTTTCCGTAAAATTTTGCCATTTTGATTTTTCACTCCTTAATCCGCTTCATTAAGCGTTAGGCCGGAAAGCGAGTACGTTTCCGTTTTCGATTCTTTTCCCTTGGTTACCGTGAACTCGATTTGCTGCGTGTTCTTGTCGGTGATTCGATAAACGCAGAATTTATCGTCGGTCAAATCCACGGAACCCTTTTTGCCATTTATAAGACGTGTTGTAACCGTAGCTCCTTCGGGAACATTAACGTTTAGCGCGAGATAATTTCCCGATTGCTCCGACAAGTCAACGGCATTGAACCCTATATAATCAGTAACATATTTGAGCGTCCCCGAAATATTGGTTCCGTCGATTACAACGCCGGATTGGAGTTGGTTTACATTTAAGCCGTATGCTTCCGTCCCTCCGTCCATGGCATCTACGGAAAGACTAATTATTCCCCCACGGACTCCTCAAGAGCAATCGCGGAATAAATGCGTGTAAGCGCTCCGGAAAGTCTTGTTTCCATGAGATACTTATACTGGTTGAAGTCGATATCGAAATCGTCAAACTTTGTGATTTCGCCGCCTTTTGTCGAGCCGAGCTGATAATCCGCCAGGTTTACAAATATACCGAGAAGCTTATGCTTCTTCTGGTCTTTGTCCGTGCGCTCAAGTCCCTCGAACTGCTCAACGGTATGTATATCTCCGACGTTAAGCGCCGCCGCCAAATCGCTCTTCGAGTTGTAAATGCGTCTGCCGTTCATATCGCGGGCGAGGAGCATCACGTTGAGAAGGTGAGGCGTACAGTAGAAATCGAGAGAACTGCTGCCTTTATAGTTCTCACGAGCATAAAGAGCGGAATTTATTATTGCCTCGGCATAAATATAATTTTCACCGAAGCTCGTTCCGGTTCCTGTGCCCTGAAGCTCCGACCTTGCCGCTTCGATATCGACATCCGCGTGAATCGTATAAAGGTCGTCGTCATGCCATATGGAACGAACATGGGTTTCATAAATCTTTCCTTCATCGCCCTCTTCGCGTCCATCGCCGACCATAATTGCAAGCGCGATTTCCTCGTTGAGAAGCTGACGCATAATGTTGTACTGATACTGTACAACATCGAAATCGGTAATATCTATGATATCGTCGCGTTCAAGCTTGTCCTTAACGTAAATGGTCTGCGGATCGGTCGTTCTGCTGAGAAGCTTCACGTTGGCAAGATCCTTCTTCTTGTCACCCTTCTGCTTGTAACCGAGCGCTCTGAGGTCTTTGCCGCGGGCGTCAATCTGACGCGTTCTTACGCGGCTGATAGGACTCTTATGAGTCTTCTGTAACACGGACGTAATCCATGTCTGGTCTCTTGTAACCAGCTCGGGCGCACCCGGATACACGTCCTTGTACTCCGGGAATAACTGCTCAATGCTGTCAAAACCATGCGAAAGCGTATCCTTGTTTTCCTCGGCAAATATTGAAATAGCGTCGCGCAGACTGCCGACGCCTTTGGTTTTCGCGAGAGTAATGATTTGTTCCTGATCTGAATGCGTAAGAATCATATCGTCCTCTTTCGTCTCGCGGTCAAAAATATTATGCTTCACTTCTTTTTCCTCCTTGTATTATATAATCATAGTTTAAATATCCATTTTTATGGATATATGCTATACTGTTATAGACGCTGT
>CANQYQ010000131.1 GCA_947628155.1 uncultured Clostridia bacterium
CATAGTACTCAGTTATTCCGTTCTTCATGTCTCTATTATACCATACTTCTTCTACTTTGTAAAATTGATTTCCGTGCGCATTTACAAGAAGGGATTGCAAAAATTCCTTTTTTATGTTAGAATATATTTCAGTATAGAATTTCCTTTACGGAGGTAATAAAATTGAGCAAACAAACAAGAAACATTCTGATAGCGGTTGTCGGCGTTTTCCTTGCGGCGGCCGTAATATCGATTATAATGAGCGTAAGCTCGGAAAAGGACGCGCATAACATCGCGGGACAAGCCGCGAAAAGCGAGACGGCGATCACCGTAAACGGTGTGGAGCTGCCGGCGTATGAGTTTAAGGATGATACATATACGCTTGCCGATAACTTAATATATTTCGGAATATCGGTAGAGCCGGATGAGGACGGAAAGGTTTTAAATATTACAGCCAACCAAGACGGTATACCCGAGGGAATGAGCATAGAGGAGTCTATAATCCGTATGCAGGACGACCCCGATGTATATTTCCCCGATTACGTCACCTGTATAAACGGGGAACAGATAAGCTCATGGGCCGTTGACGGCGGTACGCTGATACCGCGCGCCGCGCTTTCGAAGCTGGGCACGGAGGTTTATGACGAGAGCTCCGGCACATATTCGTATATGTTCGGCGATTACGGCAAGGCGCCGGAGAATCCGCCCGTGCCGACCGCGCCCGAACTGACTTCACCCGAAGCATCGGCGGACACGGCTGTATCATCAACTCAGCAGCCTGCCGCGACAGCAGTCCCCGCGGTCACGAAGGAAGCAAAGATAATCGTGCTTGACCCGGGTCACGGAAAATCCTCCGGTGAGATGAGTGCGGAAGAGAAGGCGGAATACGGCTGGGTAAACAACGGAGATGGTTGGGGAGAGTGGCGGCATTTTAAATACGGCACATCATCGCCCGACTGCGAGGGAGACGGATGCTCGCACCGTGTAACGCCGAACGGCGCGTGCTGGTATCCTATCGGCAACGGTGACCGTGATACAGAACCGGCGATAAATCTCAATAACTGTCTTGCGGCAAAGGCATATCTTGAACAGATGGGTTATATCGTACGTCTTACGCGCACGACTAATGATGAGAACCCGTCAATAACACGCCGTCTTACATACTGCTATCCGAATAACGACACATCACAGCAGCCGGACGCGGACATATTCCTGTGTGTGCATTCAAACGCGGGCGGCGGCAGCGGCTCGGCGTACATAGAGCTTGAGGGGCCTTACGATCAACCCACCACGCTCGGGTCGTCCGAGGCATATACGGACGCGGGCAATACGCTCGGGCGTTATATAAACGAGGAAATAGGGGCGAACACGGCGCTCGGCACAAATTCGCCCATAGGCGGCGAACCGGAGCTTATAGCGTTCTGCAAATGCCCTGTAATATGCGGATATATGGAAATAGGATTCTTTGACGATCCGTCGGATTTGGAGATATTAAATTCATCCTCAGACGCGATAGGCCGTTCAATAGCGGTGGGCGTAGACAGATTTGTCCGCGAATACATGGGATAAATATCGTTATAAAAATCTCCCGTGCTGCGTATAATATGTTATGGAGGGCCGGCAATAACGTTATATTGTACGCGCGGCTTCCGTTTAAAACGGAAGCCGCGTTAAAATACAGCGTTTTATCCGCCCATGATAGGTGTGGTTCATTCAATATATACGGGCGGAAAGGCTATGGAGATTTGTATGCGTTATTTGATAAAATATTTTATTCTGTTTTCTATCGGTGGGATCGCTTATTTTTTGGGTGAAATATTATGGCGCGGCTGGTCGCACTGGTCGATGTTCGTCCTTGGCGGTATTTGCTTCGTGCTGATAGGCGTTATCAATGAGTTTATGAGCTTTGAAACGTCGTTTATAGCGCAGATGATTATTGGCACATTCATAATAACCGCGCTCGAATTTACAGCCGGATGCGTATTAAATCTGTATCTGGACATGAACATTTGGGATTACTCGGATATGCCGATGAATATTATGGGACAGATATGTCTGCCGTATGTGTTCGGCTGGTTTTTGCTCACACCCGCGTGTATCATATTGGACGACTACCTGCGTCATTATTTCTTTGACGAGGAAAAACCGCGCTACAAGCTGTTTTAGCCGGCGCGGCCGCTATTCGTCCTCGGATTTGTAGACTATCGGCTTTAATACGCCTATGTACGGGAGATTGCGGTAGCGTTCGGCAAAATCAAGACCATAACCCACTACGAACTCGTCGGGTATATTTGTGCCCACGTACTCGGCGCGAACCTCCACCTCTCGGCGGTCAGGCTTTGACAAGAGCGCGCATATGCTTACCGACGCCGCGCCGCGGTTTTCTAAATTTTCTCTGAGCAGCGATAATGTGCGCCCGCTGTCAATTATATCCTCAACAATTATAATGTGCTTATCAACAGGGTCGTTGTCCATATCTTTTTTTATCTTTATCTCTCCCGACGTTTTTGAACCCATGCCGTAGCTGGAAGCCTGCATGAAATCAATAGTTATGGGAATATCCAGTCCGCGCATTAAATCGGCGGCAAAAATCAGCGAACCCTTTAGGATTATAAGCAATATTGTTTCCTTGCCGAAAAAGTCCCTGTTAATCCGTTCGCAAAGTCCTGATACAAGCTCCTTTATCTTCTCCTCGGAGATAAGCGTGTATTCTATATCGTTTTCAAACATTGTAATTCCCCCGTTTCTGACATTTTTCTTTTATTATAACATATAAATCCGGAAAATTTAACCCCTAAATTGAAAAAAGTTTGAGATTTTTGAACATAATAATTTGGGGTGACATAAATGAAAAGAATGTTTATTTCGGCAATCCTTATCATGCTTGCCTTTGCCGTCAGCGCCGCCGCGGCGGATACGGCGCATGAGGAATATTCAAACATCTTAAATGACGCGGTATTTGAAAACGGTGCGTTTGACGGCAAAAACGGCGTAATTTACGCGTCGCTTGAAAAATTCTATTACGATACGGATATGCTGTTTATAGTGACGGCCGGCGGAACGGAGGTCAAATGCTCCGTATACGCCGTAAATGACGGCGCGGAATGCCTGGATACGCTGTCGCTTGACATGAGCGGCGCGGATGTGACGCTATCGGTTATAGAATATGACGATATGTCATATCTGATGCTCAAACGCGAATCGCGGACGGAGTTCTTTGCCGTGCTCGACGACAGCTTTACCCACGTTCCGGAAATTGAGTATTCCGGCAAAACCGATATAGCTCGCTTTAAAAACGGCAGAGCCGATACGCTCTCCAATACGCCGCGCGAACTATATAATTTTCTTAATTCGCTGCGGCTCGAGACAATAAAATCGTATCCGTATATGAATAAAGTAAATACCGTTGATTCGGAGTTTAGCGAGAATTTGAAGCGGTTTCTTACCGCCTGCGCCGGACTGACGGAGTTTGACCGCGGCGATTATGATTATGACCGTATTTTTAAATATGTTCTGTTCACACACCCGTCGTTTAAATCGATCGTACCCGGAAATCCTTTAAGCGGCGGCGATGATATAAAAATGGTAAACGGTGAATATATTGACGCGATTATGACAAATATCCTTAAAATCCCGGTTGAGCACCCGGACGTTACGGCGCTTACGGAACGCGGATTTTGCTACCGGGACGGAATGTATATGTATACCGGCGGCTTCAGCGCCGAATACGATACGGAAATTCTCGATATAATCGCGCTTCACGATTTGGGCGCGGGTAATTACCACGTCGTGTTTTCGGATATATACCGCGAAAACGGTTCGGAGACTCCCGAATACAGCTTCGCGATAGTGAATTATACCGACGGCGGATTTTCGCTTGTGCGGCTGGGAATGGGAAAGGACCTCCTTACAGAGCATCAGATCAGTCGGTATTCCGTTATTGCCGATATGCAAAGCCCGGCATGGGAGCGCGATAATATAGGCGAGGACGGAAGCCGCGCGGAAAACGGAGTAAAGACTAACGCTGTAATATTAGCTTCGGCCCTCGCGGCGCTGTTTGCCGCGATAGCGGCAGCGTGGTGGTATATTGTCATTCGTATACAAAAAAAGGGATAGCCTCCCTTTTTCAGCGTGCAGACGTTTGTCCGCACGCCGAGGGATATCAGCTTTTTTTATGGCTTATCCTTGTCGTTTGGCTTGTGCGTCATCATGAAATACTCAATATAGTTATAATCCCTGAGCGTATCGGATGTGTCGGGATCATTGTCGTTCCAGTTCCCGTTCGCGTCATAATGGCCGCTGGCGTTAATGCGCGGTATTTCTGAATTTATATCATCGAGGAACAGATTTATTTTATTCCTCGGCAATCCCGCCGTGTCAAGCACCAGTCCGGACAGGTAATTGACCGACGTCTCAACATCGGTCTTGCTGTCGATGTCGTAATTTGCCCAAATGAAGAACGGGACTTTATACCTGTTAAGCAGCTCCTCGTCACTAAGCTCCTCAAGCGGACTGTCGTAAAGCTCCTCATAAAATTCCGATTCGATCGCCGGCTGATGGTCGCCGAAAAATACTACGATTGTCGGTTCTTCGCATCGCTTGAAATAGTCGATAAGGATCTCAAGCGCATCATCGCTCTTTTTGAGCAGTGACAGATAATTTTCCGTATTCGGATATTCGCCCTTCATGCCGGTTATTTTCACGCTTTCAAGTCTCGAATCGCTGTACGTGTAGCCGCCGTGGTTCTGCATAGTGACATTGAACATAAACAGCGGCTTGTTTCCTTTACGCTCAAATTGCTCTATAACCGCGCTGTACGATGTGTTGTCGCTGTAGTAGGAACGCACCGTTTCAAACGTGTTTTCATCCTGATAGTCACCCATATTTTCAATGCTGATAAACTCGTCAAAACCCATAAGCGGATAGACCGTTTCCCGATTCCAGCCGTTTGCGTAATAAGGGTGCAGCGCAACGGTTTTGTAGCCGAGAGAATTCATATACGCCGGGAGAAAATACGGGCATTCCTTATTGATGTACTGCAGGTACGGCGCTACACCGCTCGGCAGCAGTCCCATGGACAGGCCGGACAAAAATTCAAATTCCGTATTGCAGGTATATCCGCCGAACGGAGATACCAAAAGCTCGCCGCGTATGGTATTTTTGTCAAGACTTTTGAAGAATTTGTTATAGCTTATATTCGTGTCGAAATCGTTTATAACCGTAAGGTCACTGTAGCTTTCATTCATGATAACTATAATATTCGGCTTTTTGCCTTTATAATCGGTATTCTCGTCAAGCTTGTCCAAGTCGGCGAGAACGGCGCTTTCGTCATAGCCGCCGGGCTTGTGTATCTGCATTTTACGCGCGTTAATAAAGAAATTGTATGCTGTGCCGTGCGTATGTGTCGCGTGAGTCTGGTCGAACACATCAATATCTACGTTCATATAATCAACGGCGTAGAACGATACGGCCAGCACGATAAACGCCGCCGCGCCGGCAAGACGGCAGAAAATGCGGCTTTTTTTGAATTTAATTTTAAGAGGGAACGCCCATACCGCCCCAATCGCGAACGCGGCAAGCAGGATTGCCGATACGGGCTGCCACTCAAACGTGAATTTGTAGTTTGACGCGACGTTCGCGGCGGTATTTATGGCAAGAATATCTGTCGGAATAAACGGCGTTCCGCGGAAATTCCCCAAAACATAGCTTGCCATGTTAAACAGCAGGCCGAGTATAACGGCGACAGTCGCCGATACGGGAAAGCTTGCCGTAAACGTGTACATAATAAGCAGCGGGGCAGTATAGAGCAGCAGATTCACCATGTATATGGACATGCTGTATTCTATATCCCCGGACAAAAACATGGCGATTTGCATTATAATAAACGGCACAGCGGCTGTTATGACCGCGCACACCGCTGTATAGAGCCATTTGGGAAGCCCTCTGAAATCTAACAGATACATGAGAAGCGTTCCCGCGCTAAGCAGAATAAGCGCGGTAAACTGCGCCGTTTCAAAGCGATAACCGTTGTCTGCGGTGAAAAGATGCATGTTCATGCATGAGAAAACAAACATTACCGCCGCAAGCAGTACGCCCGATATGATTTTTTTATAGCTTGATATTTTAACCATTAACAGTACACCATCTTCGTATATTTATATAAATGCCGCCGCTTTGAAACGCGTCGATCCGCATTCACGGCGACATATTAAAATCCATTATATATTTTATATCATTTCACGCATATGTCAAGGGTAAATTTTTGCGTAATTATATAATAACGTCATATAATTATGCGTATTTTTTCTCTTATGTATTGAATTATATATTAATTTATGGTATAATTAAATCAATATATAATGGGAGACGGATGTAATTTCGTGAAAAATACATAAAGGGGGCAGAGATATGAAGGAGAAAATTACCGCCATTATTACAGCGGCGGTTATGATGACGCCGTTTATTCCGGCGCGTGCCGACGACGGCATAATGCGTGTGCGGCTTGACCCGTCGAACTCGTCGCCGTTCAACAACGGTGAGTTCGAGGGCTGGGGCACCAGTATGGGTTGGTGGGGCAACCGCCTCGGACACAGCGACAAGATGTCGCAGCAGGCGGCGGAGGATTTGTATTCCGAGGACGGACTCGGTCTTGATATTGTGCGTTACAATGTCGGAGGCGGAGACAATCCGACGCATAATCACATTAACCGTTCGGATTCGAAGCTCCCGTGCTTTGCCGTACCGCAGTATGAGGGTAACGAATATCAGGCGGCGGGCGATGTGAACGCTGACGTCACCAACCTCAAAAGGGACGAAAACGACGACGTTGTCTACGATTGGGACTGGAACGCCGATCACGATCAGGTTAACGTTTTAACGCGTATCAAGGCTGTGAATCCCGACGTGCATATCGAGGGTTACACAAACTCACCCCCGTGGTTTATGACGAACAGCCAATGCTCGTCGGGCGGCGACGACACGGCGGAAAACCTTGACCCGTCAAATTATGACGCGTTCGC
>CANQYQ010000132.1 GCA_947628155.1 uncultured Clostridia bacterium
CGGTCATTTTCGTCGATAAATATTTCCGCGCCGCCCAGATCCGCGCGGGTATCGTTAATGGACATGAATAACCCCTTGTCCGGTGTGTTATGTACCGTTATCGTGTCCTGCCACCCGTCGTTGTCAGCCGTCGGCTGCGGCTCGGTTGTTGCCGACGGAGCCGCCGTCGGTTTAACCGTCGCCGTTGGCTCGGCCGTTACCTTCGGCTTGTCCGTCTGCTTTGGCGCGGCTGTCGGCTCAGGATTATCGGTCGGCTTTTGCGTAGCCTTCGGCTTCGGTGTGGTTTGCGCGATTTCGCCGCTGCCGTCAAGATAAGTGTACGGCTCATTATTGTCGCTTTTTTCAAGCTCCGCCCCGTACCGTTCCCTGTCGTTCCAAGCTGTTTTATACGCTTCGACCAATTCATCCGCGGGATATACCTGTAACGCGTCGAATACCGTCTTATATGCGTATTTCCCGCTTTCGTCATAGTAACCCAGCCTCACCGGCAGCATCGGAATTATATATTCGTCCGACGCTGTTTTTACATACATGAAAAACGCGGTACCCGGAGAGACGATGTAAACGCTTTTTATATCCGTCGGTTCACCGATGTCCGCCGCGTTTATGATGCCGGCAAGCCTGTCATAATCATACATTGTCGCGAGGCCAATATTGTCTTTTACGTCGGTATGCTCCGTATCAAGCAGGCTTTCCCGACCCTCGTCATAGAGGTATTCGCTTACGATATTCCCGTTTTCCACGACCGGAATATGCCATGTGACCATTTCCGTATCAAGCTCGTTCTCAAGGCTTCCCGAATAATCCGAGAACATTGGATGCACGTGATCACCGTCGTTTTTTATTCTGTACAGTCTGTGAATGAGCGCCGCGCCGGTAAAGTCCTTTGCCTCGATTCCGTCGGCTGTTTTCAGACTTAACAGCGTATTTAGTTCTTCGCCGCTCGGCGCATTCTTCTTAAACATATCCGCGATATCGTTCGCGTCCGCCGCGTATACCGCCGTTCCCGCAAGCATTATCGCCGCCAGCGCCGCCGCGATTAATCCCTTCATCTTCATTTGCATTACCTCCCTTGAATTTTGATTTTAGTATATTATAGCACATCCGAAAGCAAAAATCAAGTGTAAGTTTTAAATTAAAAGTTTTAATCGGTATAAAAGTAAAACTAAAAATTTTATAATATATATTAAATCTGATTTTTTGGAGTTGTTTTTTATGAAGATAAAATCTCCGGGATACGATTACGGCCCGATAGGACAAAGAATAAAGCAGACGCGCAAGGCGAGGCGGTTCACGCAGGAATATGTGGCGGAACGGCTTAACGTAAGCTGCCAGCACATAAGCGATATAGAGCGCGGCTTAAACGGGATGTCTATCCCGTCGCTGATGGAGCTGTGCCGCGTGCTGGAGGTCAGCGCGGATTATATTCTGTTCGGCACGGCGGCGGGGCAAACGGATGATCCGATAAGCAGCCTGATCAATAAGCTGAACCCTCAGCAAAGCGCGTGCGCGGAGGAGATCCTTACGGCATACGCGAAATCATGCGGTATAATATGAACGGCGGCGCGTAAACGAAACGGGAGCGTATCCTTCGCGGTTATACGCCCCCGTGTTATTATGATTTATTGTCCGCTTATTCGCTTTTTGCTCTCGATTTAAAAATAATCGACACAAGGAATCCGAATACCAGCGCCGCGGCGATACCGCCCGCGCCGGCGGTGAAGCCGCCGGTGAACACGCCTAAAAATCCGTCCTCGCTTACCGCCTTCGCCGCGCCCTTGCAAAGGTTATAGCCAAATCCGGTAAGCGGTATTGTCGCGCCCGCGCCCGCGAAATTAACGAGCGGTTCGTATACCTTTATAAGCTGCAAAAACACGCCCAAAACCACAAACGTCACAAGTATTCTCGCGGGCGTAAGCTTTGTTAAGTCTATCAGCAGCTGCCCGACGACGCATATTCCGCCGCCGATTAAAAATGCCTTTAAAAAATCCAGAAATATGTCCATTTTTTCATGTCCTCCTTACGCCGTTACCGCGACCGCGTGCGCGATTGCCGGGATCGTTTCTCCCGAATTTATCATCTGCGGATTCATCAGCGCGCCCGTCGCCATAACGAGCACCTTGCTAAATTTCTTCGCCTGAAGTTGCTTATACACATAGCCGCAGAACACGCTCGCACAGCAGCCGCAGCCGGAGCCTCCGGCGTGCACGTCCTGCTTCTCGGCGTCGTATATGAGCTTGCCGCAATCATTATGTTTCCCCGAAATATCGTAACCTTCCCTTTTCATCAAATCGATCAATATATCCGAACCTACCGTGCCCAAATCGCCGGTCAGTATCAAATCATAATTTTCCGGCCCGGTCTGTGTCGCCTCAAAATGCGCGGTCAGCGTATCCGCCGCCGCGGGCGCCATCGCCGCGCCCATATTATTGAGGTCGGATATACCCATATCTACTATCTTTCCTGTCGTCACATGCGTGATTTTCGGGCCTGTTCCTTCCGCCGACAATATGGCGCAGCCCGAACCCGTAACGGTCCACTGTGACGTCGGCGTGCGCTGGCCGCCGTATTCGAGCGGGAACCGGTACTGCTTCTCCGCCGAGCAGAAATGGCTCGACGTCGCGCACGCGACCTTGCCCGCGCAGCCGCCGCTTATGATTATCGCGCCGAGCGACAGGCTTTCCGCCATTGTCGAGCATGCGCCGTACAGACCGAAAAACGGTATATCGATCTCGCGCATACCGTAATGCGCGCCGACGCATTGATTTAAAAGATCGCCCGCGAGCACATAATCAACGTTTGAGACCGCAAGTCCCGCCTTGTCTATCGCGGTGCGCGTCGTTTCCTTTAAAAGCTTGCTCTCCGCCTTATCCCATGTTTCCTCGCCCCATTTGTCGTCGTCCAGGACCTTGTCGAAATAGCGCGACAGCGGACCTTCGCCTTCCTTTTTCCCGGCGATCGCCGCGGCCGCGGCAATGACCGGCTGCAGTCCAAACTGCACTGTCTGTTTACCTATATGCTGATTCATTTTTACCACTCCATTGATTTTGTATGTGTCTATTTTCCGCCGTATTTACATTTTTATTCATGATAATATCCGTTTATGGAATGATGAACAATAATATAAAGTGAAATTTACAAATTCTTTACAGTTTCAAATTTATTATAGATAAATTTAAAATTCATGGTATAATAATTCATGGCGTTTTCAAAATCACAAATTTCAGCGTCATCGAGACGCTGTATTACAGAATATGCGATTTAGGGGGTTAAGCCATGAAAGCAAAAAAAATAATCGTCGCCGCGCTGACGGCGATACTTTTGCTTGCCGTTTTATGCGCGGCAGGCCTTGCTTTTGTGCCGTCAATTATCGCAAGCATCAGCAATGCCGACGCGCGTGAATGCCGCGAGTATTCGGAAAAGCTGCTGTCTGTTTTAGAGGACAAAATGAGCTCGGATGAGGAAAGTACGTTCTGGTATAACCTTATTGATGAGGGTAATTCCAGTAAGCTTGTAAGCGCTCTTGACAATGAAGCGGGCGGTTCCGAGTTTGCGCAGAATTATTACATCAAGTTCTATGCGCATTCGCTTAAGCTGCTATGCCGCTCTCACCCGCAGGTCTTAGACGTAAGCATGAAATTCCCGGACAAGCCCGCGCGGACCGAACACAAATACGCTAAGCCGGAATCGAGCATTGTAACGGGTATAAACGCCTACGGGCCGGGCATATATTTTGCCGGCGCGCCGCTTGATAAAAATAACCGCGAAAAAACCGTATTTACGGACGACGACGACACCAGCGCGCTGTTTTCCGATATCACCGTGACCGCGTCCTACGCCGGCGGCGGTGAAAGCGTTTTAAGTCCCGACGAATATAAAATAGAAATCGGCACGCTTGATATGTCAACGCCGGCGCATAAAACACTCACTATAAAATACGGCGCGCCGCCGTGGCAGACAATATCCACAAAATTCGATATAGATATCCTGCCCAACGACCGGCGCGAACCGCTTATCGTGGAGAGCAGCTCCGGGAGCTATGAGCTTACCTATTGGGATTGGATGGATTATTTCGCTGATTCGCTCGACGCGCCCGGGCGGCAGTATATGGATTTTTCCCCGTCTATTGTGCGCGATAACGGGAAATTTTACTACTTCCCGGACGGGTTTGCCGTTATGAAGGACAGCAAGTACAACTCCTCCGTTACCGGCGCCCGCGACACGAAAATCCACGACAAGCAGGCGCATTATGTGGAGCTGATCATGCCGATCGAGGCGTACACGCCCAAATTGGGCGAGCGCCCCAAAGAGGGCACTATAATGGTAAATTCAAGCAGTGACGCAATATACGTATGGCAGGATAGGCCATCAAAGGAGTTCAAGGAAGGCTGGGTGCAGATTTTCGGCGAAATAAAAAAGTTCGGCGAATAAATCTCCCGTATAAAATACGCCGTACGAAATGTACGGCGTATTTTCAGCAAAAAAACAGCCCTCGCGATAAGGGCTGCGGATAAAAGCGGGAGAAGGGCACGGACTGCGGATGTCCGCACACTCTGTTACGCTGTGTATAGGATAAAAGGGTAGGTAATTTGATTGATCTTATCTACATATTGTATTATAGCACAACCCAATACACAATGCAAGCATTTTAAGGAAAAAAGTTGGTTGATTTTATAATTTTAAGACAGATTTAAGAAAATTGTGTTATGCTAATGTTACAGAACTATTACAGGGAGTGAGTCGAATGCGTGTACTCGTAGTCGAGGACGAGCGCCGTTTAGCGGAAGCGCTCGGTCAAATTTTGAAAAAAAACAATTATATCGCCGATGTGGTTTACGACGGTGAGGACGGCCTGGATTTCATTTTAAGCGGTATTTATGATGTGGTAGTGCTTGACTGGATGTTGCCGAAAATGAATGGGATAGAAATTTTACGCCAAATCCGCGCGAATGGCATAGATGTGCCCGTACTGCTTCTTACGGCGAAAAGCGATATCGCCGACAAGGTCTCCGGTCTTGACAGCGGCGCGGACGATTATCTTGCCAAGCCGTTTGATACCTCCGAGCTTCTCGCCCGAATACGTGCGCTTGGACGCAGAAGGGGCGCTATTGTCGCCGCTGACGATATGTCCTTCGGCGATATTTCACTTGATACCGCGAGTCTGCTATTAAAGCATAAAAACGGCGCGCTTGAGCTTACGCATAAGGAAGCGCAGCTTATGGAATATCTGATGCTTAATAAAAATGCCGTGCTCTCAAAGGAGCAGATCATAGAAAAGCTTTGGGGATTTGATTCCGAGGCTGAGGCAAATCATGTGGAAGTGTATATACACTTTCTGCGAAATAAACTTTCCTCCGTCAGTCAAAACGTCGTGATCGCGACGGTGCGCGGCGTCGGATATTCGCTTAAATTAAAGGAGTAAATAATGTTCAAAAAGCTGAGAAATAATTTTTTGGCGGTCAACTGCGTAACTATCGCGGCGTTGATCATCGCATGCTTCGGAATAAATTATCTCATGATATATCAAGGTATGCGAAGCTCGACCGAACGCAAGCTTGAAAATGAAATAAAAATTGCCGAGCGCCGTCTCGGCATAAACGCTCCGCCCGAAGCGGATGTTCCGCCCGAAGCGGACGTCCCGCCGGGCGCTGATGCTCCGCCTGAAGCGGACGTTCCGCCCGAAGCGGACGTTCCGCCGGATGGGGAAATGCACCCCGGAAATAAAGAGGCGCACAACGCGCCGTATAAGCATGACGAGCGCGAGGATTTCGGCAAGAACCAGTCATTTTCACCCACCTTTTCCATTATCACGGACACGGACGGGAACGTATCCGAAATCAGCATGGCGTTTTACATGGCGGAGGACTTTTACAATGACCGCGCGGCTCAGATCATCCGATCCGGCAAAAGCGGCGGCCGCATACATGAGACAGACGATGACGGCAGCGTATCGAATTGGCGGTATTTGCTGAAGGAATTTGACGGCGGATACATTATAGCTTTTACCGAGGTAAGCTCCGGCATATATATGCTGCAGATGCTTGCGCTGTGTCTGCTCTTAATTGCGCTCGCGGCGGTGATCGTAACGGTATTTATAAGCATCTTTTTCGCGAACCGGTCAATACGTCCGATCGAGGAGGCGTATAATAAACAGAAGCAGTTTGTCGCGGATGCGTCGCACGAGCTCAAAACACCCCTATCGGCAATTAATACGAATATAGACGTGCTGCTTTCTCTCGACGACGTGTCCGACGAAGAGAGGAAATGGATGATGTATATCAAGGAGGAGGCGCGGCGTATGAGCAAGCTCACGACCGACCTGCTGTATCTCGCGCGGTCAGATTACGACGCCGGCAATAAGATTTTTTCGAGTGTGTCGTGGACGGATATTTTGAAAAACTCGCTGCTTGTAATGGAAGCGCGGGTGTATGAAAAGGATGTTGTCCTGAGCTCCGATATAGCAGAGGGTGTCAACGTCGCCGCCGACGCGGAAAAATTAAAGCAGCTTGTAATCATCCTTCTCGATAACGCGGTGAAATACACGGACGCCGGCGGAAAAATAGACGTGCGTCTGCAAAAAAAAACGTCGGAGGCATATCTGACGATCAGAAATACCGGGGCGGGGATTTCGGATGAGGACTTGCCTCATATATTCGATAGATTTTACCGCTCGGATAAGTCCCGGACATATACCGAGACATCCGGGTTCGGACTTGGTCTGGCGATTGCGAAGGCGATTGCCGAATCGTTTAAGGGTACGATTGAGGCGCAGTCTGAGCCGGATAAGTATACGGAATTTATCGTACGGCTGCCGTCGGTGAGGTGAATTTTTGTTTATTGGGGTGTTTACGGCGTACATCGTAGGGGCGGCGATTCGCCGCCCGCAAGGCTTCCCCTCAAGGGGAAGGCTAACACCCGCCGTATACCATATTACGTCACGGGATACGGGACGTCGAGGGCGCCGTCCCCCCCCCC
>CANQYQ010000133.1 GCA_947628155.1 uncultured Clostridia bacterium
AGCGGAGGTTGTATGGAATAACGACGACCGCAGCGTCACGGTATCCCGGGCCGGCACGACGGTGGTTATGCATATAGACGAAGCGACAGCGTATGTTAACGGTGAGCCGGTCGAAATGGACGTCGCTCCGTATATCAAGGACATCCGCACGCTTATTCCGGCGCGGTATATTTCCGAGTTTTTAGGTCAGAGAGTCGAATGGATATCCGACGCGAGGGAGGTCAGAGTAACCGAGGACAAGTCCCGTTATGACAATTCCAATTTGGAGGACTGGGTGCTGCCGATGGGCGCGGTACTGACCGAGATAAATCACGGAAATCCGACTGTGTTCCCCGGGTATAGCAGAGCGAACGGCGCGGGAATAGATTATTCAAGGCATAGTCTTGAAGGAATGGGCGTTACGAACAGAAGTGAGCTGGAAGCAAAAATACGCGATCTGACAAAAAGCGGAGATAACGAAATGTTCAAGTTTGACGCGGCGCTATGGGGCAGCGATTATACAAAGTCGATTCGCTCAAAGTGGGGCGGCAGAGGCATTATGTGCTGGGATCTGTTCCGTGCCGCGAACCTTATACAGTGGGGTTACTGCGCCGGGTACCTCAGCTATGATGAGGCCATGACGTTCGCGGAGCCCGCGGCGGCGCTTGTGCGTGAGAATTTTTCAAGCTGGGATGAGGCGTATGAAAATTACGTTGACGGCTATAACTGGTGGTCGGGAAAAGAGGAGCTTGATACGCGCTCGACCGAGCGTTGGGAAAAATATACCGATATCAAGCGTAAATGCATTGATGAATACGGTGTCAATATATTTGATGATAATCTGTTCCGAACCGGAGTCATAGCGCCGGGAACGGGTACTGAGACTGTATAAAAAAAGCGGGTCACCCCGCTTTTTTTGACCGACGGCAAATTGACCCGGCCGCCTTTTTTGTCATTGCTGCATTGCAGCGTTATATCGGTTCATAAATTCTCTGTAATCGCGTTCCGAGACATCGCGGACACGGCGGTAGAGCTTTAATTCTATATCGTCAACATACATGTTAAATTCATACAGCTCCTCGTACGCGGTGGCGATGTCGGTCCAATTATTGAAGCTGACGAGCGCTTCCCGCAAAATCCGCTGCGAATTTTCGTCAAGATGCAGCTGCAGCGGATTCGCTGTAATAACATAATCCACACTGCCGTAGGGCGATAGATCCGTATCGCGCATATCTACCTGAGGGAGCGACACGAAATAATTACCGCGCGTGTCCTCCATGCCGAACGACGCGTATACGTTTCTTAAAATATCCTCATTGAGCTTAAAGGATGACGATAATATACCCACGCTTTGACCCTCGGGGATAATCGTGTCGAGCCGCTGGCGAAGCGCGAGAATGTCCTGCGTATTATCCATATGCCGGGGCAGCAGCGAAAACGAAGGTACGGGCGCGTAGATTTTTATTTCCTGTATGCTTTGCGGCTGAGTGTACGGAATAAATACGTTTATCGTATTTACCAAGGCCATTGCGCCTGCCGCGGCAAGCATCCATTCACGGTCTATAAAGCGTATCGCGTAAATTGTCAGCATAATGAACGACGGAATATAGAGCAGCAGGTGCTGCTGTCCGTGCGTTTGTACGCACATGAACATTACCGCGCATACGATTATCTGAACCCATAGCATGACAGGGCGAAGATCCTGCTTTTTTACCGCCCCGTAAACGGTCGCGGCTGCAAGCGCGAGGATATACAGCGCGCCGAAATACCGCGTTATCAGCTTCAAGTCGGTCGATACCGACATTTTATAGCCTGAATATAAATTACCGTAATCGCGGAGCAGTATATTCATTACGAAATCACGAAAATACAGCGAAAGTATTAACGCGGCAACCGCCGCGCTGATAAGCGCCGGATATATTTTGCGTCGGTTTATAATGGAATCGGCAATCATTGCGGTAACGAATGATACCGCGAAGAACGCGTACCAGCGCCGCCAGAACATCAGAAGTACAAGTAAAAGACCGATCATGACGCATTTCCATACCGAGACGCCGCACTCATTTTTATCGCTGTTGAAATATAAGTAAAAGCACAGCAGCGCAAACGGCAGTCCGCCTACGTCCGCAAAGCCTATAAGAGCCATAAATGTTATAGCCGGGCAAAGAAGCATGGTAAGACTCATTGTAAGAATAGGCGCTTTCCCTAACTTTTTCGCCAGGAAATAAATAATTATCATCGACGGAACGAGGTACAGGTCCACAAGCGTAAGCACATAAACAAGCCGCGAATCGCCGAAGAGCTTTATAAACAGCGCGGAAAGCAGTCCGGCCGTGCAGTTGTAATCATTTACCGAGATCGAATGATATACGTTTTTAAAAAATTCCGGCATAAGCGCGCCGTGAGCGATGCGCCGCGAAATATCCCAATATGTCGCGTTATCCCAGAAATAGATATAATCGCTGTTATTTATATAAATTACCGCGAGCAGATTTAATATTAAGATCCACGCGGCGAAAATGAGGATTTTGAATGTGCGGTCGGAAATGTGCCATTCCTGTTTTTCATCCTCATCATACGCAATAAGCTCTTTGAATTTCATCCTTTACCACCTATCTGAACAGCGCCATGATCTCCTCGTCGGAAAGCGACGAGAGCGAAGCGGCGTTTGTTTTTATTATATCGTCCGCGAGGGAACGTTTCTTTTCCTGAAGCTTTAGGATTTTTTCTTCGATCGTGCCGCGCGAGGCGAGCTTTATGATCTGCACCGCGCGTGTCTGACCGAGCCGGTATACGCGGTCTGACGCTTGGTCGGTCACTGCCGGATTCCACCAAGGGTCGTAGTGGATCACCGTGTCCGCGCCCGTGAGGTTTAAACCCGTGCCGCCGGCCTTGAGTGAAATAAGGAATACATCGTTTTCGCCGCCGTTAAAGCGCTCGGTCATATCCGCGCGTTCCCTGGGCGGCGTTTTGCCGTCAAGGTAGAAACGGCTGATGCCGCGCTTTTCAAGCTCGTCCGATATAATGGCAAGCATTGACGTGAACTGTGAAAAGACAAGTACGCGGTGTCCACCGGCGATCGCGCCCTCAACAAGCTCCATTAGCAGATTAAGCTTACCGCTGTCACGCCGGTATCCGCCGTCGAATAATGACGGATGACAGCATATCTGCCTGAGCCGCATAAGGAGCGTCAGTATCTTCATTCGACTGCCGCCCTCGGCAAGATATTCCGCCGTCTCGTCACGCGCCGTGGCGAGAAACGCCGAATACATATTTCGCTGCGGTTCGGTCATATCGGCGTAAATAGTTTCCTCGATGCGCTCGGGAAGCTCATTTAACACCTCATTTTTCATTCGCCGCATGATAAACGGCTTGATTTTTGTGCGCAGCTCAAGCGCCAGTGATGAATCGGCGCCGTGCATGATCGGGTATTCGTACCGTTCGCGAAATTCGCGCAGACTGTACAGATAACCCGGCATTATAAAATCGAACACCGACCACAGCTCGCTGAGCGAATTTTCGATCGGCGTACCGGTAAGCGCGAAGCGGTGCAGCGCGTTTACACGCTTTACAGCGCGCGCGTTCATTGTGCGTGGATTTTTTATATGCTGCGCCTCGTCGATGAAGAAATATTCAAATTCGAGATCCTTATATAATGCTCCGTCGCGGCGCAAAAGCGGATACGAGGTTATTACAAAATCGTAATCGTTTATCGTTTTTATTAGCCGCGCGCGCATATCCTTAGGCCCGTCGATAATGAGCGCGTCGGCGTCGGGGATAAAACGAGCGAGTTCATTTTGCCAGTTATACATCAGCGCGCTCGGCGTGACTATAAGCGTCGGCGTTTTGACGTCCTCGCCGTAAATGTACGCCAGAGCCTGAAGTGTCTTTCCCAAACCCATGTCGTCGGCTAAAATTCCGCCGAAACCCATAGAGGAAAGCTGCTTGAACCAGATGATCCCGGTTTTCTGATAATCGCGCAGAACGTTGTTAAGCGGCCGCGGAATATTGGCGCGCAGTGAACGCATATTGTCAATCAGCGCGGTGAAGCCGCGCTTCTTTTCGACCTTGCGCGCGGAGTCAAGGTACATTGCGTAATATTTATTTACGGTTTTAACACCGGCGTCGATATCCGTATCGGAGAAATCCAGGCGGTTCAGAAGCCGTATCGTATCGGCGCGTTCGTCATGCTCAAAGTCGAGAAAACGTCCGTTGGGGAGACGGTAGAATCTCTTTTTAAGCTGTATCGCGGCAAGTATTTTATGGAGCTCTTCGGCGGGCAGATTGCTTTTAAAGCCCGCTTCAAGCAAATCTATTTTTTCGTTGTAATCGACCGCGAGATTAAATTCGACCGAGGCTGTGTCAAAGAGTCCGGAAAAGCTTTTAGACGGATGTATGACGGCGGAGCGGGATAAGCGCCGCACTCCGTCGGTCGCAAACTCGTATATTTCGTCCTCGCCGGTAAGCGTATAGCTTTTTCCGGTGCGCTCAAACCCGGAAAATTCGTGCAGTATCGCCGCCTCCGCGTCATAGTCGCGCAGAATAATTTTATCGTTATCATCGCCGTCTTCTCCGAGTGTGACGGGAATCGACCCGTAACGCGCGATAATAACGGCGGAGACAGTCTCTTCGACTGCGTCGAGGTATATGTCGAATATCGGCGCGTCGTTTATGATCAGCTCGTCGAGTCCCTGTATAATTACGGAGGGACGGTTTTTCAGCGCGGGCAGAATATGCTTGACGAACAGCATCCTGTTTGTGCCGCGGAAAACTATCTGCATGCGGTTTTCCTCCGCGGCGGCTGTATATATCGGCATGAAATACGCGCGCCAGTCCGCGTCGGTATGATATATCGTATTTTCATAGAGGAACCATTCGCCGTTCTCGGTGAGGGGAAGTCCCCTGTCGCCTATGGAAAGCGTGATATCGTCGTCGGTTGCGGATATATCTATAAGAATATCGGGATTGTCGTCGGCAAAGAGTACATCATGTATTTTTGCGCCGTCAAGCATAATGATCACGCCGGAATCCTTCAAATGCGGCAGCATTCTTGACAGCGCGGCGCCGGAGAAGGTCGTCTGATATATCGCCTTCGCGTACATAGGCAGATCCGCGCTTCTGTCCGAATACGCGCCCGCGAGGACCTTTAATATTTCCTCCTGCGCCTTCGGGAAACGGACGGCGCCGGGAACATAGGCATGGTTCTTATCAAAGCGAAATTCACGTCCGCGCATATAGCTTTCGAGGAAATTGTCGATGCCGTCTATATCGCCTTCCATACCGTCAATTTTTACCGACATGGCAAATGATACGGGATTGGAACGCTTTATATAGAGCGTAAACCGAAGCCGGAAAAAATCCGCCGCGCTTTCGCGCCGGGCAAACCGGCCGCAAAGCGAGAGCGCGAGTTTATCGTTTTGGTCGGCATAACCGCCGCCGTCGGATATTTCGGTTCGATACTGTAGCAGTGCCGCTATGACGTGCTTGCACGGTGAATGCATAGTCTGATAATACGGACATGTGCAGAAGCACCGCGTTACTTTTGAATCGTCAAAGCTTGCCTCGACAGTAAATATTCTGTCGTCATCGACCGCCGCCTTGACATTGTCGTCCGAACGGGTTTTTATGTGTACCCGTCCCTCGCGGAAGTATTCGGCGCCGCGTTTGTAAACGGTAGGGGAGCAGGCCGATTTTATTGTCTTTTCACTTATGCTCATGCGGCGGTATCTCCTGTTCTTGAAATTTATTTATCATGTAATTATACCATGAATTTTAAAAATAAACAAGCAATTTCATAAAAAGTCAGCATTCTGTAATAAAAAAGTAATAACGCGTGTAAAAGGGGGATCGCCGCGGATCCCCCTTATCTTAAAAAGCAAGCGGCTTTGCCGGGATGGGATCGCTTTAAAAGGCGGCTATACATACTTGCGCAGCTGCTTTAGCGCGCTCTTTTCAAGTCTCGATACCTGCGCCTGCGATATGCCTATCTCGTCGGCGACCTCCATTTGCGTTTTCCCGTTAAAGAAACGCAGGTTCAAAATATGCTTTTCCCTGTCGTCAAGGTGCTTCATCGCTTCGTTTAGGGCGATGTTTTCAAGCCAGTTCTCGTCAACGTTTTTTGTGTCTTTGACCTGATCCATTACGAATATCGCTTCGCCGCCGTCATGGTAGACGGGCTCAAATAATGAAATCGGGTCGGCTATGGCGTCGAGCGCGAATACAACATCCTCCTTGGGCAGATCCAGTTCTTTGGCTATTTCCGATATCGTCGGCTCTTTTGAGTTCTTGCTCGTAAGCTTTTCCTTGACCTTTAACGCCTTATAGGCGATGTCCTTTAATGAGCGGCTCACCCGTATGGAGCTGTTGTCGCGAAGATATCGGCGTATTTCGCCAATTATCATCGGTACGGCATATGTCGAAAACTGTACGTTCTGTGATAAATCGAAATTATCTATTGCCTTTATAAGCCCGATACAGCCGACTTGGAAAAGATCGTCCGCGTTTTCGCCTCTGTTGTTAAATCTTTGTATAACGCTTAATACAAGCCTTAAATTTCCGTTAATAAATTTTTCACGGGCATCATTATCGCCCGCCTTTATCCGTTTGAACAGTTCGTCCTTTTCCTGTCTGGAAAGTACCGGGAGCTTCGATGTGTTTACTCCGCATATTTCAACTTTGTTGGTCATGCTGTTTCCTCCTTATGTTTACCCCGAAGGGGTTATGTAAAAAACAGCATTGGATATGTGTAAATTTATGTTTACCGCGCAGTTGCGTATGGCAGCGCTCTGCTAAGGCCCCCTTGTCAAAGGGGGCTGGCGCGCGCAGCGCGACTGG
>CANQYQ010000134.1 GCA_947628155.1 uncultured Clostridia bacterium
CGTCATTTGCTCCTTGCAGTCGCAAATGCCACCTCCCTTGTCAAAGGGAGGTGGCATTTGCGACTGCAAGGAGCAAATGACGGAGGGATTCAACGGTACAGAAAATCGCATATTTGAACGACTTGTTATAATTGCGGAATCCCCTCGCCAACTTCGTTGGCCCTCTCCCCTTTGACAAGGGGCGCTGGCAGAGCGTTGCCGTTTGCGAAATCGATAAACCAAACTTCACTTTATAAAAAGGAGAATCAAAATGAAAATTGCTGTAATCGGCTCGGGCGGCTGGGGCACGGCCGTCGCGGTAATGCTCGCGAAAAAGGGTTATGACATATGGCTGTGGTCGTGGGTCCAGGACGAAACGGACAGACTTAACCGCGACCGTGAAAACAAGGAATTTCTGCCCGGCGTGCCTTTGCCGGACAACATAACATGCTCTCACGACGCGCAAAAATGCGTCGTGAACGCGGATCTGGTAATCGCCGCTCCGCCGTCGCCCGCGGCGCGGACGACCGCGAAAACGATCGCGCCGTATATCGCTAAGGGGCAAATCGTGATGAACATATCAAAGGGTCTTGAGGATGGTTCGTTACTGAGATTATCGCAGGTCTACGCGGAGGAAATCCCCCTGGCGGACATAGCCGTAATGAGCGGCCCGTCACACGCGGAGGAGGTATCGCGCGGACTTCCTTCAACGAATGTTGTTGCCGCGTCATCGCGCGAAACGGCAGAAAAAATCCAGGATATTGTTATGAGCGATACGTTCCGCGCCTATACATCAACCGATATAATCGGCGTGGAGCTGGGCGGCGCGCTGAAAAATATAATCGCGCTGTGCGCCGGAATATCCGACGGCTTAGGCTACGGCGATAACACAAAGGCGGCGCTCATGACGCGCGGCTTAGCGGAGATAGCGCGGCTGGGATGCGCTATGGGCGCGAAGCAGGAGACATTTATGGGCTTGTCGGGCCTGGGCGATTTGATCGTGACATGTACAAGTATGCACTCCCGCAACCGCCGCGCGGGTATACTGCTCGGCAAGGGCAAAAGCTTACAGCAAACTCTTGACGAGGTGCATCTGGTCGTCGAGGGTGTGAACACCGTTCACGCCGCATACGAATTAAGCCGTAAACGCGGTGTGGAAATGCCGATCACGGAAGAGGCGTACGCAATCGTATTCGAGGGGAAAAATCCCGCCGAAGCGGTAATGTCGCTTATGAAACGCGGCAAAAAGGAAGAATAAGAAATAAAGACGGGAGGAACATCAGCGCCCTCCCGTTTTCATATAACCCTCTAAAATTATACACGCCGAAACGGTATCGAGTACCTTTTTGCGCTTCTGCCCCCGCGTATTTGTTTCGTTTAAAAAACGCGCCGCGCTCATGGTAGACAAACGTTCGTCGTAGAATACGACTTCCCCGTCATATACGGTCTTTAATAAATCGGCGAATTTATACGTCGCCTCGGCGCGGAAACCCAGTGTGCCGTCCATATTTTTCGGCATACCGATAACGATTTTCTCCGGTTTATATTCGCCGATTATTTCCGAAAGCTCTGCGAGGAGCTTTTTCTTGCCCGTATTATTTATCGTCCTTACCCCCTGCGCGGTAATTCCCAAGGGGTCGGTAACAGCAATGCCGACGCGCGCGTCGCCATAGTCTATTCCCAAAATGCGCATAGTATCATCATCCTTTACATAATATCCTATATCATTATACATAAATCTCCCGGATATATCAAGAAAAAACTTGACGGATCCGGATAAATAGGTTATAATTGTCAGATAAGAGGTGGAAATTATGCCTGAAAAAATGCTGTTTATATACAATCCCCACGCGGGCAAGGCGCAAATCGCCAATGAGCTTGTCGAAATAATAGATATTTTCACAAAAGGCGGCTATGAGGTTACGGCGCATCCGACGCAAGCGCCCATGGACGCGTTTGAAACCGTAAAAAACCGCGGCTCACAATACAGGCTTATAGCCGTATCCGGCGGCGACGGCACGCTGAGCGAGGCGGTAGAGGGACTTATGCTTTTGCCGGAAAAGGACGATATAGTTCTCGGTTATATCCCGTCCGGCAGCACGAACGATTTTGCGGTAAGTCTCGGTATTCCGAAAAATATGTCCGACGCGGCGCGGCTTATCATGAACGGAAAACCGTTCAAATGCGATATAGGCATATTTAATCACAAACGCTTTAATTATGTGGCCGGCTTCGGCGCGTTCACGGACGTTTCCTATGAGACGCCGCAGGAGACAAAGAATATGTTTGGTCACCTGGCCTACATATTCGAGGGGATATCGCGGCTCCCGAATCTTACCTCGCATGCGATGAAGGTCGAATACGACGGCAAAAGGATCGCGGGCGAATTTGTACTCGGCATGGTTATGAACACCAACTCGGTAGCCGGAATTAACGGCGGAAATATGTTCAAAGCGGATCTCGCGGACGGACTGTTCGAGCTGCTGCTGATAAAAGCGCCGTTGAAGATAAGCGATTTCCAGAACGTTCTTTCCGGGTTGTTCCGCGGCGAAACTCACAGCGGCGGATTTTTGCTTGAAAAGGTCAAGCATGTGGTTTTTGATACGGAGGACGATATAAAATGGACGCTTGACGGTGAGTTCGGCGGTAATGATAAGCACGTAGAAATATCTATCGACAAGGGCGCGGTAAACCTTATCGCTTCCGATACGGCGGCGATCGCGAAGCTATGACATTCCCGATTCCGGTAATTCCGCGCGGTTTTACGGTGAAAACCGTTTAAATTTTGACAGCGGAAACTGTTTAAATTACTATTGACCTTTTAACTCGTTTATGATATATTATATAAAACGTACTGACCGCGAGGGTAAAATACCCGAGCGAAAAGGCGGAAATTATGGAAAATTCTGCCCTTGTACGCGCCGCGCGTTTTGCGCGTGTCACATGGGTTATTTTTTTGTATACTGCACCTTTGCGTTTACGCCCTTTACCATGCCGAGCTTTCCCGATACGGAGCTTATCACGGTTTCGGGCGCGTCTATAACGACGCTTATTATGGCGACGCCCTTATTCTTGTAGGGTATTCCCATGCGTCCGACGATGTACGCGGCGTATTCGTGCAGTATGTCGTTGATTTTGTCCGTTATGGACAGGTCCTCGACGATTATTCCTATGAGAGCAATTCTTGTTTCCATTTTTATCCCTCCGCTTTTTCCCGGTTTTCAGTATAATTTTACAACACATTGTGAATTATGTCAATGAAAGGAAGAATAAAATTATGTACGATCCCAAATCAATGCATGCCGACGATTTTATTAACGACGGCGAGGTAAAGGCGTCATTAAAATACGCCGAGGAAAACAAGGACAATAAGGAGCTGGTGCGCTCGATTATCGAAAAAGCGCGCGAATGCAAGGGCATTACACACCGCGAGGCGGCGGTGCTCTTAGCGTGCGAGGATAAGGAGCTTACGGAGGAAATGTATTCGCTCGCGAGGGAAATCAAGCAGAAGATATACGGCAACCGCATAGTCATGTTCGCGCCGCTTTATCTTTCAAACTACTGCGTAAACGGCTGCGTATACTGCCCATATCACGCTAAGAACAAGACTATATGCCGCAAGAAGCTCACGCAGGAGGAGGTAAAGGCGGAAACGATCGCGCTGCAGGATATGGGTCACAAGCGTCTCGCGCTCGAGGCGGGCGAGGATCCGGTCAACAACCCGCTCGAATATATCCTCGAATGCATTAAGACCATTTATTCCATAAAGCATAAAAACGGCGCGATCCGCCGCGTAAATGTCAATATTGCCGCGACTACTGTCGAGAATTACAAAAAGCTAAAGGACGCGGGGATCGGTACGTATATACTGTTCCAGGAAACGTACAACCGCGAAAATTATGAAAAGCTCCATCCGACCGGCCCCAAGCATGATTACTGCTATCATACCGAGGCGATGGACCGCGCGATGCAGGGCGGAATTGACGACGTGGGCCTGGGCGTGCTGTTCGGACTGAACACGTATCCGTATGAGCTTGTCGGCCTTTTGATGCATGCGGAGCATCTTGAGGCGGTGTTCGGCGTAGGCCCGCACACGATAAGCGTACCGCGTATATGCCCGGCGGACGATATCGACGTAAACGATTTCTCAAACGCCGTGCCGGACGAAATATGGCACAAGCTTATCGCGGTGATCCGCATAGCCGTGCCGTATACGGGTATGATCGTGTCGACGCGCGAGAGCGCGAAGAACCGCGAACGCGCGCTGGAGCTGGGAATTTCGCAGATAAGCGGCGCGTCGTCAACATCGGTGGGCGGGTACGTTAAGCCGGAGTCGCCGGAGGAAAACACGGCGCAGTTTGACAGAAGCGATACGCGTACATTGGACGAGGTTTTAAGATGGCTTATGGAATTAGGCTACGTGCCGTCGTTCTGTACCGCGTGCTACCGCGAGGGGCGCACGGGAGACAGGTTTATGTCGCTCGCGAAAAACGGTTCTATACAGAACTGCTGCCATCCCAATGCGCTTATGACGCTAAACGAGTATCTCGACGACTACGCGTCGCCCGAGACGAAAGAGATAGGCAAAAAATTAATTGAGCGCGAGCTTGAAACGATACCTAACGAAAAGGTGCGCCGCATCGCGAGGGAGCATATCGCCGATATCGACGGCGGACAGCGCGATTTCCGCTTCTGATTTTTTCGAAAATATTTTATAAAACGCGAAAAAAGTATTTGCCTTTTTATGAAAGATATGGTACAATAATAAAGATAAGGGCGATACCGCGCAAAATCGGTATGTCCGACTAAAATTACAATCCGGAGGGAATTACAATGAAACATATTCAGACATTAAATAAGGCTAATTTGAAGGACGTCGCGAAGCGCGGCTGCGGCGAGTGCCAGACATCATGCCAATCGGCGTGCAAAACGTCATGCACGGTCGCGAATCAGAAGTGCGAGCAGGCGTAAAAATTTATAGGAGCAGATATAATCTGCTCCTTGTTTTTAGGAAGGTAAAAATATGATACATAAATATAAGGCGCTCGGAATGAATATCGTGCTCGACGTATATTCCGGCGCGGTTCACGTCGTGGACGACGTGGTATACGATATGCTCGATTACTGTCTCGAGCCGTTCACACCCGAGGCGGTGTGCCCGGAATTTATCGTTGACGCGATGGGAGACAAATACGACGAGCGGGATATTAAGGACGCGTATTCGGACATATGCGAGCTTGCGGGCGCGGGACAGCTTTTGACCGACGACTGCTACGCGGATATAGCCAAGCAATGGAACAAGCAATCGGTCGTTAAGGCGCTGTGTCTGCACATCGCTCACGACTGCAATCTGCGATGCAAATATTGCTTCGGCGATACCGGCGAATATAAGGGCGGGCGCTGTTTGATGTCCGCCGAAACGGGCAGAAAAGCAATTGATTTTGTGATAAAAAGCAGCGGCGCGAGGCGCAATATCGAAATAGACTATTTCGGCGGCGAACCGCTGATGAATTTTGACGTGGTGAAGGAAATTACCGAATACGCCAAGGAGCAGGGTAAGCTTCATGACAAGAATTTCCGGTTTACCATCACGACGAACGGATTATTGCTTGATGAGGACAAGCAAAAATACATAAACGAAAATATGTCGAACGTTGTTCTAAGCCTCGACGGCACGAAGGAGACGAACGACCGTGTGCGTTACCGCGTTGACGGCAGCGGCTCATACGATACGATCGTGCCGAAATTCCAAAGGCTTGCCGAGAGCCGCGATCAGGATAATTATTATGTGCGCGGCACGTTCACGGCGTACAACGTCGATTTTGCCAAGGACGTTATTCACCTCGCCGATCTCGGTTTTAAGCAGACGAGCGTAGAGCCGGTCGTCGCGCCGGACAGCGAGGATTACGCCTTAAAACCGGAGCATCTGCCAAAAATTTTTGAGGAGTACGATAAGCTTACAGAGGAATATGTAAAACGTTACCGTGAGGGAAACGGGTTTAATTTTTTTCATTTTATGGTGGATTTGGATCAAGGCCCGTGCGCGATAAAACGGCTGTCCGGCTGCGGCGCGGGGCATGAATATTTGGCGGTAACTCCGCAGGGCGATATCTATCCGTGCCATCAGTTCGTCGGAAATGAGAAGTTTAAAATGGGCAGCGTTTACGGCGGCGATGAATTGGACAGGGATATCGTAAAATATTTCGAAAACTCGAATGTGTACACAAAGGAGAAGTGCAAAAACTGCTTCGCGAAATTCTATTGCAGCGGCGGCTGCAGCGCGAATGCGTATAATTTTAACGGCGATATAAATAAGCCGTATGAATTGGGTTGCGAAATGCAGAAAAAACGCACCGAATGCGCAATAGCGATAGCGGCGGTGAAGAAGCTGGGGTAAATATAAATTTATGTTTATCTAAGGTCGGGGCTGCCGCCCCTCCGCCGAAAAACCGCCGTTTTTCGGCAATTCATTAACAGTGTGGCGAAAAAAGTTCCAGTAGAAACTTTTTTCGCTCTGATCTTTGCGACGTACATGCCATCGCAAAGAAATGCTCCGCGCTGCGTCGCATAGAAGCAGAGCGGAGCATTTGCAAAATCGCATATGGCGGGCGTTAGCCTCCCTTGTCAAAGGGAGGTGGCATTTGCGACCGTAGGGAGCAAATGACGGAGGGATTCATTTTTACAGAGAAACCGCATATTTGAACGATTTATCATAATTACGGAATCCCCTCGCCAACTTCGTTGGCCCTCTCCCCTTTAACAAG
>CANQYQ010000135.1 GCA_947628155.1 uncultured Clostridia bacterium
CTTAACGCGGTCGCTGTCAAGCGAAACAAGATTTCCGTTTTCATCATGCGCGTTTATTTCAACAAACGTCATATCGCATCCGTCCGCGGCTATACCGCTCCTGTCCGCGCGAAGATTGATTTTCGCCGCGTCTGACGGTGACGCGAGCTTCGTGTATGCCTTATGGCCGTCGGAATACTCCGCGACGGCATAAAGCGTTCCCGGATGATATGTCAGATTAAAATCGAACCTGAGCCGCTCCTTATATTCAGGTTTGTTGTTCGCGCCCCAAAATTCCTCATAGCTGTCCCTCCAATCGACCGTATCCGTAAGATGCACAGGCTCATATCCGCCGCCCTCAAATGGGACGTAGTATAAATCCACCTTATCCGCGTTCGAATACACTATAACGTCCGCGCTGTCGCCGTCGTTTTTGTCCCAATACGGCAGAATATGCACCGTGTCCTCGTCCGTCCGCCATACACTCCTATAGAAATAATAAATGTCCTTTGGCAGTCCCGCCGTGTCTATAATTCCGAAATAGGAATTTTTTGTGTCGTACGGCGTCGGTTCGCCCAAATAATCGAAGCCCGACCATATAAATTCACCGCCGTACCAATCACGGTTTTTATCGAACATATACATATGATCGGCCGGTATATAATACGCCGGGCCGGCATTATCAAGGCTTGACAGCTGCAAATCGTCATGCGAATATACGTAGCTCCCCTCATGGTACACGCCGCGCGAACGCATCGCTGAGGAATTTTCCGTGCCGAGCATTCTGCGGCCGGGGTATTCCTCATGCGTTATTTCCATATAATATTCGCGGTAATTCTGCCCCATCACGCCGCAGTCCTTAAAATTCTCCTTAAGATAATCGCAGATTTTCGCCGAAACCTCCCGCGAAAATTCCGTCGTCCACTGCATCTGGGCAAGAGTTATGAACCTGCCGCCGTCCGGATCCTCGTCGATTATGCATTTAAGCATTTTCTCTATCTGCGGCCAAACGCTGTCCATTTCACCCCATACGGTCTGAATGATCTCATTGCCTATGCTCCATATAAACACACACGGCGCGTTCCTGTCGCGGCGGATCATAAGCCGCATATCGTCCTCGAAGCTGTCAAGAAATATCCCCTGAGCCCCCATGCTGTATTCTCCGTCCTTTGTGTCGTCCCACGCGTCGAACGCCTCCTCGAACACAAGCATTCCGAGACGATTGCATATCGCTATAAGCTCCGGCGCGCAAATATTGTGCGCGGTGCGTATGGCGTTTACGCCCATTTTCTTTAAAATCACGATTTGCCGCTCGATCGCCGCCGCGTTTGAGGCCGAGCCCAAAGGGCCTAAATTCTCGTGCATACACGCGCCCTGAATTTTTATATGCTCTCCGTTTAAGAATACGCCTTTATTCACGTCCCACCGAATATCGCAGAACCCAAATTCCGAAATATACGTGTCAACCGTTTTCCCGCCCGAAATTATTTCGGTACGTATGCTGTATAAATTACCGCTCTCATCATCGCTTATGCCCCATATTTTCAGATTATCAACGGTGAAATTTTGCGTTATTTTTTTAATTTCTCCCGGCGCGGCAAAATCATGCGTGTCTGGAATTGAAGCCATTATCTTTTCCCCGTCATTGTAAAGCATCTGCTTTACAATGACCTCCGCCGTTTCCGTCGTCTCGTTTTGAACCTCGGTCATAATTTTAACGTCCGCGCTTGAATAATCGCCGTTAAGAGTATACGAAACATACGTACCGTTAAAGGCGATATGGACCTTATCGCTTACGGTAAGCCAGACGTTACGGTTTATTCCGCCGCCGGTATACCAGCGCGAGCTGCTGTGCAAATCTCTCGCGCATACCGCGATAAAATTCGGTGCGTTTTCGCCGAAATTAAGATGATCGGACAAATCGACCTCGAACGTTTTATAGCCGTAATAATGTGTGCCGCTGTACGCATCCTCCGGCAGAGCCGCGCCGTTAATATACACCCTTGGATCCTGATAAACTCCGTCAAATCTCACGGATATACGTTTGCCCCTTAATTTTTCCGGCAGATAAAACGTTTTCCCGTACCAGCCCGCCAAATCCTTTAAAAGAGCCTGCCGCGAAGAAAAATTACCCTTTTGGATAATCTGAAAATCGTGCGGCAGCGCCACGTTTTCCCAAGCGCTGTCGTCCGCGCCGGAATGATTCGCCGCCACATCGGAGGTCTTGTAAAATTTCCAGCCATCGTTAAAAAGCGTGCTGCGCTCTCCGCCGATCACGCTGCCGCGCACGATTTTCTCTATCCCGTCATTTTCAAACATGGACGTATACGATAAATCGATATCGTTGGGTATGTATTTGGCTTCGTTAAAATCAAACATTTTTACACCTCGTTTTAATATATCCTTCTTCCCTTTTCGTCCTTTGCGCCGGACTTTCTGTAAAAATACGAGTTAATTATATCGCACCACTCCACGGAGTTGTCAAGCTGCATAAGCAGCCGCTCCTTCACACGCCGGTACACGCCGTCGTCTATCACGCTTTCCAGCTTCCGCCACAGCCGTATAAATTCGCGCACATCCTTCACGCCCTCAAAATGGGTATCGTATATATGCTGTATCATCGTTTTTCCGTTTTTGAGCACATGCGAATACGGCAGATGATGGAAGAATAATAACAAATTATCCGGGCATGAATCCACATTCCCGTACATTTGCGCAAGCGGCTTTGCGTATTGGTTCGCATAGCCTGTACCCGCGATTGTTCTGTCAACGCCCACGCCTTCACGGTCGGCGTAATGGTACGTTCCCCAGCGGCTGTACTCAAAGCCGTCCGGGTTCGGACCGTAGTGGTCGGCCGGTTCTATCATCCAGCCCACGCCCAGCGGCGCGGTGTATTTTTCATATACCGCGTGCGATCTCATGAGCATATCCGATACAATTTCCATAACAAGCGTATTCCCGCCATATGTCTGCTCTATCCATTCCCCCGCGATTTTCTCCGCGCTTAAATCATTATCGAACGCGAGCCGTCCGAATCCATAAAGATTCGCCGCCGCGAGATCGTGTCCTGTCCAGTTATAGTCGTTTCCCGTATTCGTGACCGCGCATACACCGCACAGCCTATTCCCGAACGCTTTTCCGCTTACATAATCCGCGACCGTATCGCAGTCCGGGTGACGGCACATTTTAAAGTCCAAAATTTCCTTAAAATACGGTATCAGATAACACAAATCGCGCTGCTGTCCCGTATATTCCTGAGCGATCTGAAACTCCATCATCTGATTCGTGAACGACATCGCGCCGATAAGCGGATTAACAGGCTCGCGAACCTGAAAATCTACCGGTCCGTTTTTAATTTGCAGAATTACATTCGGCGCGAAATGAGCGTCGCTGTTTATAAAATTATCATAGCACGCCTGTGCGCGATCGGTTTTTCTGTCGCGCCAATCCTGACGGCAGTTGTACACAAAGCAGCGCCATATAACGATCCCGCCAAATTCCTCCAGCGCGTCCGCAAGCATATTCGCGCCCGCGTCCTGACTCCTTCCGTATGTAAACGGCCCGGGCCGTCCCTCCGAATCCGCCTTTATCAGGAATCCGCCGAGATCCGGCAGCGCGCGGTAAATCTCCGCCGCTTTATTCCGCCACCATTCGCGTACTCTCTCGTCGCACGGGTCGGCGGTATCGAGAGGGCCTATATCGATCGGCGACGCGTAATTCGCGCTTAAAAACAGCCGTATTCCGTAATCCGCGAAAATATCGGCGATCCCGCGGATTTTTCCGAAATACCTGTCCGTTATAAAATACAGCGCCTCGTCCTTTACGTTTACGTTATTTATCACAACCGCGTTTATTCCGACCGACGCAATCAGCCGCGCGTAATCGCGTGTGCGCTCGTTTATGATTATTTCTCCGTCCTTGAAGAAAAACGAGTTTCCGGAATATCCGCGCTCTATGCTTCCGTCCGGGTTGTCCCAATGATTGAGCATTCGAAGCGGATTGGACGGCGTTTTTTCCTCCGTAAGCTCCGTTTCCCCAAGCCGCATTTTTCGTATCAGCGCGAACGCGCCGTAAAGCACGCCCGCCGCGCCGTATGACGCAACAATAATGCTGCCGTCCTTTTCCTCGATTTTATACGACTGCATATTTAAGTCGTAATATTTACCATCGTTTTTCCCGCATAAAAGCCAGATCCCGTTCTCGTCCGTGAGCTCCCGCCGTTCCGCAAGCTCCGGATAAATACCGCTCATTTCCCCAATCGCGCTCTGTAATTCCCGCGCCGCGCTTACAACACATCTGTCGTCGGAATTATAATATATCCTATCGAAGCCCGAGCATTCGCCGCGCTTATAATCAAGCCATAATTTTGAATATTCCATAAGCTCACCCGCTTTTAATTATTTTTTATCCAATCATAGTCGTAACCCCTGTCGCTCTCTCCGCCAACAGGATTTGCTTCAAAATACACAACACCGTATTCCGACACCGGAATATTAACGGTAACCGTTCCGCCCCCGCTTTTTACCCTGTCCGACGCAACGGCGGGAACAGCGGCGGCTTTAAGCAGATCTAGCTGCCGCGCCGTCGGCGTTTTCGGCTCGCCTATATCATGCCAGATTTTGAGCGGATTGCAGCTTTTCTCGTCAACCGTATGCGTGATGAGCGAGCATTCCCCTTCGCATGGCAGCGTGATCTCAAAGGCTTTATCACGGCCCTCACGCTTTGTGTTCATGTTCCAGATAACACCCCTGTATCCGCCGTCCTTTTCGACTATTACCATATCATCGGAGCGGAATACGCATTTGCCGCCCTTTAGCTGCTTATAAAATTTAAACGTATAAAACGTGGGCTTTGGCACGCAGCCCGCTGCGGCAAGTCCGAAGCCGCCGTAAAATTGTGAAAACGGTATTCCCTGCTCCTCGAACACGTCGCCGAATGTCCAGTAAGAATACGATTCGTTCAAGTCGCCGAGCCACGAAAGCTGATGCGCGATATACGCGGCATTCTTGTTCGTGTCATGAATTACGTTTCTCGGATCCCAGCTCGTGTTAAACTCGGTTATATGTATCTCGATTCCGTGAAATTCATCGAAGCTGTCGGCGATATCGCGCGTGGTCCTGAGATTATCCCGCCCGTGCTGCGGCTCTGTCAGGCTCGGATAGCGGTAATGACCGTCGTCGTGATCTATCTCACAGGTATAATGATGGCGCGTAATGAAATCAAGCGGTATTTTTTCCGCCGAACAGAAATCCAAAAACGCCTTTATCCAAATTTCATCCGAGCCGCCGCACACCGCCGGGCCCCCGACTCTGAAGCGCTCGTCCACCTCCTTCACCGCGTAGAACGTGCGCTTAAACAGATTAAAATATTCCGCCATATCCGCATCCTTCCAAAATCCCGGCAGGTTCGGCTCGTTCCATACCTCGACCGGCCATGATATAACGTCATCACGTCCGTAACGCTCGATTAAATGCGTCAGGAGCGCCTTCACCATACCGCACCATTTATCATAGTCCTTCGGCGGCGTTACATTGCCCTTCCAGTAAAACACCGTCTGTTCGCCCGACGCCATTTTTTCGGGCATAAACCCAAGCTCCAAAAACGGCTTTATCCCAAGCGACAGGTAACCGTCGAAAACGCGGTCGAGATATGTAAAGTTATATTCCGCTCTTACGTTTCCGACCTCATCCTCATATTCATGATATATACCCATATCATCGCAGAATAAACCGTGACCGCGTATATACTTAAATCCTATCTCTTCCTGCACAAATTTTAGCTGTTCAAAATATTCTCTGTGCAGCGCCAGCCCCATGCGCCCCGTACCGACGCAAAAATCCACATTATTGCGGAACTCCTTAACAAAGCCGCCGCTACTGACTTTTACCGATATTTTTTCCATAGCCATACATCCCCTATTATATATTATAGCTTAATCTTATCATTTCTGCGGGCGGCAGTCTATTAATAAATTAACAGTTATTGCCTGAAATTTATGAAATACAAAAAAGACCGATTTCCTTCGGTCCTTCTTGCGGTGTTATCCGACCGGCATTAAACGCCGGTCCGATAACGAGAAAAGAGAGATTGTTTATGAAAATAAATTGCCGTATATCGGCTTTTACGATATTATTATAACACATATTTCACCGCTGAACATTACCAAATCACGGTAAAATACCTAATTTTTTTAATCAAATTCCGATTTTTGACCGCAAAAACGGCGCACCGCCAAAAGCGGTACGCCGTTTGTTTCAACTGTATGCGAATTAATAATCCGTTACACATATTAACGTTTGCGCGTTCTCGTAGTTCATTGTAATATATACCGTCGAATAGTTTTCCGGATCGGTGGTGTAGTCTATAATATCCTCCGGCACGCCCGAGTACGCCTTCTTTTCCTTCTTGCTGTACACGGTTATGTTAAACTTATCTATCGGTATAAGCGTCATGTCGTCATAGCTCATAGACGCCGTGGGACGCTGTGTTGTGAAGTACGCGTAACCGTCGTCCTTGAAGTAGACATAGCCCAGAGCTGAGTAGAAATAGTCTCCGAACTTTCCGCTGCCTCTGTCAACAACAATATTTGTGATCTCACCCGACGAGTCGGTGTCAAATCTTACAATATCGCCCTTGCCTATCGGCTGTCCGTCATTCGCCTC
>CANQYQ010000136.1 GCA_947628155.1 uncultured Clostridia bacterium
TGAATCCCTCCGTCATTTGCTCCTTACAGTCGCAAATGCCACCTCCCTTTGACAAGGGAGGCTAACACCCGCCGTATTCCATATTGGGTTACGGAACACGGGCGGCCGATGACCGCCCCTACAGCGTTTCCTTTGACAAGGGAGGCTAACACCCACCGTATTCCATATTGGGTTACGGAACACGGGCGGCGAATCGCCTCCCCTACGACGTACAGCGCAGCTGTGCGATAAACATAAATGCCCTGCCCGCGCTATTAGGCATAAATGCAAAATATGCGGCCGCATGGCCGCATATTTATACTCATATTTATTCAATTTCTGCATATTTATTCAGACGTATTTTTCAATAACATCCTCATATTCATCCTTGCCTCTTGCGCCGATAAGCTTTTCAACCGGTTTACCGTTCACGAAGAGTATTACGGTCGGGATCGAAACAATTGCGTTAAGCGCGGCTAATTCGCCCTCCGTGTCAACGTTAACCTTACCGACCTTTATCCTGCCGTCGTATTCCTCGGCTATTTGCGCGATTGTCGGCGCGGCCATTTTGCACGGCCCGCACCATGTCGCCCAGAAATCAACCAGCACCGGCACGGGAGATTTTACAACCTCACCGTCAAAGTTTGATTTTGTTAATTCAATTTCCATTATATATTACCTCCTGAAATTATTTAGCATCCGCAAGCTTGTGTTTACAAAAATCATATATTTCGCCGCACTCGATCTTATTTATAGAAGGGAACGGATGAATACAGCACATTTACAGGCGTATTGTCCGTGACTTTACGCTCCACAAAGCCTGATGAGCTGTACTCATAGTTTTTTATGGATAATCCCGTGCCTCCCGCCGCGATAACCGACACGGTTTTGTCACGGTTTTCATTTTCGAAAACCTCCGCGTACACGCATCCGTTATTTACAAAGCTGTTCATCAGCGTATAATAACCGCCCTGCGCGTCGGAAATTTCCGCGATCCAGCTTTGGCCGTCATCCCACATAATCGTGCCGTCAGTTGATTCGGCCGAGGTGTACAGCGTAAGCTTATCGGCTATATTGTCGCCTGTCAAATCGGTTTCATATTCACTTACCGCCGTCCACGTTCCCTCCGCCGCCGCGCTGACGTCCGAACGCGTTACATATGTTATAGAATCCGCCGGATCGTTTTCATTTGCGGGCGGTTCGGGAGGCATGGACGTTTCCTCGCGCGGTATCGCGGTGCTTATATCGTCCTTCGAGCTTTTACCCATATAAAAGCCCCCAACGCCGAAAACGCCGAGCGCAAGAACAAGCGCCGCGGCTCTGAAAGCGATTTCCCTTTTAGTCATTGCGTATCCTCCTTATCGATGTATTTCCTATCCGTTATTTCACATACCGCCGTACCGTTCGTTAAATCGGTAATTTCCGCTATAAGCGCGGCGGTCGTATGTATGGGCGAGCATATTTTAAACGTTACGTCCTCACCGTAAACGGTATCATCCAATATATATCCGTCCGTCAGCAGCTTATGCTGCACGCTGCCGAGCATCGGATACGCGACGCGCGCGGAAACTATATCGCACAGCATACGCGTTACAATGCCCGCCGCCTTTAATCCTTCGGTCGCCGACGTGCCGTAGGCATGTACAAGTCCGCCCGTACCGAGAAGCGTACCGCCGAAATAGCGCGTTACGACTACTATCACGTCTACCAGACCGGACTTGCGTATTGTGTCGAGCACCGGCATTCCCGCCGTACCTGAGGGCTCACCGTCATCGCTGTAACGGAAAATATTGTTTTCGTCGATTACATACGCATAGACATTATGCCGCGCGTCGGGGTATTTCGAACGTATCTTATTAAGATAGGCGATCGCCGCCGGTTCGTCCGGTACGGGCATAACATGCGATATGAACCGCGATCTCCTGTCGGTAAATACCGTCGAGCCTTCGTGTGAAACGGTTTTGTATTCTTCCTTTACAGACAATATATTCTTATCCTTTCATACATCTCATTATCGACCATAAGCTCCATCATTGTGCCGCCCGCCACGTATTCCTCACTCAAGACCTTTTGCTTTTCGTGCAGCTCGCTGACAAGCGCGCCTTCGCTGAACGGTATCATAACCCGGACCTTCTGCTTTCTGCCGGGCGCGGTATCAGCTATCGCGCGGAGCAGTCTGTCCATATGCAGACCCGTTTTCGCGCTTATCAGCACGCTGTTTCCCGACGCGCCGATCGATATCGCCTTATTATGGTCGGTAAGCTTATCTATCTTATTGTATACCTTGATCGTACGTTTGCCCGATGCGCCGATATCGCCCAATACGGAATTGACCACATTTATTTGATTTTCCATCTCGTCGTCGGACGCGTCGATCACATGAATAAGAAAATCCGCGACAACCGCTTCCTCGAGTGTCGATTTGAACGCTTCTATCAAATGATGCGGCAGCTTGCGTATAAACCCGACTGTGTCCACAAGCAGTATGCGGCGGTTATCGTCAAGGGTTATCGCGCGCGACGTCGGATCGAGCGTCGCGAACAGCTTATCCTCGGCCAATATCCCCGCGCCTGTGAGCGCGTTAAGGAGCGTGGATTTTCCCGCGTTAGTATATCCGACTATCGCCGCGGTTATTACTCCGTCCTTCTTTCTCCGACCGCGTATGAGCGAACGGTGTTTTTTCATATCTTCAATTTCATCCTCAAGAGCGGATATACGCCTGTGTATATGACGTCTGTCTGTTTCGAGCTGCGTTTCCCCGGGGCCGCGCGTACCTATGCCGCCGCCGGTACGGCTCATTTCAAGCCCCGCTCCGCGAAGGCGCGGGAGCCGATATTTAAGCTGCGCGAGCTCCACCTGGCATTTTCCCTCGCCGCTTTTCGCGCGCATCGCGAATATATCGAGTATCAGCATGGAACGGTCGAGGACCTTGCACCCGAGCGCGTCGGTAATATTCCTCAGCTGCACCGGCGATAATTCGTCGTCGAACACTACCGCGTCCGCGTCCATCGTCTCCGCAAGCTCCGACAGCTCGCGCAATTTCCCCTCACCCATGTATGTTGCCGCTTCAAGCTCGGACTTGTTCTGAACAAGAGCGCCTATCACTTCGCCGCCCGCTGTTTTAACAAGCTCGTCCAGCTCGTCCATGGACTCGTCCGTCGTATCGTTTATCTTGTCCGCACGCCCGGTGTGAACGCCGGCAAGTATAAACCGTTCCTTTTTTTCTTCATTATCGAGCATTGTATCACCGCCTTGAAAATATTTTTATCTGTCGAACGCGTAAGCGTTCGCCGCCCGCGATGGTACATCATGCTGCGGCGGGCAGCGTACGCTTCATTATTTAATGGCGTTAATATCTGTATTTTTGTAACGCCATAAGCATATTATAACAGAAAAAAACGGAAACGTATAGTATTATACAAAAAAATTCAAAAAAATTTCAAAAAATATATTGTAATTAAAAAATTATGTGATATAATGGATAAGTATCTGATTGAATTTACATGTAAAGGGAGGGAAAATCCGTGACAATAACATTCGTTATACTCCATCTTATAGTAACGCTGGCCCTTATATTCATAGTACTTGTACAGGAGGGTAAAGACCCCGGCATGAGAGGCATACAGGGCGCGTCGTCGGACATGGGCGATTCGTTCTTTAAAAGATCCGGCGGAACGACAAAGGAAAAGCTTTACGCGAGAATGACGACAACAATGGCGATTTTGTTCCTTATAACAACGCTTACATTGATAGTTCTCGTATCGGTACAGTAATGGATCCTGCCGCTTCGCGCAGTCACAGTCTGTAGAAAAAGGCCTGTTAAGCTCTTGCTTGACAGGCCTTTTTGAAATATAAAAATATACTCGTTTGAGTACGGGCGTCCCTCCGACGCCTGAATGAGTATGTATTCCTTTTGTCCGCGAAATCATACCGCATACCAAAAACCCGCTGATAACAGATTCATTACGATACGCGCCGACGCGGGAAAAAATAAATAGCTCGGGGAATAAAAGCCTTAACCGCCGGTTTACTTATCTTAATCAACGGTATATTGCAATCCGCGCCGCGCGTGCGTTATAATATGCTTGCAGCTGCAAAATAAATTTACGGGAGTGAACAAAATGAATATAGGGAAGAAAATAAAAGAATTACGGATTAAAAATAACATCACGCAGGAGCGGCTCGCGGAGGAAATGAATGTATCGCCGCAGGCGGTATGCAAGTGGGAAAGCGGAAAAACCATGCCGGATATTTTGCTTTTGCCGGAGCTTTCCGTGTTTTTCGGCGTCACGATAGACGAGCTGTTCGAGCTTACCGACAGCGCTCATTTTGAGCGCATACAAAATATGCTGTATATGAGAGTATCGCTTAGCGATGACGAGTTTTCGTACGCGGAGGACTTTTTGCAGAAAAGGAACGCGAAAGCGCTGCTTGCGCGTTTATACGAAAACCGCGCCGACGAGTACCGTAAAAAGTCGGCGGAGCTTGCGAAGCGGGCCTTGGAGGAAAATCCGCGGAACGAGAATATCCATTCGATTCTATGCGGGCCGCTGTGGGGTTCGTGGGACTTAACAAACCATCACGAGCTGATTGATTTCTACTACGAATTTATCCGCAAAAATCCCGGCAATTTCAAGGCGCATGAGTATCTTGCCGAACTGTTGACCGCCGATTGCAGGCTTGATGAAGCCGAAAAAATCGTGAGCAAGATGGATAATTTGAACCATTCCCCGCGCACATACAGGATCGCGGCGGAAATCGAAACGAAAAAGGGCGATATTGAGGCGGCAAAATCGCTGCTCGATAAAATGACAGATAAATATCCCAACGACCCGACCGCGTGGAGCTATAAAGCGGACGCTTATGCAAGCCTTGGATTATATGACGGCGCGCTTGTATTCTACGAAAAGGCCGTCGGTTTAAGCGTTCCGCCGAGATATATTGACGATGATCTCAGCATGGCGCATATTTACGAGATAAAAAAGGACTTTTCGGCCGCCGCGCGCGAATACGAAAAAATTATAGATATCCTCCTCACCGACCGCGCCGTGCCGCCGGACGGCGATGTGATACAAATGTACGAGCAAAAAATCGCGGAATGTAAAAAGCGCTCAACCGACGGTTGACAAAAAACTAACCGAATAATCCATTGTGTCCGGCGCGTTACAATGCTATAATACACTTAATAACAGCGCTGTTAAATAAATTCAAAGGAGCGGTCACAATGAATATAGGTGCAAGAATTAAGGAGTTAAGGATCGAGCAGAAAATAACGCAGGACAGATTATCGGAATATTTGGGTATATCGCCGCAGGCGGTTTCAAAGTGGGAAAACGGCACGTCTATGCCGGACATTACGGCGCTGCCTATGCTTGCGGAAATATTTAATGTTACCGCGGACTATCTGCTCGGCATAGAATACAACGTCCGCGACAGCAAAACCGAGGAATATCGCAGGAAGTACCGCGAGCTGCAGATAAAAGGCGACAACAAAGTCAGGTGCGAGCTTATGAGAAAAGCTCTCGCTGAATATCCGAGGAACTACGAATTTATGAACAATCTCGCGCGCAGTCTGCCGCACGTTACCGGCAAGCCTGAGGATTTTCAGGAAATAATCGAGCTGTGCAAGCGAATTATCGCGGGCTGCCGTGACGATTCAATCAGATTTTCGGCAATTCAGACCATATGCAGAGCGTACAGCTATATCGGCGAGGACGAAAAGGCGGCGGAATACGCGCGTATGCTGCCGCCGCGCAAATACGCGAGAGAGGATACTCTTGCGTGGATCGCGAAGGGTGAAAATAAAGCTATGATTATCCAGAGCAATACATTGGATCTGCTTATGGAGCTTGGCGGCCATATGATAAGCAGAACCGGTCATCATATGGGTATGGGCAATTTTGAGCTGTCATTTGACGATGAGCTGACGGTATATAATACTGTGCTCTCGCTTTTGAAGCTGCCGTTTAAAGACGAAAATTATTATTTGATTAACGGGAAATTGGCACACGTGTACCGCTACATGGCGGACTTTTATGCCCGAAACGCGGACAGCGAAAACGCCATGAAGTGTTTAAGGCTGGCGGAGCGTCATGCCGATGATTTTGAAACCAGCAAGGACAAGGGGTTAAAGTACACGTCTGTATTCTTCGACAAACTGCAATTTGAGTTCGCGAGAACGCGCCACGGCGACAACAATGAATATGAGCGTCTTTTGAGAAATATCCGTCAGTGGCATTGCTTTGATTTTATGCGTGACAGCGAGGAATTTAAGGCGTTTGAAAAAGAGCTTGAAGAAAAAGCAAACGCGGCGCTAGGAGAGGGTAAAAATGATTGTATTATAAGGTGATAATTATACCCTTGAAAAAGTTTCCGACGCTACGGGAGCGGAGTTAAACAATGCCTTTAAATTATCTGCCGAAAACGCGCAAAAAATGGACGCTTCGGTCAAAGATGTAATATCTGCTACTGCTGATTGATCAAAAACTGTCAATGTAAACAACTTTAAACGAGCTACGGGTTCACACTGCTATGTAAAATTTACATACGCAAATACGGCCAGCAGCCCGACACTTA
>CANQYQ010000137.1 GCA_947628155.1 uncultured Clostridia bacterium
GTGTGAGACCAGCCGTTGCCAGCGTTCAGCTCCACAGGCTGGTCGTAGTTCGTGCCGTTCTGCTTGCTGTCAGCGAAGCTGACTGGGGGATTCCGCAATTACAACAAGTCGCTGCAATATGCGATATTCTGTAAAAATGAATCCCTCCACCATGCTGCGCATGGTCCTCCTCCCTTTGACAAGGGAGGCTAACAATCGCCGTATACCATAAGGCGCTACGGAACATGGGCGGCCAATGACCGCCCCTACGACGCACGCCATAAATACTGCGATAAACATAAATTTACTGCCATAACTGCATGAGAGGAAATATTTATGATAAATCTATTCAAATCGCTTACGTTTTCCGATGCGGACATTGCCGCGCTGCGCGCGTATCATGCAAAATTCGCGGACACCGCGCCGCCGTCGCGTGAGGATTTTCTCGAATACTCGCGCACGGGGAACAGGCTCGGGTACGAAAACAAATATTTCGCGCTGCGGCATCGGCTTAACGGCGCGTTTATGCTGTGGCGCGCGGTCGGAGAGAGCTATCTTGACGAGGTGCGCTCGCTTATCCTGTCCATATGCGACGAGCGCACATGGGCGCTGCCCGCGCATATTTCGGATATAGCCTCCGCGCGGTCGGAGATAGATTTATTCGCGGCGGAAACCGCGATGGTGCTCGCGGAAATGGTGTATTTCGCGGGCGGCGCGCTCGGCGCGGACTTGGAAAATCGCGTACGGTGCGAGGTCCGCGAGCGGATCTTTGAGCCGTTTTCAAGTAATACGTATCATTGGGAGACGGCGCGTCATAACTGGGCCGCGGTGTGCGGCGGCGCGGTCGGCACAGCGTATCTTCATCTCGCGCCGGACAAACTTCCGCCTGACAGACTTTTGAACGCTATGGACGCGTATCTTTCCGGTTTTGAGGACGACGGGATCTGCCTTGAGGGAATCGGCTACTGGAGCTACGGATTCGGATTTTACATGTATTTCGCCGACGCGCTGCTGCGCGAACGCGGGATCGATATGATCCGCGCGGACAAGTCCCGTAAAATCGCGGAATTTCCGCAAAACGCGGCGCTCTCAAGCGGCGCGTATATCACCTGCTCCGACGCGCCGGAAAGCTTTAAAGCGCCTGAGGGGCTTATGGGACTGCTGAAAAAATATTACGGCGTATCGGCGGCGGTTAAGACTGAAAAAACGGACGAGTGCGGACGCTGGGCGCATTTTATACGCTCGTATCTGTACCCGTATGACGGCGGCGGTGAGCCGCAAAGGGGCGAATTTATATACGAGCGGTCGCAATGGTATGTGAACCGCGCGGAAAAATACGGGTTTTTCATAAAGGGCGGCGCGAACGGCGAGCCGCATAACCATAACGATATCGGGTCGTTTATAATCGCGGATGACGGCGGGCAGCTTTTGTGCGATATCGGCATGGGTGAATATACGCGCGATTATTTTGACGATGCGGCGCGGTACAATTATCTTTGCACGTCTTCGTTCGGTCACAGCGTGCCGATAATCGACGGGCGCGGTCAAAATGCGGGCGGCGGGTACAGCGCGGATGTGTTCGAGTGCGGCAATAACCGCGTCGGGATATCGTTCGGGCGCGCGTACGGCGAGGGCGTAACACTCATGCGCGAGGTGCGGCTTGACGCCGATAAAATCACGCTGCGCGATACGTTTACATTCGCGGACGGGAATCCGCATACGGTCACGGAACGGTTTGTGAGCGTGATAGAGCCTGAGATTCGCGGGGAGAATATTGTAATCGGCGGTGTGCGGATCAACAAAAAGGGGAAAATAAAAACGGAAATAATCCGCGCGCACGACGGTGCGGATAAGTCGGTGTATTTGATAGATATACCGTCGGGAAACGAATTTGAAGCTGTATTTGAGTTTGAAGCATAAAAAACCCATATGGCGGTATAAGAAAAATACTAATCAAAGAAACAGCATATCGCATGAATTGAACGCGATATGCTGTTTGAATTTCCGCCGTCATTTTAAGGCAATATCAGCCTCCGCCGCATTACACAGCGGACGCATACCCGTCAGACTGTTCCATATAAATACTTTTACTGTTTTCGCGTTTTCGCCCGAAACGGTTATTGTCTTTTCCGCGACCGAAGATGTTGCTTCTGTTTGTGAAATGCCTGAAATAGCGCCGTTTCTGTCGTACAGCACGCTGATTAAATCCACTGTGTACGGGATATTATCAAACGCGGCCGTGAAGGTACATGTATTGCCGTCATAGCTTAATCCGCTTATTACCGGTGTTTTGAACTCGGGGATCCCCACGGTGTTGTAATGGATCGCAGCGTTTATGAGCGGGTCGTTTCCGTATCCCTTATCGACCGCTGCCCAGTCCTGTGCATCTTTGCCGTAGTATACGTCGGTAAGCTTTACACAGCCGTCAAACGCGCTGTCGCCGATACGCGCAACGCTCGCGGGTATACTTATGCTTGTCAATCCGACACACTCGTAAAACGCCGCATAGCCTATTTCGGTAACAGCCTCGGGCAGCGCGATTTCCTTTAAGCCGCCGCAACCGTAGAACGCTCGGCTGCCGATTAAAGTAAGGCTTTCTGGTAGTATAACGTCGGTCAAGCCGGAACAGCCGCAGAACATCGCGTCACCTATTTCCGTAACGCCGTTCGGTATTTCAATGCTTGTCAGGCCTTCGCAATAGTAAAACGCGCACGAGCCGATACTCTTAACGCCCGCAGGTATTACAAACTCCGTCAAACCGCCGCATTTGCTGAACGCGTGCGCGCCTATTTCGGTAACTCCGTCGGGCAGCGCGATTTCCTTTAAGCTGCCGCAGCCGTCAAACGCGCTGCGGCCGATTACAGTGAGAGCCGCCGGCAATTTCACGCTTGTCAACCCCGCGCAGTCGGAAAACGCAAAATCACCGATAGATGTGACATTGTCGGGTATGACGATACTGCCGAGACCGCTGCAGTAAAACGCCTCTTTCCCGATTTCAGTAACGTTCGCCGGTATTGTTACGTCCGTTATATTGCCGCAGAGGTAGAACATTCCCGTGCTGATTGAAGTAATGCTTTCGGACAGCTTTACGTCTGCTAATGCCCCGCAGTTGCTGAAAGCGTATTCGCCGATAAGGGCGACGCTGTCGGGTACCGTTATTTTTGTCAAGCCTTTGCACGCCGAAAACGCTCTGTTTCCGATTGATATAACACCGTCGGGTATCGTCACGTCCGTTAAGCTTTCACACGCGAAAAATGCGGCGGCAGTGATGTCGGTTACTCCATCGGGAATCGCATAGGCGCTGTCATTCTTTCCCGCTGCATATTGTATTAAGGTTTTTTGTTCTTTGTCAAACAAATTCCCGTCTATCGAGCAATAATTCAAATTCCCGTCGCTGACCTCTATATCGGTCAATTTGTCGCAGCCGCAAAATACCGCTGTGCCGATATTTTCCACGCTTTCCGGTATCGTTATACCCGTTAATCCGCTTTGACCAAACGCTCCGTCACCGATAACCCTGACGCTTTCGGGCAAGGTTATGTCCGTCAAATCAAAGCAGTAGGAAAACGCATCGCCGCCTATTTCCGTAACGCTCGCGGGTATTATCACGTTTGTCAGACTGATACAATCGTAGAACATGCGCTTGCTGATAACGGTAACGCTTGAAGGTATTTCTATGCTCGTTAAGCCGTAGCAGTTCGCGAACGCGCCCGCACCGATTGAGGTAACGCTTGCCGGTATTATAACTCTCTTAATACCGCAGCCGTAAAACGCCCAATCGCCGATTGACGTCACGGGCATATTGTTTATTTCATCGGGTATCTCGATTTCGCCGGACGCTGTTTCGGCGCAGCCGGTAATCGCCACTGTCGCGTCGTCTCCGACCGTATAGCGCAAATAACCGCCATACCATTCCTCCGCGCGCGCCGACATTATTGGCGGCTCCGATATGATCAGCGCCAGCGCCGCAAGCACCGTCAAAATAATACTCAACTTCCTTTTCATTTTTTATACCTCCATATGTTATATTTTATGTTAATAATAATAACATATATTTATAACTTATGTCAAGATAAAATATATGTGAGGTGTTAAAAATGAACGAAAAATTAATTATTCGCAAGAAAAATTTAAAAGGCGAGGACGGGTATAAAACATTTTCCATCAGGATCAAGGACGAAACCGTACTTAAACTGAATGAATTATCAAAAAAAACCAACCGTTCAAGAAACGAATTGATAAATATATTACTGGAATACGCCATGAATAATTGCACGGTAAAATCCGATTAAAAAAGCATAGCGCATCAAAACTCATGTAAAAAAGCGAAAAGACGAGGAAAATCATCTTTTCGCTTTTTCCGTTTGCTATGTCATACACCCGGGTCTGTTTATATTTATTTTTGCTGTTCGCTCAGGTAATCGGAAATGCGGATCACCTCAATGCCCGCGAGCATTACGATACCGGTGCCGTGGGTATCGTTAAGGTTCCAGCCGAGCTCGTTCTTATAGTAATCCGGGATGAACGAGAACTCCGAGCCGCGGCAAACGCCGTAAACGTTGCCCTCGCCGTCGACAGAGGTCTTTGAAATCGCCTCCCAGCCCTTGAATATCGCCTTTACGAACTTCTCCGGCTCCTTTAGCCAGCCGAAGCGCACACCGCGCGAGAACGCGTAAATGAACATCGACGTACACGAGGTTTCGGGGTACGAATCCCAGTCGTTAAGCACCTGGTGCCACATGCCCTTCTCGTCCTGAAGCTTTAAATAGCCGTTGCACAGGTCGTTTAAAAACTCTATCAGATCCGCCTTCTTCGGGTGGTCGTCGGGCAGCTTTTCGAGAAGCTCCGTCATCGAGAATACGACCCAGCCGTTGCCGCGTCCCCACGGAACGCCGGTTTTCGAGTCATAGCGGAAATCGTATACGTGCGAGAATATATGCTGCTCGGGCATGTAAAGCATTTCCTTGAAGCCGAAGAACTGATTCGCCGCGTCGTCGGCGTACTTGATATCGCCCGTGAACTCGTAATAGCGCGTGAGGAACGGAACGCTCATGTACAAATCGTCCGCCCACATTGTGCCGTTGTGGAACGAGTGCAGCATATCCTTGCGCCAGAACGCGCCGTTGGGCAGTCTGTCCTGCTTGTTATAGATATAGTCGCCCACGTAATCCGCGACGTATTTTACGTTGTCAAGACCGAGATACTTGTGGACCTCGAGCATCATCGACGCGAACGAGCCGCAGTCGTCGAGCGAATCGATTGAGGTTAAGAGATTATGTATGGACGTCGCGCCGCCGTACTGATCCTTGTCCCACAACGCATATTCGAGGGTATCGCAGCAAAGCTGTACGTGATCCTTTAAGTATTTCTTTAAATCCTCATTCTCGGTTATGAGCGCGGTATGCAGCAATCCGTACATCGTAACGCCTAAAGGATAATTCCAGCGTCCGAACAGCGTATTTTCGTTATACGGCCTTACAAACGTTTTCGGCGCGTCAAGCCGCCAATACGTTTTCGGCTCGCCTATTACGTGATGCATGTCCGACGCGGTATCCCACGGGAACTCGAAATCAGCGTCAAACGGGCCTATGTAAATCCAGACCTCGTCCGTGCCCTTTACGCGCGCGGGATTGGTGAACGCGACCCTGTCACAGCACAGGCAATATCCCCAATCGTCCGCGCCCTCGGCTTTAACGTGGATATCGTGATTGCCGAACGGGATATTAAGCGTAAATTCCGACTTGCCCGGCGCGGCCTCGTATACAGCCTCGCGGTCGAGGTAAACAGTCGCCTTTGTAAGCGTGTCAATTGTAAATTTGTACGACGTGTCCTTAATATCATCGAAGAATCCCTTTGTCCAGCCCATGGCGTATTTGCCGGCCGCCGCGCCGTACATGCGCGCAAGCTGTCCCTTCGCCTTGTCGGCCTCCGGCCAGTCAAGCTCGGGATAGAGCTTTTTCCCGAAATCCTTTTCGCTCATGCAGATATGAAAATCAGGCACATAACTGTCGTCAACTATCTCCGTGAACACGAATCCCTCCTGACCGTCGCGCTCCTTCGTGGGCATGATCGTGTATAGATCCCATTTTCCCAGCCACGGCCCGAACTGCGCGCCAAAGCCGGCGCGGGTTTTCTTGAATTGTATGCGGATATCGTTCCAACCCGGCTCAAACGGCAGGTGGACGCGCGTCGCGTTCTCGGAATATCTCTCCTTGAATATGTCCGACTTGTACACTATTTCCCCGTTTACGTACATTACCGTCGGGCCGAAGCAGTTTACGTCAAAATCCGTGCCGCCCTTGCCCGCGGAATAGATTTTCGTGAACGCCCATACGCAGTCCTTCTGCTTTGCGTCAGGGTAAATGCCGTTAAAGTCTATGCGGTAGCGGTAATCGCTTACGCGCGTTATGCCCTCGTTGCGGTACGCCCTGTAATACAGGCCGTGCTCGAGATTCTGCCCGAGATAGCGGTGCGCGAGTGAGTTTATTATCGCCCTCGGGTCGGTGCCCTCATACGCGTAAATACTTCTTGAGTCGTCAAAATAGTATCCCATAATTTTT
>CANQYQ010000138.1 GCA_947628155.1 uncultured Clostridia bacterium
TTTGTGCTTACTAAACATTATATCACATTTAGGAACTATTCTCATCTTTTTGTCTCACATCAATTATATCATAACATTTACGATACGCTTTATAGCTTTTAAATTAATAATTTGCAAATTTTACGCATAAATACACGGTTTTACCGATACAAACCGCGTGTGTCAAATCGTTAAGAACAAAAGACGGCGGGCGAACAGCATTTTTTGCGGAACGGCGCGGAGCTTATTTGATACGCTCATAAAGCGCGGTGCAGCCCTTTATAATATCGTCATAGGTTTCATCGAAATTGCCGGTATACCATGGATCGGCTATATTTCCACCGTCGGCGAAATCAAGCAGCTTATGCACCTTTTTGTCCGGGTCGCCGCCTGTGATGCGTAAGATCGCGCGGATATTATAATCGTCCATACCGATTATGTAATCATACTTGCCGTAATCGGATTTCTCAAGACGTACCGCGTATTTACCCGCCGTGGATATGCCGTATTGGGCAAGCTTGCAGCGCGTGCCGCGGTGAACGGGATTTCCGACCTCCTCATAGCTTGTCGCGGCGGAAGCGATATAGAAGCCGTCGGCGCGTCCGTCCTTTTCCACTATATCCTTCATTACAAATTCGGCCATAGGCGAACGGCAGATGTTGCCCAGGCACACAAACAGTATATTCATATATCCTCCCCAAAAACCATTTCCGATTTTCCGCCCCCGCATATTATACGCGGCAGCTTGATCCTGTGTTTATTTTATATACGCTTATTATATCCCATTTTACCGGCGGTGTCAACGATTGGTGCGGCAGGGAATGTATAATAGGTGAGGATAAATGACAAAAACAGTTGACAAACGCGCTATATTCGGGTAAAATTAAAGAAAACCTGCCTCATAGGAGAGATGAGTATGAAAACCATTAAGGAAATACAGGACGAGATCATTCGTCTTAAAAAGGAAAAGGACATATGTATTTTAGCGCACAGCTATCAGGGTCAGGAAATCCTTGAAATTGCTGATTTCACGGGTGATTCATATGCTTTGAGCGTCAAGGCGGCGGGCGTTGAGAATAAGACCGTAATCATGTGCGGCGTGCGGTTCATGGCGGAAACGGTAAAAATTTTATCGCCCGGCAAGACTGTGATTCTGGCGAATCCCGAAGCGGGCTGCGTAATGGCGGATCAGATGGATAAGGATTTAATTGAGCAGGTGAAGCCGTCGTACGAGGGTTATACGATAGTCGCGTATATTAACACGACAGCCGCGCTCAAAACCATATGCGACGTTTGTGTCACATCTTCGTCGGCCGTGCAGATCGTTAAAAATATAACGAACGACAAGATCCTGTTTATACCCGACTGCAACTTGGGCGCGTATGTGGCGGAGCAGGTACCGGAAAAGCATATTGAATTATTGCGCGGCGGCTGTCCCGTTCACGCGGGCGTGACGGTCAGGGATGTTAAGGCGGCCCGGGCGGCGCATCCGGACGCGAAGCTGTTGGTGCATCCCGAATGCGTGCCGGCGGTCGTGAAAATGGCGGATTACGTAGGCTCGACCGCGGGCATTATGGAATACGCAAAAAATTCCGATGAGAAGGAATTTATAATCGGAACCGAAGTAAGTATAACGGAGCATTTGCAGTTCGAGTGCCCTGATAAGCGTTTTTATAATCTTTCAACCGGACTTGTGTGCCAAAACATGAAGATCACTACGCTCATGGACGTTTATAACAGCGTAAACGGCATTGGCGGCGAGGTGATAGACCTTGACGATGAAACGATACGCGGCGCGAAAAAATGCATTGACGAAATGATAAGGCTTAATCATGAATAATAAGGCGATAATTGCGATGAGCGGCGGCGTTGATTCCTCGGCCGCCGCTTATCTTATGAAGGAAAAAGGATATGACATAATTGGCGTAACGCTCAAATTATTTGATAACGACGACGCGGGAATACGCGAAAAAACATGCTGCTCGCTCTCGGATGTGGAGGACGCGAAAAGCGTAGCGAAACGGCTTGGGATACGGCATTATACGTTCAATTTCAAGGATGATTTCCGTGAAAACGTGATCGGGCGGTTCATCTGCGCGTATGAGCAATGCCGCACGCCTAACCCGTGCATCGACTGCAATCGCTATATAAAATTCCAAAAGCTCGGCAGCCGGGCTCGGGAGCTGGACTGTGATTACGTCGCGACCGGCCATTACGCGCGGATCGAGAAGGAAAACGGGCGCTTTCTGTTAAAACGCGGCATAGACCCGCGCAAGGATCAGAGCTATGTCCTGTATTCACTGACTCAGGAACAGCTTGCGCATACGCTGTTTCCGCTCGGGGGCATGACAAAGGACGAGGTGCGAAAAATCGCTGAGGAACAGGGATTCATAAACGCCAAAAAGCGCGACAGTCAGGACATATGCTTCGTGCCGGATGGCGATTACGCATCGTTTATTGAGCGGTACACCGGAAAATCATACCCGAACGGCAATTTTGTGGATATGGACGGGAATATTTTGGGCGAGCACAAGGGACTTATTCGATATACGATAGGCCAGCGAAAGGGGCTCGGACTCGCGCTGCCAAAGCCTATGTATGTGTGCCGTATTGACACAGACAGGAATGAGGTAGTTTTGGGCGACGACGCGGATTTGTTCTCAAAATCGCTTGACGCGTATGATATAAATCTCATCGCGGCGGACAGACTTGACGCGCCGATCAACGTCGCGGCCAAGACGCGGTATTCGCAAAAGCTTGCCTCGACGCGTGTATGGCAGACGGGCGAGGATAGTATACATGTCGAGTTTGACGAGCCGCAGCGGGCAATCACTCCGGGGCAAGCGGTTGTTTTGTACGACGGCGATACAGTCGTCGGCGGGGGAGTAATAAAGTAAAAAAGCGGATCGCAGTCTCCTCAGCGTGCAGACGTTTGTCCGCACGCTGAAGCGGCATGTGCCGCTTTTTTTTGAGAAATAAAACGGGAGGCCGCCGCGGCGATTCCGCGCACAGCCTCCCAAAGGATAAAGGAAGTATGATAATAAGCTTATTCAGCGTTTGTTCCCAGATAAAGTCCCTTTACCTGGTCGTCTGTAAGTGTTGTGCCGTTGTATATGTATAATTCATCTATCAGTCCGTTAAACGGCGTATCCCAGAAGTTTACGCCGAGATACGTGTCCGTATTTGCGCCGGCAATATCAGCGACGTTGCCTTCTCCGATTTTTGCGCCGTCGATATACAGCTTAGCCGTGCCGCCGTCCGCGGCGATTGTCACCTGGTACCATGCTCCGGTCTGCGCCTTAAAGCTTGAAATGAGGTCAATGTAATTTCCGCCTGTCTTTGACCATATCATCATCGTGTTATCCGCTTGGTATCCGATGGGCGCGCTTACCCAGCTTTCATCGGTTTTCGTGCCGGAATTGATAAATATTCCGGATGTATGCTGTGTAAACGCGTTCGCGTTCATGCGGAACGCGACGGTGTATTTGCCGCTCGTGATGACCTTGCCGAGGTTCACGCCTGTACCGTTAGCGCCGCTGAACGATACGGCCTTGCCCTTATAGCCGTCCGAATATGATGCGGCCGCGGTTGTCGTGCCGTCAATATTTGTCGGAGCGACTGTTCCGTCTGAGACGGCGCCCTTTGTATCCGTCAGATTATCTTCGAATGCGAAGTATGACGTATAGTTATCCGGCATCTTATACGGACTTTCAAACTGCGTTACGGTCGTCGTTTCGGCCGCGTAGCGCAAGCGTCCTTCTTCGGTGAATATGTCAAAGGTCAATCCCTCGGATATGTCAATATCAGCGCAATCTATCGTGACATCCTGCGTCAGCGCGTTAACCTCCACGGGCGTTCTTTCGCCGATATCTCCGTTCAGACTTACATACACAGTGCCGTAAATTGCTGCGTTGTTCAATGTAAAGTGCAGCTGTCCGTCCGCGTACCACGCGTTTTCAACCGACGCGAGCATTTCAATTACGGGCGCGTCGCCGCTCTTTATTTTAAACTCACATTCGGCCGCGTCGCTGCCGTTTGACAGCGTAAGAGTGCCGTTTGAATCGGTGAGATAAAACCCGGGACTCACGATGCTCTCAAATGAAATTCCACCGCCGTTTAAGCCGGCTACGGTCTTAAATGTCATGTTCTTTTTTGTCGCCGTATCATTCTGCTTTGAATCCTGTGTGAGCGTAACCGGATTTGAGCTTTTAGTGGGATCTGCACAGATATACAATCCCGGCTTGTTCACCGCCTGAATCGAAACGTAATACTCGTTGTTTTCATCAGCCTTGCCGGGTACGATTTCCCATTGCGTATCCTTAATATCCGTTACCTGGCCTCCGACATACATCGGCCTTGAAATCGGGTAGCTGTCGTCGCCGCCCGGATTTACGAAGCTGCCGTAGTTTATAAATCCGTCGTCATGATAAATATACGACTTCGTTCCGGTCAATCCCGTTGATGTTTCCTGGATCGGACTTATTGAGCCGTCATCGTTAAAGTCAAATTCCTCCACGCATACGCTTCTTCTGAAGCCGCTGCCCCACGGCAGTGAGCCGTTATGGTATATGAAATATGTGTGGCCGTCAAAGTCGATTACCGCCGGGTGGTTGGTATTCGACGTGGCCGTCGGGGGCATAAGCGTACCGCCGTATGTCCATGTCGTGTTAAGCGTGCCATCGTCGTTTGTAAGCGAATCCATTGTGGCGTACGCCATTTGCTCGCGCCAACCCATCGCGTAGAACAGATAATATCTGTCGATCATGTCGGTGCCCGTTGAACGCTGTAATCTGTACAGCCACGGAGCTTCGGTAAATGCCGCCGGAGCGCCGTCCACCGTTTGCTCGATAACGTCCTTGCCGAAGGTGATCGCGTTGTCGCCGTCGATATCCTTAACGGAAGTCATATCCTCATTAAGCTCGCATATAAAGAGCTTGCTGTTACCCCAGCAAAGGTAACGATGTTCATTTCCCTTGCTGTCGATGTCTATCAATACGGTCGGGTCAATGTCGTTCCATGTGCTTGAATCCGGTGTGAGACTGCCTAAGATAAGCGGCGCCCCGATATCCTTGTACGGGCCTGTCGGAGAATCGGCAACGGCAACGCCGATGGACTTTCCGTTGTATTGGTTTGTTCCGGAACCGTGCTTTGTCTCCGCGCAGTAGTAAAGATAATATTTATCATTATATTCTACCGCTTGGCTCGCCCATGCGGAAACATGGTCATTTACCCAGCTTATGGATGATTCCTCCATAACCACGCCTTCGTATTTCCATGTTTTCATATCCTGTGACGAATACGCGACCCAGTTCGGCATCTGGTAGCCTTCGTTTGTCGCGGTGTCGTGACCGGCGATTATGTAAACCGTGTCGCCGTCAACGAACGCCGCCGGGTCGCCCGCGTAGAGAGTATTACCCTTATCATCGAAGCCTAAAATCGGATTGCCGCCCGCGCTTTTTTCGATTACGACCGCGTCGCCCTTGCCGGGAGGCAGAGCGCGTACAGCGCTCGACGACATATTCTTTTTGGCAAGCTGTGTAACGTGATTTTCATCAACGCCCGTAAGTCCTACCACAGGCGTTCCTTCGTCCTTGTCGTAGCCGAACAGGGCGTAGAGCGTCATTACGTCGCCGCTCTTGTAAAATTCGTCCTTGTTATTCGATGTATCGCCGTCAGCGGTGAAGGTAAGCGTAACTGTGTGGTCGTTGTTAAACGCCCATGTACCGATTTCAGTACCGGATTCGTTTGTCATTTTGCCGTCCGCGCCGAGCGTTACCTTAGATGAAAGCACGGGAATGTCATAGTTGCGGTTGAGGTCTACTATGCCGCCCGCGCTGCTGCCGGTCTGACCAATCTGTGTGCCTATCATCTTTGTCTGACCGACGGAAGCCAAATCATATGTTCCGACGATCATATCCTTCGGCAAAGCCTGCTCTGTTTCTCCCGCGTAGGTGACGGGGGAGACAACGGGCCAGCCGTCGGCCGTCCAGAGCATTTTCCTTACCTGAAGCGTAGCCGCGCCTTCGGGATGATTTATTCTCGTATGCGATACATAGAAGCTTTCATCGCCGATGTTGATTACGCTGTTATGTCCCGGGCCGTAATAGGTTATAGCGTCGCCCGCGCCGCTTTCAACGTAGAAATTATGCGTGTCGTTAACTATATTTCTGCTTCCGCCGCCAAGACGATACGAACCGATAAGCTTATAGCCGGTGGTTTTTGAAAGATTGCCCACCGACTGCTGATTATACATCGTAACGCCGTTCGCGTCGGTGAGGTTCCAGCCGTTTGACGTATTGAACGCGGTTGAAAGCGCGCTCTTTGCAACACGAGTGTTGTAGTTTGAGCCGAGCCAGCCGTACGACGTGAACGCATAGCGGTTTCCGCCGTGCTCGATCATCCAAGCGCCTTCGGGACCCGCAACGCCGTTTCTCTGCGTGAATATCGACGTGCCGAATTTTTGGCATGTGGAGAGAATTGT
>CANQYQ010000139.1 GCA_947628155.1 uncultured Clostridia bacterium
GTTATGCGGCCAAACTATGTGTTTTCCAAAAACCCACAAAATTTGATGCTATATAGCTTTGGTCGCACCCCCCCCCCCTTAATGTATTTCGGAATACTCTAAAGCCGCGCGCGCCGCGTTAAATCCCCCGACGTACGGCTCCGGTTCCCGTTATAGGACTTTGTGAAAAATTTAACTATTCTTCTACACCTATATTATATATTAATTGGCAGTGTTTGTCAATCCTAACAATCGCAAATATTAAATTATTTTTTTCGCGGCAAAATATATGTTCATCAAAAAAAACCGCGGCCGGGCACAAGGATAATTTTTTCGGCGGTATTTTTTAAAAAAATGATAGAAACGGGTGAAAAATGTTGTATTATATAGTAGAGGCGCTTCTTAATTCAGAATATCGGCAGGTGATTATTTCATGTACGCAAACGACGCTCAGCTGGCGCGCGCGGTAAAAAACGGCAGCGAAAGGGCGTTTGAAGAGCTGATACGGCTCTACGGCGGCCTGATACGCGCTATTGTGCGGTATCATTTAAAATGTATGCCGCAGTACGCCGGCGAATGTGAAAACGACGTGCTGCTGTCGGTCTGGCAAAATATAGACAGATTCGACCCGTCGAAAAATTCGCTTAAAAACTGGCTCGGCGCGGTCGCCAAATATCGGGCGGTAAATTATAAGCGGAAATATATACGCGAGCTTTCGGACGCGGAGCTTACAGATGAAATTTCCGGCGGGCAGTCCGCGGACGCGGAGCTCCTCGCGAATGAGGTCCGCGAGGAAATATTGTCGCTGCTTGACGATCTTAGCACAGCCGACCGCGATATATTTATCCGGCGGTTCATATTAGAGCAGCCGGTGGAGAAAATCGCGGCCGCCAACGGTAAAAAGCCGTCGTGGGTGTATAACCGTCTGTCGAGAGGACGGAAGGTATTAAGGGTGAAATGGAGTGATTACCATGAAAAATGAATTTGATTATCTGAATGACGTAAAAATGGACTTCTCGCTCTACGGCGAGGAAATATTATCTGAAAAGGAGATAAGGAATATGAAAAGAAGCGCAGAAAACAAGACAAGAAGAAGGGGTATCGCAATAGCGGCGGCAGCGGCGGCGGCGATCACCGGTACGGCGTTCGCGTCGGGATTTGCCGGCAATATTATACGCCAGATCTCGACCGGCCATAACACGGTTATGCAGACCGACCCGAATAAGATATTGGAGCTGCCGGAGAATTTGCAGGGCAAATTCTTTGACGAGAACGGTACGCCGATCGGCGCGCTGTCGCAGAAGGATTTTGACAATCTTTACGATGCGGACGGCAATAAGCTTTCGAAAAGCGATTACGCGGATATAGTCGCCGAAGCCTATGGCGGTGAGGCGAAGGTATCGGAAAACGGCGAGGTTAAAATCAGCCTCCCCAACGATAAGGACCTAGCCGCTCACGAACACGACTTTGCGGACGCTGACGACGCGGCGGCGCAGGCGAGCTTTGATTTGAAGCTGCCGCAAGCCTTGCCGGACGGGTACGCGCTCGACCGCGTATATACCTATACCAACGACGACGGCAGCTACACCGGCAATTATGTGACGCTCGAATACAAGAACGGCAAAGACAGGATTATAATGTACGAGCGCGCTATAAACGACGAGACGGCATTCTCCGCGTCAACCGACGATGAGATCAAAGAGGTAGACATAAACGGCTCCGCCGCGGTGCTCGAAGGCAGCCGCATCATCTCATGGGAAACAAATGACGATGTTTCCGTATCGGTGCAAATGCCTGACGGCACGGCCGAAAACGATACCATATCGTTCGCGGAAAGCGTAAAATAGGATAAAGGGAATCTGACGGCGCCGAAAAACGGCGCCGTTCCGCTTTTTGCGCGGTAATTAAAAATAATCGCTTGCAAATCCGCCGTTATCGTGGTAAACTGATATACATCGGCGCAAGCAGCCGGAATTGCTTTAAAATTATATTTATACAAATTATCGGAGGGACTGCTATATGTGGGCATATGAAAGCGTATTTTATCAGATTTACCCGTTAGGCTTTTGCGGAGCGCCGTTCGAGAACGACGGCAATTTGGAGCACAGGATCCTAAAGGTCATGGACTGGTCTGATCACATCAAAAATTTAGGCGCGGACGCCGTGTATTTTTCGCCTGTGTTCGAGTCGGACACGCACGGCTACAACACGCGCGATTACAAGAAAATCGACTGCCGCCTGGGCACGAACGAGGATTTTAAAAGGGTCGTAGACGATCTGCATCAAAAGGGCATAAAAGTCGTTCTCGACGGCGTGTTCAACCATGTCGGGCGCGGATTCTGGGCATTTCAAGATGTTCTTAAAAACCGCGAAAACTCGCCGTATAAAAATTGGTTCTACATAAATTTCGGCGGCAATTCCAACTACAACGACGGATTGTGGTACGAGGGCTGGGAAGGCAATTACGACCTTGTGAAGCTCAATTTAGGCTGCGAGGAGGCGGTCTGCCATGTGCTCGGCGCGGTGAAATACTGGGTGGAGGAATTTGATATCGACGGACTGCGGCTCGACGTGGCGTATTGCCTGAGCCATGAATTTTTAAGGCGGCTCCGCTCGTTTACCGACGGGTTAAAACCGGAATTTTTACTGCTCGGCGAGCTTTTGCACGGCGATTACGCGCAATACGTGAATGACCGGGAGCTGCACAGCTGCACGAATTACCAGTGCTACAAGGGCGTATATTCGAGCTTTAACTCGATGAATATGTTTGAAATAGTACATTCCCTGCTGCGCTTTTTCGGGCCGGAGCAGTGGACGACGATGAAGGGAACGCATCTGCTTAATTTCGTCGATAACCACGACGTGACGCGTATCGCAAGCATTTTGCAAAATCCCGCGCACCTGCCGCTCGTGTACGCGATGATATTCGGTATGCCGGGCATCCCGTGTGTGTATTACGGCAGCGAGTGGGGCGAAAAGGCGGATAAAAGCCAGGGCGACCCGGCGCTTCGGAAATGCTTTGATAAGCCGGTTGTTAATGATTTAACAAGGTATATCGCGAGCCTCGCGAAGGCGCATAAGGAAAGCGAGGCGCTTTGCTACGGTGATTTCAGAAGCGTCGTACTGCAGAATAAATATTGCATATTCGAACGCAAGACCGATTCCGAACGCGTGATGGCCGCGATAAACGCGAGCGATGAAACCGTTACCGCGCATTTTGACGCGGGTTGCGGCACGGCGGTGGATTTAATAACCGGAGAAAAGCACGACTTCGGCGGCGGTTCGCAGATCCCGCCGTATACCGCGCGGTACTGGAAGATGGAGAGATAGAAAAAAGAGAAAAAGCGGAGAAAAAAACAGAAAAACCGCCGTTCGGCGGTTTTTCTATATAAAAACTATTCTTGATTTTCCTTCGCGTGCTTCGCCTCAAAGTTCTTTTGGATCATCATATCCTTGACCTTCAAAAGGCGTATCTGCGTGCTGCGCTCGTTTTCGTCAAGCTTCATGCTTATATAGTGGATTTTCTCCATATAATCGGGGATCATGACGTGCTCGAGCGCGTTGACGCGCCGGCGCGTTTTTTCTATTTCCGCCGCCATTAACGCGCACGATTTCTCGACCTCGGCAAGCCGCAGCATATCGGGGAATATTTCCGATAATGACGATACCGCCATATCGAGATCGGCGGACGTATCGGCGTAGCCGTAGGAAAAGATATCGCTTTTATCCGCTGTGCGCGTCTTGTAGTCGAATACGGGCACGTTAACGCTCATGACGTTTTTGCTCGACGCCTCGACCGCCACAGACTGCTTCGGCGCAAGGAGCGCCGTTTTAACCGACTCGCTGCCCATGACAGCCTCCGCGAGCGCGAAGTTGCTGTTCGCCGCCGCGATTCCTTCCTCGACCCTTTTACGAAGCTCCTTGTTTTCCTTCACAAGCTCCAGAAATCTGCGCATCAGCTCGTCGCGCTTATCCTTTAACAGCTTATGGCCGCGCCGCGCCGTGACAAGCTTGCGCTTCAGGCGCGTAAGCTCCATACGCGTGGGGTTTACCTGTGTAGATGGCATAGTAATTCCCCCTTATTCGTCGTAATACTCGTCAAGATACGCGTCCTTTATACGTTTAAGCTCCGAACGCGGCAGGATCCTTAAAAGCTTCCAGCCGATTTCGAGCGTTTCCTCGATGTCGCGGTTCACATTATAACCCTGCGATACATATTCCTTCTCGAACTCGTCCGCGAACTTCGCGTATTTCTTATCGATCTCCGTCAGCGCCGCTTCACCGAGGATTACCATCAGCTCCTTCGCGTCCTTGCCGCGCGCGTACGCGGAAAAGAGCTGGTTCATCGTGTCCGCGTGGTCGGCGCGGGTCTTGCCCTCGCCGATACCCTTATCCTTCAGACGCGAAAGCGACGGAAGAACGTCGATGGGCGGCGCGATATTCTTTCTGTACAGTTCACGCGAGAGGATTATCTGCCCCTCCGTGATATATCCCGTAAGGTCGGGGATCGGGTGTGTCTTATCGTCCTCGGGCATGGTAAGGATCGGTATCATCGTGATAGACCCGGTTTTTCCGTGCTGTCTGCCCGCTCTTTCGTAAAGCGTGGCGAGGTCGGTGTACATATATCCCGGATAGCCGCGGCGTGAGGGCACTTCCTTTCTCGCCGCCGATACCTCACGGAGCGCGTCGGCGTAGTTTGTGATATCGGTCATAATTACAAGCACGTGCATATTCTGCTCAAACGCCAGATATTCCGCCGCCGTAAGCGCCATACGCGGTGTCGCTATACGCTCGACCGCCGGGTCGTTCGCGAGGTTTATAAACAGAACCGTTCTGTCGATCGCGCCCGTTTCCTTGAACGACTGTATAAAGAAATCCGCTTCCTCGTACGTGATACCCAGCGCCGCGAATACAACCGCGAACTGCTCGTTCGTGCCGCGCACCTTTGCCTGACGCGCTATCTGCGCGGCGAGCTGCGCGTGGGGCAGACCGGACGCCGAGAATATCGGCAGCTTCTGACCGCGTACAAGCGTGTTAAGTCCGTCAATCGCGCTTACACCCGTCTGAATGAACTCCTGCGGATAATTCCGCGCCGCCGGATTCATCGGAAGTCCGTTTATATCCATTCTCTTTTCGGGTAAAATTTCGGGTCCGTTGTCGATCGGGCGGCCCAGGCCGTCAAATACGCGCGAAAGCATATCCGCCGATACGCCCAGCTCCATCACGCGTCCCGAAAAACGCACCTTCGACGTCGCGGGGTTGATGCCCGTCGCGCTGTCGAACAGCTGCACGAGCGCGTTCGAGCCGTCTACCTCAAGCACCTTGCAGCGGCGCTTTTCGCCGTTTGAAAGCTCTATTTCGCCAAGCTCGTTGTATGTTACGCCCGATACCTCGCGCACCAGCATAAGCGGGCCCGCGACCTCTTCAATCGTTTTATACTCTCTGGGCATTATTCATCCCTCCCCGCAATTATTTCATCCGCCTGCCTTTTTAACTCGGCGTTTATTCTCTCGTATCCCGCGTCGATATCGTCCATGGACAGGTACTTGAATCTTCCCACGTCCTCGCGCGCGGGAAGCGCCGATAACGCTTCAACGTCCGCGCCCTTCTCGATCGCCGCGCTGCATATATCGTAATAATCCAATATAAGTTTCATCATAAGATACTGCTTCTTGGGCGGCGTGTACGTATCGACCTCATGGAACGCGTTTTGATGCAGATAGTCCTCGCGGATCGACCGCGCCGCCTCGAGCTTCATTCTGTCCGCGGGCGATAACGCGTCCATGCCGACCATCTTTACTATTTCATCAAGCTCCGCTTCCTCCTGCAAAAGCAGCATCAGCCTCGCTCTTAATTCCATCCAGTCGGGAGCGACATTCTTTACGAACCAACCCTCGACCGTATCGGTATAAAGCGAATATGAATTAAGCCAGTTTATAGCCGGGAAGTGACGCTTATACGCAAGCTCGGAATCAAGTCCCCAGAACACCTTTACGATTCTTAACGTCGCCTGTGAAACAGGCTCCGAGATATCGCCGCCCGGCGGCGATACCGCGCCGATTACCGACAGCGCGCCCTCCTCGCCGTTAAGGCCCGTGACGCGTCCGGCTCTTTCGTAGAACTGCGCGAGTCTTGAACCCAGATACGCCGGATAGCCTTCCTCGCCCGGCATTTCCTCCAGTCGTCCGGACATTTCTCTAAGGGCCTCCGCCCAGCGCGACGTGGAATCCGCCATAAGCGCTACCGAATAACCCATATCGCGGAAATATTCCGCTATCGTGATACCGGTGTATATCGAAGCCTCACGCGCCGCGACCGGCATATCCGACGTGTTCGCGATAAGCACCGTTCTTTCCATCAATGATTTTCCCGTTTTCGGGTCAACAAGCTCGGGGAACTCGTTTAAAACGTCGGTCATCTCGTTGCCGCGCTCGCCGCAGCCGATGTACACGACTATATC
>CANQYQ010000140.1 GCA_947628155.1 uncultured Clostridia bacterium
TCCGATGAAACGTCAATATTCTTATACTGAGCGTATCTCCATAATACCGACGCAATTTGCTCGCGCGTGATATTGTCATCGGGAGCGAACCGTGTATCGGAATAACCCTTTATAATTCCGTTCGCCGCCGCCCACGCAGCCGCGTCCGAATAGTACGCGTCCGCGGGGATATCTTCAAACATATTGACCTTGTCTGTGCTGTTTTCGCCGTCCATACGGTATATTATCATTACAAACATCGCTCTTGTCATGATCAGATCCGGTCCAAATTCGCTGTCGCTTACACCGTTCATTAAACCGTTCTCATACACATAGCTTACATCGCCGTAAAACCAGTCGTCTGTTTTCACATCGGTAAACGATACGGTTTTGCTGCCATTCGGAGCGTCAGAGGCGTCGGGAGAATCGGTTATGGCGGGAGTTGACGTAGGCGCGGCGCTCGGAGTTGACGCGGGCCCGCCGCCTGTCGATGAACCTCCTCCTCCACCGCCGCCGGCACTGCTTCCGCCACCGCCGCCGGAGCTGCTTCCGCCACCGCCGCCGAGGCCTCCTCCGCCACCGCCGCCGGACGAACCGGATGACGCGGAACTATTGCTGCGCGTTACTGTATATATAATGCCGTCTCCCGTTTCTTCAGAAGCAATCCTGTAATTTGCCGCTGCCGTTATCTTAATGTCATCGGCCGTTACTCCCGCTCCGTCCGCGATAACAACCGTGAATTTCTTGGTATAACCCGCTGATGCTTTTAAGTCCTTATCCGAATTGATCGTAATGGTTCCGCCGTCCTTAACTGCGTCAACCGCGCCTTGGAGCGATTCATAAATTACTCCGTCAACCTCGGCGGCATTTACCGTGTCCGGCGCTGATGCCGTTATCTCGAACTCGGAAAAGCCGTTTCTGTTCACAAACGAAATCTTCCCTCCCGCAACTGTACATTTACGGACGCTCTTATTGCCGTTATGGATATGCGATACCCAGACGCTGCCGCCGTTGTCCGCAATGCCGGACGGAATTGGTATTGTTACCTTGACGTCGATATTGCTTGTATTCAGCCGCGTCTTATCTTTTATGCCGATCGCATTCGGGGCATCCTCCGTTTCGCTCAGCGAAGCTGTAAGCGTATAATACGGAGTGATGTCAACAACATATTTCTTTTCGTCTTTATTATATTCCTTAGCCGTAACCTCAATCGATATTTTTGTATATATGTATGTTTTATCGGCTCCGTTACTCTTTTTGTAGATGCTAAGCATGCTTTTTACAGAACTGTCATCTATAAGCAGCTTATCCGCGAGCATCTGTGCGGCGCTTTCAATACCGCCTATCTCAACACCCTCAACGGCTTCTTTTACCGTTGCCGCGTCCGCCTTTTCAATTGACTCGTCAACCGTTACCGTCTGTCCCGTTACCTCCGGAATGATTTTATCGGTCACGGAAGCGGGCTTTGATGTCGGAGTTGCCGCAGGAGCAGCGGTCGGCGGCACAGCCGGGGACGCCGTGGGAGCTGCGGTCGGTCTAATTGCAGGCGTCATAGTCGGAGCTTCTGTCGGTTTCTCCGTCGGGGATGCTGCAGGGGTATTTTTCGGAACGGAGGTTTCTTCCGGCGCTGCCGTAGCCTTAGGTGTTGAAGTGACCTGCGGGGAAGATGTTACCATAGGTGTTACGGTCGCTTTTGGCGTCGGAGTTATGTCCGGAGACGCCGTTTCCTTCGGTTCGGCCGTCGGCGTTTCCGTCGGAGTCTCTGTTTCTTTCGGTTCGGTCGTCGGTGTTTCCGTCGGAGTCTCTGTTTCTTTCGGTTCGGTCGTCGGAGCAACCGTCGGCGTTTCCGTCGGGGTCTCCGTTTCCTTCGGCACGTCTGACTTTAATTTAACCGTGTATGTACCGTTTCCGTTATCTACCGCTGTATGGGTATCGGGAACATATGCCGACGGGTCAGCCGCAAATGTTCCGCCGGTAACGGTTATTACCGTTTTTGAGCTTGCTGCTTTTGCTCTGTGTATTCCCGGCTTAAATGTTCCGCCGGTTATATTTATTACGGGACCGGTTTCCGTTGTACCCTCATTGCCGTCGTTAACGGCGTATCCCGCTTTGCCGTTGCCCGAATAAGTGTTCTCAAAAGAACCGCCGTTAATTGTAAGCGTTCCGGTAAAGTTTTTATTAGTAATTATAGCACTCGCTTCCGAATTTGGATTTGTAAATGTACCGTCGTTAATTACAATCGTGCCCGTACCATCTATGCTAACCGTATTACGCTTACTTCCCTCGGAACCGTTAAATATACCGCCGTTAATTGTTAAATCAGCGGATGTTGTCGCCGCTATCGCAAGTCCGCCGGTTCCCGTAACATCTGTATTTTCAATAACAGTGGTTCCCCTTGTCAGATTAAGTCCATAAGCGCTGCCGGTGATTTTGCTGTTCTTAATATTAAGCGTTACATCTTGGCCGCTCGAGCCTATGCAAATCGCCTGACCGCTGTCGCAGGTGATTTTAACATTTTCTATATTAAAATCACCCGTGCCTATCATCATTACATAGTTCGTGCCGCTCGCGGCAGTGCAATGAATTTCCGATTCGGTATCGGTTGAATTTTTTATAGTAATGCCGGACACTTCAAAGAGCTTGTTCATTCCCGTTGTAATACTGTTTCCGTTCAGATCCAGCACCGCTCCGGAATTTTTGAATCCGGTGCTTACTTCTATAGAGTTCGTCAGCTTATAGCAGCTGCCGTTTCTCGCGCTTGCCGCGGCATTCCAATCTTCTTCGTTTGAAATAAGATACGGATTATTTTCAGTGCCCGGTCCTGTCGGATCCGGGGTCGCCGTTGCTTCCGGGATGGCTGTTACTTTCGGAGTGGCTGTTACCTCCGGTGTCGCTGTCTGTGTCGGATTCGGGGTTGCTGTTACTTCCGGAGTGACTGTTACCTCCGGTGTCGCTGTCTGTGTCGGCTCAGGCGTTTCCGTTACATCCGGTCTGGCTGTCTCTGTCGGCTCAGGCGTTTCTGTTACCTCCGGCGTTTCCGTTACCTTCGGCGTGGCTGTAGGCTCCGGTGTTTCCGTTTCCGTCGGTGCTGTTGTCGGTACTTCGCTGCTTGTTTTCTCTATAACGATCGAGCCTAACTTTACAACGCTCTTACCCGTAATTTCCGCTGTCGTTTTAACTACAGCCTCTCCGACAAGTATACCGTCCTCCTTGACTTCCCCCTCCAAAGTGCAATTAAAAGCAGATGGGTTGGCGTTTTTACTGAACGAGGACAAGCTGCTTGACGCGATCCGCGATTGTTCGTTAATATAATCAGTATAGTTGTCCTTATCAATCTTCCCCGCGTCATCCGCGCTTACTACATATAATGCAAAATCAATAGTACAATTTCTATCGTCCGCACTCTTTATGGAAAATCCTTCACCGCCGTAATTAAATACAGCGTTAACCTTGTCGCCCGCTGTCACCGAGCCGAGTTTGAGTTCGACAAATTTCTTCGTATCTGCCGGATTTCCTTTGTCGCATCTCAACGCCAAGTAGCCGCCGTCTTCACCGTATTCTCCGCAAATCACATAATTTTCATAAGACCCTTTTGCCAAACTATATTCTGTCCCTTCCGTAGGTTTAGCTGTCGGAGTTTCCGTTTCCGTAGGTTCGGCTGTCGGTGTTTCCGTTTCCGTAGGTTTAGCTGTCGGAGTATCCGTTTTCTCCGGCTCGGTCGTCGGGGGTTCCGTTTCCTCCGGCGTAGGTGTTTCCGTTGCATTCGGATCGGGCGTTTCTCCGTTCGCCTTTACCGTCCACGGACCGCTGCCGCCGTTATTGTCAATATCATACCCAATTTCCGGGACATATGCCGACGGGTCAACCGAATATGTACCGCCCGTGATATTAATTGTATAATCCGTTACATTTTGGGGAAGGCTGCCTGTAAAATTACCGCCGTTGAAAGTAACAACAGCTCCTATAGCGCCTTGATTTGTTTCTTTTTTAATCCAATGAGACAGCACCGGCCCATTTTTGGGTTGTGTAAATGTTCCGCCGTTTACAGTGAGCTTACCCGCGTTTGACTGGTATAAAACCTGTTCCTTTACCGTGGATCCTTCGGCAGTTTTAAAGGTTCCCCCGTTTATAGTCAATTCCCCGCCGCTTCCGATTCCATTATTTATAACGCGGGCGTTACTGTTATTGGTTGAATTAATAGTAAATTCACCGTTATCGATCGTAACTGCCTGGCTCGTTCCCGTACCCACGTTCAACGCAATCGCGCCTCCCGCGATTTTCGTCTTCTCGCCATCGATTTCCAGTGTGCCGTTAGCGGCATTTATAGCGGTACCGCTTTTGTTGACGCCATCGGCGCTGGTGTTTCTAATCTCAGCATTGTTAATTTTGACATATGCGTTTGCCGAGTTGATATTTATTATTGTACCGTTTGTAGTGGATTCAATTTTTACATTTTCGATTTTAATATTTCCGTTCGAAACCTTTAGCGCCATACCGCCGGAAGTCAACACGCCTTCCGTGCCGGTATTCGTAATGGTCAAATTACCGTTGCTTTTAGTTTCTATCGCCGTACCTGCGCTCGACGTCAGAGTATGACCGTTAAGGTCAATATAGAGGGCATGGTACAAACTCAGCCCGGCGTCAACGGTTACATCGTCGGTAAGCTTGATCCCGGTTACGGACGCATCGGCAAACTTTGTTTTAAATGTATCGGCGTCCGATACCTCTATCACTGTACCGCTTCCGTCCGGAAATGCCGGTTCTTCCGCATTTACTGTAATTATACCGCCGAATATGCTCATAAGCATAGTCAGCGCCGTAATTAAGGATATAAATTTTTTCACGATAAATCTCCTCTCCCCTCAAAAAACGTGCAATTATGCTATGTTATTATATTGAAATTTTATCATAAACCGGATTTAAAAGTAAACGAGGCAAACTTGTTTTTAAAGCTTACCTCACAAGTTTACCTCACATTAAATTATCCCTTTATCAACCGCCGTCTCCACCGTTTCGGCAAAAAGCGCGTCCGCCCAGCAGAACCACGGTCTTGTGTACTCCGCCGGATCGTCCTTATTAAAGCCCTCGTGCATATGGAAGGTGTCCGCATCGGTCGTTTCGAGCATGGATATTATATTCTTTATTTCATCATTGTCCGTCGATGTAAGCGCCTGCATACAAAGCGCCATATGCCATATATATCCGTCCGGCGTATGCGGGCTTCCCACACCCGAGGCATATTTCCCCGAATAATAGTACGGATTATCACCGCTCAGGATAAACCTCCGCGTGTTCTTATAAAGCTCGTCCTCCGCCGAGGCATAACCGATATACGGTATCGACAGCAGACTCGGTATATTTGCGTCGTCAAACAACAAATGATTTCCGTATCCGTCCGTCTCGCACGAATACATTTCGCCGAATTTGTCATGGTATATTACGGCGTGTTTTTCGATACCGTTTTTTATTTCCGCAGCGAGAGCCGCGCATTCTTCGCTTAAATCCCCGTCGAGCAATTCCGCCGTGTGCGCGAGAACCGAAACGGCAAACATATTTGACGGAACAAGATATCCGTAACGGCACGCATCATCGCTCGGACGAAATCCCGACCACGTCATTCCCGTATATGCCGCGCTATTGCCCCTGCCGTTATGCGGGAGCGTATCGGATGCGGGAGAATTGTTGCGTATGAAATAATAATCCGACTTCTCTTCATGATGCTGCTCTGTCCGCCATACATTTAATATCGCTCTCACGGCTTTTTTAAATTTTTCGTCTATAACCGAACGATCGTCCGTTGCCTTGACGTATTTATATACGAGCCGCAGCGGATAGCACAATGAATCAATCTCGTACTTCCTTTCCCATACCCAATCGGACGGCTCAGGTATGTCAATCATTCCGTGATTGCCGTTGTTATCTTCGTTGAACGCGTTTGCATAAGGATCGAGCAGAATATAGCTTAACTGCCGTTTTATCACGCCTTTTATAATATCGCGCACCTCTTTGCTCTCCCTTGCCGCGCTGAGGTATATCGCGACCTCCGCCGTTGAATCACGCAGCCACATTGCGGGAATGTCTCCCGTAAGTACAAAATACGTGCCGTCCGGCTGCTTCCGCAAGGCAGTTTTTATTGTGCTCAGATAACAGCTTTCGTACATTTTCCTAAGCTTCGGACGGGCGCCGAGCTTGTCCGAATATTTTTGCATATGAAGCGTAATCGCTTTTGGTATTGTCATAGCCGCACCCCACTGAGGCGGCGAATCGTTGATCCGCCGCCCGATAATATTACTTCTTCCGCGCTATTGGTTTCATGTTTTTATCCCATATAAATATCTTAACTTCCTCCGCGCCCTCGGGCGTGCCGAAGACATTATGCTCTTTAATGTCCGTTTCCGCATATACTCCGCAAAGCCTTCCGTCAATATATGCCGCGACATACAATGT
>CANQYQ010000141.1 GCA_947628155.1 uncultured Clostridia bacterium
CATAAACCGCATTTTTCAGCTTCCGCGCTATAAGCTCGGCATGTGCTGCGAACTGTCGGGGACGGGATTTATTATTGCCCTTGATACGTTAAAAGAGCTTGGCTGGGGCGCGACGTGCCTTACCGAGGATATGGAGTTTACAATGAAGCTGTGCCTCAACGGAGAAAAGGTCGCATTCGCTTATGACGCTAAGATTTACGATGAAAAGCCGCTTACGCTCCGTCAGTCGTGGCGGCAGCGCACACGATGGATGCAGGGGCATTGGGATGTTGCGTCGAGATATTTTTGGAAGCTTATTAAGCGCGGTATAACAAAAAGAAGCTGGTCATGCATAGACTGCGCGACATATCTCGTGCAGCCGATACGTGTAATTGCGGTCGGCATAATAACCTTTTTCGCGTATGTCGAAACATTCGGACCGGACCTTGGATTTGTTCAGACGGGAGATTTGGCGATGACATTTATTCCGGGTTGGATATGGCAGGCGATCGTGATAGTGCAAATGCTGTATATGCCGTTTGTGGTATGCTATGAACGGAAGGAAATACGGCTTAATATGCTGTGGTTCTATTTCGGATATGTTCTGTACAATTTCACATGGGTGCCTATAGCAATTACCGGAGGACTGCGGAAGAACAAGACCGAATGGGCGCATACGCAGCATACACGGAAAATAACCCTTGAGGAATTAAATCTCGGCAAGCGCAGATAATTTTCATCGGGATATTGACGTATCCCGATTTTTGTTGTATACTATATATAGATATATGGAAATCTCGGAGAACAATATATGACGATAGATGAATTGGGGCAGGCGCTTTTGGCGCTTTTGAAATCGACAGCGGCCGGTATAGGCAAAATATTCCGGTTTGCGGGAGATTTGCTTATTGACCGCGCATCGAGCTCAGGTCCCGCGCTGCCGTCAAATTCGCTGAAGCTGTTTTCGGATATAACCGCGAACAGGATCGTATTTTTCGTGTTTGCCGCGTATATTTTGTTTATAAACATTTTCACTTTTATCAATTTTGCGGCGGACAAGTCCAAAGCAAAACGTAAGGAAATGCGTATAAGCGAAAACAGGCTTATGCTGCTGTGCGCGGCGGGCGGCGCGGCGGGCGGATTTATAGGAATGAAAGGCACACGCCACAAGACTCAGAAAAAGAAATTTTCGATAGGCATACCGCTGCTGATGATAATACAGATAGCGGCGTACTGCTTCGTGCTTGGGTTTTTGGGGTTTTGGGCGTTCTTTTAGGAGGAAATATGGACGAAAAGCAGAGAATTATACAGGAGCTGGTACCGGGAAAGCAGATAACGCTTGCGCACATTATCGCAAGTCCCGATCCGGTGCTTTATAAAAAGCTCGGATTAAATCCCGAGATTGACTACAGCAAGGCCGCGATAGGCATATTGACCGTGAGTCCGGCGGAAACGGCGGTGATCGCGGCGGATATTTCAACAAAAAGCGCGAATGTCGATTTGAGCTTCGTTGACCGTTTCAGCGGTACGCTGATTATCACGGGAATGATAGCCGATGTTGAAGCGTCGTTTAACGCGTCGTGCGATTACATACGGGACACATTGGGTTACAGCGTGTGCCCGATAACGAAAACATGAAAAAGATAATCTTCGTCGGCCGCTCGGAATGTGGGAAAACCACGCTCAAGCAGGCGCTTCGGGGCGAGAAGATACACTATCATAAGACGCAGTACGTAAACCGTTACGACGTGATAATCGACACGCCGGGCGAATACGCCGAGACAAAGACGCTCGGCGCGGCGCTGGCGATGTATACCTTCGAGGCGGACGTTGTGGGACTGCTGTTGAGCGCGCGTGAACCGTATTCATTATATCCCCCGGCGGTCACTCCGGTGGCAAACAGGCCCGTTATAGGGATTGTGACGCAGTGTGAGCGGCCGGGCGCGAACCCGGACATGGCGGAGCGGTGGCTGCGGCTCGCGGGCTGTGAAACGGTGTTCCGTGTGGATTCTAAAACGGGGAAAAACGTGTGGCGCATATTGGATTATTTGAAGGAGGACGGCGATGTAATGCCGTGGGAGAAAGAACCGTCGTAAGACGGTTTTTTTGCGGAAAAGTTTAGTTTTGGCGTATCGTAGGGGCGGTCATCGGCCGCCCGGACTCCGTAATGCTGTACGGCATACGGCGGGACGTCGAGGGCGCCGTCCCGTATGAGCTGCGCCCCTTGTTAAAGGGGAGAGGGCCAACGAAGTTGGCGAGGGGATTCCGCCATTATGGTAAATCGCCCCTACAGAAGGCCCCCTTGTCAAAGGGGGCTGGCGCGCGCAGCGCGACTGGGGGATTCTACAATTGCGGTAAATCGCTCAAATATGCGTTTTCCTTTGCTGATGAATCCCTCCGTCATTTGCTCCTTACAGTCGCAAATGCCACCTCCCTTTGACAAGGGAGGCTGCCGCCCGCCGTATGCCGTACAGTATTACGCAACACGGGCGGCAGCGACGACCGCCCCTACTGTGTGTTTCCATGCACGACAACGCAAAATTTCTCGCAAAAAAAGGAACGGGCAAGCCCGTTCCCTTTAATTGTATCCTAATATGGATTAATCAGTTACCGGTTTAAGCATAACATTATCTACAGCGCAACCCTTATACTGAGTTGTATTGAAGTTTACACCATAGAGAATTTTGCTTGTTCCGTTAATTGTAATCTTCGGATCAGGATTGTCACTCTTGGTGCTGTCATAGACATCGCTGCCATCTTTGTCCGTTATCTTAAGATCAGCCTGATCACTTGTTGTATCAACAATCAGTGTCAGATGCGCCTTATAAGTATCGAACTCCATACCGTTTCCAACAGCAGCACCCTCCTGCGTGGCAAGTGTTACGGTTTTAAGAGAACCGCCCGTAACATCAGCAGCTGATTTAGCGCCTATATGCCATGTATTAGATGTACTTCTGTTGTTGGTTGTCGTATCACCCAAAGTGAAGAGGTAATTACTTGATACCCAAGTTCCTGTTGCAGCTGACGTAGTAAGCGCGAACTGCGATTCGCCGTTACCTACAACATAGAAGTCCATATCAATGGAGTACTTACCGGTGATTTGCGGTATGCCGTTGAATGTAAGGGAGTTATCGCGGCCGCCGTTACCGATACCGACACCTTGCCAGAATTTATTAGCGGACTGATAAGATGCTACACCCTGGTTATGTCTTGCATCGCTGGTACCATATGAGAACCCGGTTTCATCGCCCTCGAAATCCTCATAGTAGTATACTTCGCCAATATCATCGACCGTAGCATAAAGGATGTTTTCTCCGCCTTTAAGCGTATACGTATCTGTTACGTCTCCACCATCGGAATCCTTTAATTCCTTAAACTTATAAAGGTGGAACGCATTAGGAGTCGCAACGCCGTCTGTAACCTTCTGATCGCTCTTCCATGAAGGATCTACACTAACAGACTCTGTCTCGCGATGTCCGTCGCCTTCGTTATACACTTCAACGGTCTTTACTGCCTTGTCACCTGTACCGTCGGTTGTATAAACAATCTTCAAAGTAGCAGCCTGAAGCTGTGAAAGGTCAGTCGTCTTAACGTTAATCGTTACCGCCTTATCCGGCATTGTGAACGAATTGTCGTCAATCTGTACGTTACCTTGTTCAGCGTCCTGCGCCGTAACTTCAATTTTCCAACCTGACGCCGGATGCTGAACAAGAGTTATTTTCTCTCCTTGTGCAGCCTTTGTAACAGCTTCGCCGGCCTCGTTCTGAACGTCTATAGAACCCCATTCCTTTTCGGTGTCGGCCTTTACGCTTATATCATAAATAGGAGTTTTCTTCAACTGCGGAGTAGCCTGTACAGCGTCAGTGATATCGAACTGTCTGCCGGAATTTGCGTAAAATGCGTAATAAACAACATTATCCTCTGTTGAAGCTAAGCTCTTCGATATATCGAAGGAATGTATGAATGCAGGATTACTGCTGTTGTGAGAAACACCCTGCTCTGTATCCTCATCTACTGCCACACCGTCTAATGTTGCATACGTAAGAGCTCCAAGATTTACCGGATCTGTAAGCTTAATTAGTTTAAGATCCAATCCTTTGTTGCTGTCCGGAACTGTTAAGTCCAAACCAATGCTTAATTCAACCTTATTATTATCCAAGTCGAGATCGTTCTTGTCTATCGCGATAACAGTTACGACCCTGTTGGTAAGGTTGGAATCATAATGAACCAGTTTTCCGTCTGCTATCTTCATGGCACTTGCATAAAGCTTATTTTTAGCTAAAGGAATGCTATCCATGAGAACGGCCTGCTCCTTAAGCAATTCTGCATATGTCTTTGTGGATGATGCTTCGTCCAAACTGGAAACAGTTACTCCCTTGATTCCGTTTCCAAAATCAACATATGCGGGGTTCTCGGCGTCAAGCGTTGTTGTAATCGGTTTCGCAACTGTAACCGAACCGCTTTCTGCGGCAGCCTTGTTTACGTCTACAGCCTCGCCAACGACCTCTTCGCCTGCCTGCTGATAGCCTGCGTACGGAACATAAACGAGGTTATACTTGCCCTCCGGAGCAAGGAATGTAGCAGTTGTGCCCTCGATTGTTCCGGCGATATCGCCGTCCTGCATCAAGGCTACAGCCTCCGCCGCCTGCGGTCTTAAAGCTACGGACTTAACGCCCTCGTCAACCGTAGCGGTTACAGTGTAGAGCTTAACAACCGCTGCGGTCGCTTCGGAAGTAGCCGAACCAACATATTCCTCGCTGTTCTTAACAGTCGCGGTAACCGTGATGGTCTTGCCGTCCTGCTCATCCGTAAGCGCAAGCGTATTTTCGGTCTGGCCGTCAATTACGTCCTCGCCTGCTTTCCACTCATAGTCAAAGGTAAGACCCTCGATTGTGAGATCCTCTTTGTCACTGGTGTCCTTCTTAGATACGGTTGCTGTCAATGTCGAACCTACCTTTGCTTCGCCGGAAATCTTAACCTCAATATCTCCGCTGATATCTGTTCTCGGATCCGTAGTCGGAGTCGGCGTCGGTGTAGCCGTCGGCGTCGGTGTATCGGTCGGAGCTGACGTCGGTGTAGCCGTCGGAGTCGGCGTATCGGTCGGAGCTGACGTCGGCTCTACGGCTGCGGCCTTATAAACCGCGTCGCTGTAGTTAGCGATTATGTCTTTATCACCCTTTGCAGGGCGGAACGCAATTGTATTGATTACATTTGCGGGAGTAACCGTAAGTGTCGGCTCATCCTCAGTAAGCTGAATTTCTGCATCTGTTACGGTAAATGTCGCCTTTTTAGCAGCATTGTCAACAACAACCTTTACATGATATGTTTTATTAGGATCAGTCATGTTAAGACCATGTGCATCTTCGCCTCTTCCCGGGCCTGTCTCAATTTCCTGATTTAAATAATCGCCGCCTACACCTGAGTAGGTCGGAGTGGACTCGCCGTCCTGACCCATCAGGTAAATCTTTGAAGCGTCGTTGCTTGTACCGCTGCCGGCCGATGTTTTGTAATCAAACTCAAACACGACAGTCTTGTCGGCGACTTCGTCAACGGTTTCTGTAACGTGTCTGCCGAAATATGCATTATTGTTACCGCCGTTTGTAATAGTAATTGTACCATTATTAGCGTCACTTACTACGCTTCCGCTGCCAAGGTTATAATACCAACCCTCAGCGGCCGAACCTTCGTCAAGAATACCTGAACCGGTTGTAACGTTAACCGGATCGCCGGATTTGAAGTCATATTCTGATGAAGAAATAGGAGCGTTCGGGTCGTCGGTCGGCTGCTCTGTCGGCTGTTCAGTCGGCTGCTCTGTCGGCTGCTCCGTCGGCTGCTCTGTCGGCTGCTCCGTCGGAGCTTCTGTCGGTTCCGTTGTCGGAGCCGGTGTTACGTCCGCCGCGTCGCCGGTCTTTTCAAGAAGAACATAGTCAACAATGATTCTGTTGTTGTTACTGTCCGCATCTGCCGGACCCGCATCAAGCAGAATAATCTTGTTATTCTGAGCAAGCGTAACCGCTTCCGCCGCTACGGTTGCCGGACCGTTACAGGAGCTTGTAACCTTTTCTTCAACAATCTTATTGTCAGCTACTGCAGCATCGTCCTTGTAAACCGCAACCGCCGCTTCGGTCTTACGAGTATTTTTGCTTATGGCAACAGCCGTAACCTTGTACTGTCCCGAAGCCGGAACAGTGAATATCGGCGCCGCATTTGCGTCTTCAGCCGTATCCTTTATATCCGCGCCGTAGCCGCCGGACATCTTATCGCTGAACTGGTTGGCGCTTGTGGCTTTGCCGTAGCCGTCAACATCCTCGATCTCAATGAAGTACATATCATTTCCGCTATGCGCCGTGTATTTGATAACCGTATCGGCAGTATCGGCGGATGATGTTATGGTTTTTCCGTATGTGGTTTCAT
>CANQYQ010000142.1 GCA_947628155.1 uncultured Clostridia bacterium
GAGAGTAAACACGTTTTCCGCGCTGCACAACTGCAACAAAAGCGAAAAATGGAAAGGCCCGTCGTACTGGTACAGCAAAAATGACGGCTGGAGCTATGAGTATTGCCTGAAGGATGTAGGCATACTGTCGTCGCCGGTTATTGAGATATTGGGGAAATAACAGAGGATAAATTCTATTCATATATTTTCAAAGAGTGCGGTTTATTTGAACCGCACCCTTTTGCACGCGCGTTCGCAAGCCGATTTTCAGGAGCATGAAGTTAAACAATATGATTGGCGATGATTCATCTCGCGGCGGCACTTGTCGCTATTCCTAGATTTTATGCTATTTTATAAGTATACCGCCTAAGATGTCACCTCCATAGGCGGGGACATCTTAATTGGTTATATTCCCACTCTCGAAATTGCGGGTCAAATTTTCTGCAATAATCCGTCTCAGCCTTTCTTGACTTACATTGGCGGAACGGGCGGCATTACATTGGCGAATACCGCCTTTAATTCCTCTATCGCGCCCGCCCTTGTCCATTCCGCCATTCCGGCTTTCCAAACCAAGCTGTCAGCGGTAAACTGTCCTGAAGCCGCCATTTGTCTTATAGTGTTTAAATCAAACGGTCCCGCCGCCTGCCCGTTTATAACTACGTTATATGATATGCCGGGCGGAACAGGCGGGGGCACATTGGGCTGCGCCGCTTGATTTACGCCGGACATCATATTGTGCATGGAACCGGCAATGTTCTGACCGACAGCGCCGCCGACAGCCATTCCTGCCATCATTGCGGCGGGATTGAAGCCGGCTCCGCCGCCCAAATCAACATTACCGGCGTTGTTCGCGCCCATTTGCCCCAATGCTTTAGCGCCTGCAATACCGACTTCGGCTTGTTTTTCAACCTGAAAAGCACCAATATTTGCGGATTGAGTCTGCTTATGCATCGCGTACTGTCCTTCCTCACGCTGAATACGCAGTCTCTCGACATAATCCTTCGTTTCCGCCTCGACCCGCGCGGCCGCCACATCCTTTGTGACAGCCATAAGCTGCCTGTAGCCGTCGCTTGATTTGTCAATTTCAATAGCGCCGATATCAATACCGGAAACGGTAACGCCGAAATCCTCTTTTAATCTTTCGCTTAGGTCATATTCGATTGTGTCGTTAATTTGCGCTGTCTTCGTTTCGATCTGCACCAACGGGATATTATTCGCCGCCGGAGCGTTTGCGACAACATCCTTTACATAACGCGCGGCCGCATCACGGATCTGCTTCTGAAAATTCTCAAGAGTGAAATCGGTTAACCTGTGTAATTTGATAAACCCCTTATAATCACTTATTTTGAAGCTGATCGTTCCCCTTACCGAAACCGGAACGCCGAAATCCAAAAATCTGGGGTCGTATACATCAAAGAACGGCACGGCAAATTTGACCTGAATAATCTGTGCGAGATTTATGAAATATATCTCTGCTTGAAAAGGCGTTCCGCCGTCGTAGGCAAGTCCTACGATGCTCGCGAGAACAGGAAAATTTGCCGTTTTTATCGTTTGGTCAAACGGTCCGACGATGAAATCCTGCATTGTCCCATCCTTTTGTCTGTATACAAATACAGCCACCTCGCCGTCCTTGACGCGCAGCGACGAACCCCAGCGTATCGCGTTTTCTCTATTGTTATTGCCTCTTTCCGAACCTGTCGGATGCCATTTCCATATCAAATATGACGGCTCATCACAGCGTATTTCGTCCATGAATCCGCCCGCTTTTGATTTTCCGAATAACGACATGATCATATCCTCGCTTTCTGTAATAAATTTAGTCACTGCACTTTAATTTTCAATTCTTTCATTTTTTCTAAATACATCTTTTGTATTTTTAGAAATGCGGGGTCGTCGGGAAACATTATTTCAGCTTTTTTATAAACTTGATTCATTTTTAAAACCCATGCATCACTAATGGTTCTGCTTATTGTTGCGCTTGTTTCAATCGAATTGCCGGCTTTATTCATTTTATTCATAATTGTGTTCTTCGACAGTCCAACGTCAATATTTGCCTCGGCCAACATCATAAATTCCAAACAGTCATCAATTGAATTGGGGATCGGAAAGGTTTTTATCAGACTTAGCTTTTTTATATCGGCTTTATCGGCTGCGGTATAAAAACCCAGAGCACCGCCAAACCCATGCTTTCGCGAGCTTTCTATTGCCATTAATTGGTCTTTAAAAGCCTGCACTGATGACACTGCGGCCCTGCCTGTAATTTGCATTCCGCATGAAGGGCAAATCACGGTAGTTTCCGTGATTACTTCGCCGCAATTGGGACATTTAAGAATTTTACCCGCATACTCTTGCTGCCTTTGATTATAATGATTTTCTTGTTGAATTTCAGGCTGAACTTTTGCAGATTGCGATGAATTAACATCCGCGTTTATCGCCGCTCCGCATCCGTGACAAAACTTCGCGTTTTCATTAAGCTTTGTGCCGCAATTTGGACAAAACGCGATTTCTCCTTCTACCGATTGCACTTTCGGCGGCGCGTAATAAGATGTATCCGAAGACAAGGAATCCTCCTTTATACCGTCTATTTTTTCTTGTATTTTATCCGTCATTTGCTGGGGAATTTCGGTGATTTTCGATTGCGCTTTTTCAACGACCGATTGCATGTCAAAATTTAACGCCCCTGATATAGTATCCTGCAGGTTTTCAAATATATGTTTTTTACCGCTTGAACTATTTGGATCAACCGATGATGCAGGATCCGGCAGTTGATCGCCCTTAAGTAAAACGTTGTTAATTGCATCTATCCATCGTTGAATTTCCTTTCTTGGGGAACGCAAAAAGACAAAATGCTCTCTGTCGCCGTTCGTGTATAAAATCTGGAGTCCTAAGCCATGGCTGTCATTATTCATTTTCATTACTTGAGCTTGTCCGTTTGCCACTTTTATGGATTCCAACGGAATTTTGTATGTATACCTTTCCGATTTAAAAAATCCGGTGCGTTTCTCAATAATGCAAATAATATTTTTATTTGTAAGCACCATTTCTTGTAATTTATCCGTACCTTTACCATAGCGAGTAACTTCCGCGCTTTGTAAAATGATTCCCTCATTAAGCTCCAAATCTAAATTTGTCATATTAAAATCTCCCCTTTACTCGCGCTGTCCGTCCGTACAGCGTCACAAATGTCGCCGATATTGCAGTCAAGATAATCGCATATCCTGAGCAATACCGATAATGCAACCTCTTCGTTTCGACGCATTTTTGTCATTGTGCCCGACGCAATATTTAGGTCTTTCCTGAGAGCAGCCGGGGATATATCTTTTTCAATAAGTAAAATCCAGAGCTTTTTATAGCTTATCCCCATATTCTACACCTCTTGCCATTATATTATCATTTACATTATATATAATAAATCGCAAAAAGTCAATATATTTATAAATTAAAATGATAAATTTCACAATTTCTTGCGAAATTTTGATATGCTTTTTTCAAAAATCCACAGTATGAACAGTCGTTCCCGTAATCGCATTATCTCCTATCCCATCTTCCTGTTCACCTATCGCCAATCTTTTGCTCAACTTCCGTATAGCTTTTCTTATTATACCACATATATGAAAAAAGCCCAGTATTTACTGGACCTTTCCGACAGACTGAAAAGACCGCATAGCGGTCTTTTTTTCATTATATTTATCTCACCGTGTTTTCCCGTCCAGATACGATTGCAGCTGTGCGAGGGTGTCCTTATCCATGGGCGGGTTGTTTTTGAGCGGATTTTCGATCCCGAGATTTTCATATTTATAAAATCCCATCGTGTGGAACGCGAGCAGCTCATATTTTTCCGGCGGGTTCCACCGCGCGATAAGCCGCATATACTCGCCAACAGCCGAGTCGCTGTCATTTATGCCGGGAATAATCACGGTTCTGTACCACACGCGCTTATTCGTGTCGGAAACGTAATCGGCGAATTTCAAAAACGTGTCAAAATCGCCCCTCGCGTATTTTCCGTACATTTCCGCGTCCGGGTATTTTATGTCGAGTATCACCATGTCCGCGTTATCGATTGCGCTCTTCACCGTGTCGGTAAGCGGTACGGAGCCTGACGTGTCGAGCGCGTAGCCGATGCCGTCTCTTTGCAAAAACGCGGCCGTCTCGTTTATAAACTCCGCGTTTAAGAGCGGCTCGCCGCCGGAAAACGTCACGCCGCCGCCGTTTTTAAAATACGGCTTATACCGCTTCAGCTTGCGGTACAGCTCATCGCTCGTATATTCCATGCCGGATCTGTGCCATGTGTCGGGATTATGGCAGCACACGCACCTGAGCGGACAGCCCGTGAAGAACACGGCGTAGCGCAATCCCTCGCCATCGAGCGCGGCGAGGGATTCAAACGAATGTATATCCGCCTTCATCACATTTTTTCATGGAACGTCCGCGCGATTACCTCCTCCTGCTTCTCGCGCGTGAGCTTGTTGAAGTTCACCGCGTAGCCGCTTACGCGGATCGTGAGCGAGGGGTATAGCGTCGGGTCGTTCATCGCGTCGATAAGCTTCTGGCGGTTCAGGACGTTGACGTTCAGATGATGCGCGTCCTGCGCGAAATAGCCGTCGAGCATCGTCGTAAGCTTGCTTACGCGGTCGTCGTCATCATGGCCGAGCGTGTCCGGCGTAACGGAAAACGTGTTTGAAATTCCATCCTGGCAGCAGCGGTAATCGAGCTTCGCGACGGAGTTAAGGCTCGCCAGCGCGCCTTCCGCATCGCGTCCGTGCATCGGGTTCGCGCCCGGCGCGAACGGTTCGCCCGCCTTTCTGCCGTCCGGCGTCGCGCCGGTCTTTTTGCCATACATAACGTTCGACGTGATCGTCAGGATCGATAGCGTGTGCCGCGCGCCGCGGTACGCCTTTGTCTTGCACAGCTCGTTGTAGAAAAATTCCACCGCCCATTTGGCGATATCGTCAACGCGGTCGTCATCGTTGCCGTATTTGGGGAAATCGCCCTCGGTAATGAAGTCGGTGATCAAGCCGCGCTCATCCTTGACCGGCGTGACCTTGGCATATTTTATCGCGCTCAGGCTGTCCACAAGCACGCTCATGCCGCTTATTCCGAACGCCATTAATCGCTCGACGTCCGTATCGTGGAGCGACATCATAAGCCGCTCATACGCGTATTTGTCGTGCATGTAATGTATCACGTTCATCGTCTTTACGTACAGATTCGCCATCCATGACGCGTATTTCTTGTACGCCTCGAGTACCTCCTCGTAAACGAGCGGCTTCTCGTCGAACACCTCGCCCTCCGGCGCTACCTGTTCGCCGTATTTTTCGTCGCGGCCGCCGTTTAACGCCATCAGCAGCACCTTCGCAAGATTGCACCGTGCGCCAAAATACTGCATCTGCTTGCCGACCTTCATCGCCGATACGCAGCATGCTATCGCGTAGTCGTCGCCGTACATATCGCGCATTACGTCGTCGTTTTCGTACTGTATCGAATCAGTGTCAATCGACACCTGCGCGCAAAAATCCTTAAAGCCCTGCGGCAGACTCTGCGACCATAACACGGTCAGGTTCGGCTCCGCCGACGGGCCGAGATTGTAAAGCGTCTGCAGGAAGCGGAAGCAGGTTTTCGTCACCATGCTGCGTCCGTCAACCGATACGCCGCCCAGCGAGCACGTTACCCATACCGGGTCGCCCGCGAATAAATCGTTGTATTCCGGCGTGCGAAGATGCCGTACAAGACGCAGCTTTAATACGAGGTCGTCGATCAGCTCCTGCGCGCCCTCCTCGGTCAATGTGCCCTCGGCGATGTCGCGCTCGGCGTAAATGTCAATAAACGCGGAAATCCTGCCGATGCTGTTCGCCGCGCCGTTCTGCTCCTTTATCGCGCCCAGATAGCCGAAATAGAGCCACTGTATCGCCTCATACGTGTTCTCGGCGGGGCGGGAGATGTCGCAGCCGTACGCCGCCGCCATCTGCTTTAAGCGCTCCATAAATTCAAGCTGCTTCGCCAGATCCTCCAAAAGCTGTATAGTGTCCGCCGACATATCAAAATCGCGCTCGCCCACGCGCTGTTTGTCAGCTTTTTTCTGCTCAATAAGATAGTCCATGCCGTAAAGCGCGACGCGGCGGTAATCGCCGATAATGCGTCCGCGCGCGTAAGCGTCGGGCAGTCCGGTTAAAATGCCGACATGGCGCGCCTTGCGCATAGTGTCGGTATACACGCGGAAAACGCCGGTGTTGTGCGTCGTTCTGTACTCAAATTCCTCCGTTATTTTCGGGCTTATCTTATAGCCGTACGCCTCGCACGCCTGAACAGCGTTTCTGTAGCCCGCGAACGGGTTAACGGCGCGCTTTAAAGGCGCGTCGGTCTGCAGGCCTAAGATTATATCC
>CANQYQ010000143.1 GCA_947628155.1 uncultured Clostridia bacterium
CGCAAAATTTTCCTTTATCCCTATACTGTATCCGAATCCTTATTCCGCCGCGTGCCAATACACTGTAAGCCCCATCGTTTCGGCGACAAAGCGGAGCGGGATATACGTTCGGCCGCCGATAATCATCGCGGCGGTGTCCATTTGAACGTCTTTGCCATTGACGTCCATCATATCCGAGCCTATTGTAAGCGTTATATTCCTGCCGTTTCCGCTAACGCTGACGCGCCGCGCCGCTTCGTCCCAATCGACCGCCGCGCCCAGCGCCTCCGTTACCGCGCGCACGGGGATCTGCGTGCGGTCGTTGTCGTCGATAAACGGCTTCGCGTCGGTAAATTCCACCGATTCGCCGTCAATCGCGACCGCGATATCCGCGCCGTCCGATGTTACCGTCAGCTCCGCCGCGGGAGTCGGCGCGCTTGTCATGGCGGGCGTTTCCTTCGGTTGTTCCGTTTCCTCCGGCTGCACAGTTTCTTTTGGTTGTTCCGTTTCCTCCGGCTGTACCGTTTCCTTTGGTTGTGCCGTTTCCTCCGGCTGTTCCGTTTCATCCGGCTTTTCAGTCGCTTCCGTGTCCGCGGGACCGTAATCGGGGTCAAGCTCGGTAAGAGCAAACGCCGTATTCTTATTGCTGTAGCGTCTGCCGTTGGAATTAAACGTTTCCTTTGTTACCGCCGCAAGCTGGAACGCGGCTGAGCCCAGCGAAAGCAGCTTATCCGACGGCTCGAAGGTGACATATTTCAAATTCCTGCAGTGCGAGAACGCTCCTTCGCCTATCCATGTTACGCTTGCAGGTATGGTGATCTCCGTCAATTTATCGCAGCCGTAAAAGGCGCTATCATTGATTTTCGTAACGGATGAGGGGATCGTGACCTTTGTTATCTCCGTATTGATCGTAAACGCGCTGTTGCCTATTTCCGTGACCGTATCGGGGATAACGACCTCGGTATCCGTGCCGACATACGCCGCGAGAAATCCCGATGAATCCATAACAAACGGGTTCCCGTCGTCTGTCATTTCCGTTCGGAGCGGAGTGCGGGCAAACGCGTTCCAATACTTTACGAGCTGGTCCTTGGTAAATCCCTTTACCGTGCGCAGATTTTCACAGGCGACGAACGCCGAAGAGCCCATAATGCTTATATTCCCCTTAAACTCGACCTCCTCCAGCCCGCTTTGTTGAAAGGCTACCGGCGGCATAGTCGTAAGGCTTGCGGGTATGGAGATTTTTTTCAAATTCGGCGTTTCGGCGAATGCCCCTATATCCATTGTCTCAAGGGTATCGGGAAGATCGATCTTTTCGATGCCGGATCTGAAGAATGCCATTTTGCCTATGGATACAAGCCCGTCCAGCGAGCCGACGGTTTTAAGCTTCGGAGTGTTTCGAAAAGCATGCGGCCAGATTGTCTTTACGCCCTTTTTCAGAGTAACTGTTTCAAGATTTTCACAGTCGTCGAAATCCATGAGATAGTTAAGTGCACCCTCCGCCGTTACACTTTTTAAAGCGGTAAAACCGTAAAAGAACTCCATACCATGGCAGGTTTCCGGAAGTGTTATAGACTCTAAATAGTCTTTTGATTCTGCGTATCTCCCGGAAACGTATGTGACAGGTACTCCATCAATTGTGCTGGGAACTACAATATCTTTAACGGGGCTGTTTATATAATAAATCCCAAGCTCTTTCTTTTTTGTATCATCATCAGATAGGTCATAGTATTTGTATAGTGTACCGTCAGGAGCGGTATACTCCTTCATTGCTGCAGCATGTGCCGTGCAAAAGCACGACACACACATTGCGGCAGTTAAAACTGCCGAAACGAATCCCTTTACCTTCATTTTTTGTTCACCTCTCTTAATCAATTAAAGCATACCGTAGAAAACGTGTATCCGGTTTCGTCACCATCGTTGCCGCTGTCAACGATATGCATCTGTATATGTATATTTTTACCTATTCATTGCTGCGGTTTTGACATGGCGGTCCAGTCAACGCTCATACCCATCGCCTCGGCGACAAAGCGAAGCGGGATATATGTTCGGCCGCCGATAATCATCGCGGCGGTGTCCATTTGAACGTCTTTGCCGTTGACGTCCATCATATCCGAGCCTATTGTAAGCGTTATATTCCTGCCGTTTCCGCTAACGCTGACGCGCCGCGCCGCTTCGTCCCAATCGACCGCCGCGCCCAGCGCCTCCGTTACCGCGCGCACGGGGATCTGCGTGCGGTCGTTGTCGTCGATAAACGGCTTCGCGTCGGTAAATTCCACCGATTCGCCGTCAATCGCGACCGCGATATCCGCGCCGTCCGATGTTACCGTCAGCTCCGCCGCGGGAGTCGGCGCGCTTGTCATGGCGGGCGTTTCCTTCGGTTGTTCCGTTTCCTCCGGCTGCACAGTTTCTTTTGGTTGTTCCGTTTCCTCCGGCTGTACCGTTTCCTTTGGTTGTGCCGTTTCCTCCGGCTGTTCCGTTTCATCCGGCTTTTCAGTCGCTTCCGTGTCCGCGGGACCGTAATCGGGGTCAAGCTCGGTAAGAGCAAACGCCGTATTCTTATTGCTGTAGCGTCTGCCGTTGGAATTAAACGTTTCCTTTGTTACCGCCGCAAGCTGGAACGCGGCTGAGCCCAGCGAAAGCAGCTTATCCGACGGCTCGAAGGTGACATATTTCAAATTCCTGCAGTGCGAGAACGCTCCTTCGCCTATCCATGTTACGCTTGCAGGTATGGTGATCTCCGTCAATTTATCGCAGCCGTAAAAGGCGCTATCATTGATTTTCGTAACGGATGAGGGGATCGTGACCTTTGTTATCTCCGTATTGATCGTAAACGCGCTGTTGCCTATTTCCGTGACCGTATCGGGGATAACGACCTCGGTATCCGTGCCGACATACGCCGCGAGAAATCCCGATGAATCCATAACAAACGGGTTCCCGTCGTCTGTCATTTCCGTTCGGAGCGGAGTGCGGGCAAACGCGTTCCAATACTTTACGAGCTGGTCCTTGGTAAATCCCTTTACCGTGCGCAGATTTTCACAGGCGACGAACGCCGAAGAGCCCATAATGCTTATATTCCCCTTAAACTCGACCTCCTCCAGCCCGCTTTGTTGAAAGGCTACCGGCGGCATAGTCGTAAGGCTTGCGGGTATGGAGATTTTTTTCAAATTCGGCGTTTCGGCGAATGCCCCTATATCCATTGTCTCAAGGGTATCGGGAAGATCGATCTTTTCGATGCCGGATCTGAAGAATGCCATTTTGCCTATGGATACAAGCCCGTCCAGCGAGCCGACGGTTTTAAGCTTCGGAGTATTTCGAAAAGCATGCGGCCAGATTGTCTTTACGCCCTTTTTCACAGTAACTGTTTCAAGATTTTCACAGTCGTCAAAATCAACGAGATAGTCAAGTGCACCCTCCGCCGTTACACTTTTTAAAGCAGGATAACCATTAAAGTATTCAATACCTATGCAAGTTTCGGGAAGAACGATTGACTCCACTGTGTCCTTTGTCACTCCTTGATACCCGGAAAACACTTTAACCGGTTTTCCGTTAATCTTGTCCGGAACAATAATATCTTTGATAGTGCTGCTTACGTACTGGAGGTAAATCTTGCCATCGTCAGTGTAACCGTATTTGTACTCTGTACCGTCAGGAGAGGTGTATTTTTCAAGATTTGCAGCGTGTGCCGTGCAAAAGCACAACACACACATTGCGGCTGTTAAAACTGCCGAAACGAATCCCTTTACCTTCATTTTTGTTCACCTCTTTTAATTAGTTAAAGCATACCGTAGAAAATGTATATCCGGCTTTTTCATATCTGTCATAGTCGTTCTGATATACCTCGAAGAAATATTTTGTGTTTGCGTTCTTCGAGGTGACATGTACAACGGTTTCACCTTTGGTATTTGATGCGTAATATGTACCGACACGGTTCAAAATAAAGTGGCTGTCGGAACTGAAATCCACATAATATACAGTTATGCAGTCCTGGCAATATGGTGGATTTTGTATGTCCGATTCCTTAAGATTAATAAGCCCGGTATTTGTGTAGTATAAATCGTAATCGCCGCTTGTCTTGTTGTTATCAAGATAAAATGTGTCAACGTCATAGTAGTCATTCATGATATATGAACGCGCAACCGATTCCTTTAATTCTTTTATAGTCTTACTGTCGGTGTAAGCCGCTACCGGTATACTGTTGTTATTTTTATATTGCGTATATGCGGATGAAACAACATCGTCCCCAAGCCATGATATCCATTCAATGCATATGCTGCCCTTTAACCGAGACGCCGTTGTTGTTCCGTATATCATAAAGTAAAGAGTGTCGCCTGTCGTTAAATCCTCACCGCCGTTAACCAGCGCTGTTTTTACACAACAGTTTCCGGTGCCCGCACGAATAGCATCTTTAACCCTGTTAACCTTTGAATCGCCGACCCTTTTATGCCATATCTGCAGGTAAATGCCGTCCGCGTTATTAATATTTATTTCAAGAAGCAGGTCCTTATTACCATCTATAGAAAGACCATCCTTGTTAATTGTATAGCGCCAACAAGTATAGTTATTGGTTGTACTGTAGAATTCATGTCCCATTTCATACTCATTACAGCCGGTTATAGCGCCCTCAGAAATATTAGAAGGGTCAAACGTTGATGCTATAGGCATTATACGAGGATCGGAGGAAGAAACGTTATATTCCGGAGTAAATATGCCAAGCTCCTCGCCCCAATCATATGTGGATATAAAACCTATTTTTGAATCGCGTCCGTATCCTACTGTAACATTGTACAGTTTATTGCTTTCAAGCGTCTTTTTATATTCCTGCCATTCGCTTTCCGGAACATTGGTACATGACGCAATATCGGTATCAATATGCGTAACTCCATCCTCGTCAACCGTTGTTCCCTCGTCAAGCTTTGCCGTATCCATGATTGAGATTGTTTCGTCTCCGTCGGGCGAGGGATTTAAAACATAGTCGGGCATGTCCGCCGGCGCATACTGTGTTTGTATATATTTAGAATACTCCACCGGCTCTTGACCGTCAAACTGCTCGGTAATTTTAACCAGATAGTATTTGTCCATCGGAAGTTTGCCGGTATTGATGCATGACGACCCCAGCTTTTCGCTGTATACATCTTCACCGGTATCCAAATCCGTCAGCGTGAAAACCGCGCTGTCGCTGTCCGTCAGAGTTTTCATATAACGGACCTTAATGCTTAGATTGGCGTAATCGTCAACGGACGGATTCATCTGAGCCGGAAAATCCTCGTACACTGCCGGAATCTCGTCTCCGAGTGCGTCTTTGTCCCAATGTCCCGCATCCAAATCCGCTTGTGTGATGGTGATTGTTTCACCGTTTTCGTCTGTGTATGTTTTAACATACTCATCCTCGGCCAAGGCTGTGATTCCTATGGCCGATACCGTCATTACGGCTGCCATTGCGGCTGCTAAAATTTTCTTGTACGTTTTCATTTTGAAAACTCCCTTCTTTATTATATTTTATATCTCCGGCCTTGTCAATATTTTTCCATAAACTGTAATATCCTTTTAATAATCTATGATACAGCGGTAACTCCGCCAAGGCTTGATATTGTTTATGGGCTTAATAAGACAAAGCCGCGAAATATACGTGGTTAATAACGGCTTTAATAGTCGTAGCTGTATAATGTTTCGATCAAAGAGCCGTTTTTGTACGCCTTATGCGTAGTTCTTACGCGGTAGCTGCCGCCGGAAACCCGGTAGCTGCCGTTCGCTTTTTCCCCGCCCGACCAGCTGGCAACGGTTCGCCAGCCGCCGTCGTTGACCTGAAGCTCAACATAGGTTGAGGCGGTGTAGCCGGACCGCACATAGGTAAATCCAGAACATGATGCATTTCCTGATGAGCTAATAGATAGGTCAGACTCATAATTATTAATTGCGATAGCCGCAGGAAGAACCCCACCTCTGTTTTCAGCTTCTATTGGCTGAAATTCCTCCGCCGACACGCCCACCGAACAGCAGGTGGCAAGCGCCGCCGCGCATAGGATTGTTAAAAGATTTTTTTTCATGGTATAGTACCTCCTTAAAAAAATTTAGAACAAAAACAAAACCTTTATCAATTTTGCTTTCTGTTTATATAACAAATTAATAAAGGTTTTGTGACAGGATTTTTTAAAATTTTTTGTTTTTTTTAAAAATTTTGGTTACATTACGAGGTTTTCGGCTATTTTTATTGCTTCATTTTTGTCTATACTGCCCCCTACATAATATATATAATTATCATCGCCCCACAATAATATATTTACATTCGGCTTTGTTGAATAAAGCCCTTCGCAGCCGTTTACCGTCAGCCTTTCAACCACCGCGTC
>CANQYQ010000144.1 GCA_947628155.1 uncultured Clostridia bacterium
TTTGCCGATACGGGGTAGAGTCCCGCCTGATACATTCCGCCGCGCGGGTTCTTGTATTTTTCAAGCTCGCGCGTGTAAATATACGAGCTCTCACGAGCGAACAAGTCGATTTCCTCTAAGTCGTTTCCGTACTTGGGCACGTCGTCGATCATTTGCAAAAGCTTATCATATTTTGCCTTCTGCTCGGGTGTGCACATCGAGTTTTCCAGATACGCGCGGCACATCTGCTCCACCATCTGCGGCGAAACGCGCCGTCCCTGAGCGGCCATAGCGTCAATCGCTTCCGTCACCATCTTACGCGTAGCCTTTTCGGTGTAACCCTTGCCAAAGTTGTGCTCAAGAGCGTCCTTATATTCGCCGATAGTAACCTGTTTCCGGTCGTAAACAAGCGTCTTTATCGCGTAGAGCGAGTCGGTAACGTTGGCTATACCGAAGCCCTGCGGGCCGGTGAAGTTATAAATCGCGCCGCCCTCCTGCATAGATTTGCCACGGTGTATGCAGTCCTCGACCATGGACGACTGGAACGGCAGCGGACAGCGGTCGGCGTGCGCAACATCGATGGAGTTGTCCGCGTTTACGAGAAGCTGTATGCAGTACGACATCTGCTTCTTATATGCATCAAGGAACTGGTCGAATGTGCGGAAGCTTTCAACGTCGCCGGTTCTTAATCCAACCTGAACGCCCCTGTCAACGCCGTTTGAGAATACCAGCTCAAGCGGACGGCACATGTTGAAGAACGCCGCGTCATGCCAGCCATCGGTTTTGTGACCCGCCTGCGGCTCAACGCAGCCGATGATGTTATAATCGCGCGCGTCCTCCAATGACACGCCGCGCGACATCAAAGACGGAATGATAACCTCGTCGTTATAGTAAGCGGGGAGACCAATACCCGTACGGGTGAGCTCCGCGCATTTTATCATAAATATATTCGGCGTGCCGTTCCATACGCGAACCGAGAATGATGGTGCGGGAAGGCGCGTGTGCATTGACGCCTGTATGCAGATGAACGACATATCGTTCGTCGCGTCAAGGCCTTCCTTTGTCTGACCGCCGGCGCAGAGGTTCTGGAACAGGCTGTAACCCGCGAAACCCTCGGCGGACGCCGCGTCGCGGACTTTATTTAAGTCGTTTAGCTTGACCCATATGCAGTCAACGATCTCCTGCGCAAATTCGCGCGTTAAGATGCCCGCTTCGGTGTCCCGCTTGTAATACGGGTACATGTACTGGTCAAAACGTCCGGGGGATATCGAGTGGCCGCTCGACTCGATCTGCAAAAGCATCTGAATAAACCAGAAGTTCTGGCACGCCTCGTAGAAGGTAGCCGCGCCGTATTCGGGCGCGCGCTCGCAGTTTTTGCTTATTTGAATAAGCTCCGCGCGTCTTGCGGGGTCGGAGCATCTGTCCGCCGTTTCCTTCGCGAGAGCGGCGTAGCGCTTGGTATAGATAACCGCCGCGTCACAGCAGATGATAACCGCCTCAAGAAATTCCTTCCTGCGCGCGTAATCGCCGTCGTAGATGTTGAGCGTTGATAATTCCGCCGCCGCTTCCTCCATAAGTCCGCGCCAGCCGATTTTTATGATCTTGCCGTAATCAACGGTAACGTGGCCGATACCGTTGTAGAAATAGTTTCCGGGCGTGAAAATATTGTGCTCAATCGCAACCTTCGCCTCGGGCGCCATATACGCCGTCGCAAGCTCGGATGTTGTCTTGCCCTTCCAATAGGGATAAACCTTCCGAAGAGTCGCTTTTGTCTGCTCGGATATGTAGAACGGGTCGGCCTCGCGCGTTTCGACGGTGTCAAACTCGCTCTCGAGCCATTCATATGAATATTCCGGGAACACCTGACAGCCGCGCGGCGCTTTTGTCGCGCTGCCGACAATAAGCTCCATATCGCGTATGGTTATCGGGATATTCGTGAGAATATGATGGAACGCTAAGGCGCGCCGTTTTATTATAGGTAAATCCTCTGTCTGCTTGTAGCTTTCCGTAAGCAGTACCGCGCGGTCGGCCTCAATCTCGGGAAGCTTCGCGAAAAGATCCGCGATAAGCTTCTTAACGCGCGGCGTTACGGGTATATCTGTGGTATTAAAATTTTTCATAACCCCATATCTCCGTTTAAATATATTTTATAAACTAAATTGTACCATAAAATTTTTTAAAAATCAATATATCTTGTATAAAAATATAAATTTTTTTACGAAAACAACTATATGTTATATGTCAGCTTTTATATGTGCCGCGGGCGGCTTTGGGAGGTATGCCGTAAATTTTTTTAAACATACGCGAAAAATACGCCGCGGAAGTGAATCCGGTACGCCGTGAAATTTCGCTTACGGACATATCTGTCTGAATAAGCAGCCGGTGCGCGTGGGAGAGGCGCACATTGGTGAGATATTCCAAAAAGGTCGCGCCTGTCGCCAACTTAAACACACGGCAGAAATGATATTTGCTAAGATGCGCCATATCAGCGGCCATATCAAGGCTTATGCTCTCGCCGTAATGCTCGTTTATGTAAATTATTGCGTCGCTAAGTTCCTTCGGCAGACCTATTTCACGAGCCTCCACATTTGACGGAGGAACTGTTTTTATGTACATTATAAGCGATATCACCGCCGCGCAGACGGCCTTTTGCGTAAACGGATTTTTTGTGTTTATGAGCGCGTCGATAAGCCGAAATGATGAATAAATAATGTCAAGCTGCGCATCATCAAGATGCAGTAACCGTGAGGTAAACCCGGAAAAGAATTGCTTTTGTTCTCCTTCGGATAAAATCGGCGCGAGGTGAGAAGGCTTGAAATTAAGTACATATCTTTCGTAAAACGGGAAATCTCCGCTTTCGGCCGAGTGCAGCTCAAAAGGACGTATCACCGCCATATCGCCGCGCCGCAGCGTATAGCGCACATCGTTAAAAAACATCGCGCGCTCGCCGTCAAGGAGCAGGTACAGCTCATAATCGTCGTGATACTGCTGTACTGGTACGTCATATTTGCCGCCCTTAATATGTTCAACAAATATTTCCTCATACGAATTAAAAAGCGGTATCTTCATAAAATCACCTCTTAAATATTATATCACAATAGGCCGCGCCTGTCCATAGCCATACAGCAAGATTGTACAAGTTTTTACCTCGATTGCGCACGTATATGTCGTTTTGGCGTGCTATACTTTAAATAAATAAACCGAAAGGGGATATAAAAATGAAGCTGACATTGGAAGGAATAAAAGATGCTTCCGAATGGAGAAACGCGGGGATTAAGCTGCCGAAATACGAGGTTGAACAAACAAGAGCAGCGAAAAACCCGGAATGGGTACATTTCGGCGCGGGAAATATTTTCCGGGGATTTATCGGCTCGATCGCGCAGAGCTTGTTAAATCAGGACTTGTCCGATACGGGCATAGCCGCGGTGGAAACGTTTGATTTCGATATCATAGATAAAATATATAAGCCGTATGATTCGCTGACACTGAACGTTATGATGGATAAATCGTCCAATCTCGATATGACGGTTCAGGCGGGGATCACCGAGGGCGTGAAATCAACAGATTACGCGCGGCTTTGTGAAATTGCGGAGAATCCGTCGCTTAAAATGATGAGCTATACGATTACGGAAAAGGGTTATAACCTTTATGCGCCGGACGGTGATTTAATGGGCGTTGTGAAATCGGACATCGAAAACGGCCCCGAAGAACCCAAGCACGCGATGAGTGTGACGGCGTATATGCTGTATCGGCGCTTTAAGGCGGGCGGATATCCGCTGGCGGTCGTGAGCATGGACAACTGCTCGCATAACGGCGAGAAGCTGCAATCAAGCGTTATGACGATCGCAAAGGCGTGGGTCGACGGCGGCAAGGCGGAAAAGGGATTTATTGATTATCTTAACGGCAATGTGTCGTTCCCGTGGAGCATGATCGATAAAATCACGCCGCGCCCGTCGGAGGCGGTTTTAAATAAGCTGACGGAGCTGGGCGTTGAGGATATGCAGCCGGTAGTAACGTCGAAGGGCACATATATCGCGCCGTTCGTGAACGCGGAAATACCGCAGTACCTGGTGGTCGAGGATGATTTTCCCAACGGACGTCCCGCGCTCGATAAGGCGGGCGTGTATATGACTACGCGCGAGACGGTGAACAAATCCGAGACGATGAAGGTCACAACGTGCTTAAATCCGCTCCACACGGCTCTGGCGGTGTATGGCTGTCTTTTGGGTTATAAGACAATATGGGAGGAAATGAACGACGCGGAGCTTGTAAAGCTCGTTAAAAAAATCGCGGACGAGGGAATGAAGGTCGTTATCGACCCCGGGATAATCGACCCGCAGAAATTCGTGAACGAGGTCATAAGCGAACGTTTACCGAACCCGAACATCCCCGACGCGCCGCAGAGGATCGCGACGGACACATCGCAGAAGGTCGGAATACGTTACGGCGAGACGATTAAATCATATATGAAATCGGATGAGCTTGACGTTAAAACTTTAACGGCGATACCTATGGCGATCGCGGGATGGATACGGTATCTTTTGGCGGTGGACGATAACGGGAACGCGTTTGAAAGGAGCGCCGACCCGCTGCTTGACGATTTGACGGCAAAGCTTTCGGGCGTGGAATGGAACAAGCCGGAAAGCGCGAACGGAAAATTAAGCACAATATTGTCCGATAAGACGATTTTCGGCGTGGATTTATACGAGGCAGGCCTTGGCGAAAGGATCGAGGCATCGGTTAAGTCCATGCTTAAGGGCAGCGGCGCGGTAAGGGAAGCATTAAAACAATTATAAAACAAAAATAAAGCATATCCCGCTTTCAGAAATTTTCCGATACAAGGCAAACAGGGCGCAGACGTATACAGATACTTCAAGCCCTGTTTAACGCAGTAAGCGCAATTTGCTTCCATGTGATTTTCGTGCAAATTGCGCGGTCGGGAGATTTATGAAAGCGGCAGAATAAGTAAATGGGAGGATTGAACATCATGAAGATGACAATGCGCTATTATGGCAAGGGTTACGATAGTGTAACATTGGAACAATTACGTCAGATACGCTATGTCGAGGGACTTATCTCGACGCTGTATTACAAGCAGGCGGGCGAATTATGGACGCGCGGGGAAATACGCGCATTAAAGAAGGAAATCGAGGACGGCGGATTGGAACTTTCGGGAATCGAGAGTGTGAACATTCACGACGCGATTAAAATCGGTTCACCCGACCGCGACATGTATATCGAAAACTACATAAAAACACTTGAAAACCTGGGCGAGGAAGGAATAGACCTCGTATGCTACAATTTCATGCCGGTGTTCGACTGGACGCGTTCGGATCTGGCGAAGCCCCGCGAGGACGGCTCGAATGTGCTCGCGTACGACCAGACGGAGGTTGACAAAATTGACCCGGACACGCTTTTCGAGAGCATGGACAAAAACTCAAACGGGTTCGTTATGCCCGGCTGGGAGCCGGAGAGGCTGTCGAAGATAAAGGAGCTGTTCGAGGCGTACGCGGATGTGGACGCGGAAAAGCTGTTTAATAACCTTGTGTATTTCTTAAAGGCGATCATGCCGACGTGCGAGAAATACGGCATAAAAATGGCGATTCACCCGGACGACCCCGCGTGGAGCGTGTTTGGACTGTCGAGGATCATCACGTCAAAGGAGGGTTTGGTGCGCATGTGTGAGGCCGTGCCGAGCGTGTATAACGGTGTGACGCTTTGCACAGGCTCGTTAGGCTCGAATCCCGATAACGATATCGTGGATATTATCCACGCGCTTAAAGGCCGCATACATTTCGCTCATGTTCGCAATATCAAGCATACCGCGCCCGGCAAATTCGAGGAAGCGTGCCACCTGAGCGCGGACGGCTCGCTCGATTTGGCGGCGATCATGAAGGCGCTTTACGATACGGGCTTTGACGGCGTGATACGCCCCGACCACGGCAGAATGCTGTGGGGCGAAAAGGCGATGCCCGGTTACGGTCTGTACGACCGTGCGCTCGGCGCGGCGTATTTGTGCGGATTGTGGGAATCAATAAAGAAATATTCAAATTAAGAGGAATAATATGTTTGTTATAAATAAAAACGGCGGCG
>CANQYQ010000145.1 GCA_947628155.1 uncultured Clostridia bacterium
CCCCCCCCTATTCCGGGAGATAACATAAATTTCCAGCTTCTCATATCAGCGGAGGCCTCCTTTCTTTATTTCTGTGTCAAAATATACACACTATAATTTTACCATATGTATAGTAAAAAATCAAGCGATTCTATTATATTTTTACTTCTTAAAATATTAATCGGACTGACTGTTACTTTGCCGCAATATAGCGAAACACGGACAGACCTATTAGCAGCACGATCGGGAACACGGCCGCCGAAAGCAGTCCGAGCCTCAGGCTGTCGGATTGCGCCGCCGATACCGCTCCGACAAGCGACGGCCCTATTGAGCAGCCCACATCGCCCGCCAAAGCTAACAACGCAAACATCGCCGTTCCGCCGGCAGGACATCTTTCCGCGGCTATACTGAACGTGCCGGGCCACATCACACCAACTGAAAATCCGCATATGCCGCACGCGATAAGCGAAAGCGCGGGCATATCGGAAAGCGACGCCGCGAAATAGCTTGCCGCGCACAGCGCGGCGCATGCGCTCATATATTTTATAAGCGATACGCGCGCCGCAATTTTCGCGTGCAAAATTCGCGACGCACCCATCAGTACAGCGAAAAAGCACGGCCCGGCCAAATCCCCGACTGTTTTTGAAATTCCCAGTCCCTGTTCCGCGAATGCCGACGCCCATTGGCTCATCGCCAGCTCCGACGCACCCGCGCACATCATAAACAGCGCAAATATCCAGAATATTTTTGATTTTGCAAGCTCGGTAATTGTCATGCCCGCGCCGTGCTCGGTAAGCCGGGCGATCGGCACGCGCGAAAAATATACCGCGTTTGCCGCCGGTACAACGGCCCACATACACGCGATCCATCGCCATGCCGTAATACCGAATACGGCGAATGCCGCAGTGGAAGCGGCGATTACAAGCACCGTTCCCCAACAGTAAAATGAATGCAGCATACTCATTGCCGCCGATTTTTCATCTCCCGGCACGGCTTCGACTATCGGACTTACCAGTACCTCAATAAGTCCGCCGCCTATTGCGTAAATAACCGCCGCGATACACAGCGCCGCAAACGTATCAGGGCACAGCCCGGGTAAAACCGCAAGCAGTATAAGGCCCGCAGCCGCAAAAATATGCGCGGCGGAAATTGATACTCTGTATCCGATTTTATCTATAAATTTTGCCGATAAAAGGTCAATCAACAGCTGTGTGCCGAAATTGACAGTTATAAGCAGTCCTATTTTGTCAAGTGATATTCCGTAATTCGTGTGAAACATTACGAAAAGCATAGGCGCAAAATTGTTTATTATAGCTTGGGTAATGTACCCTATATAACTCGCGGCAATTGTATGCCCGTATCCTTTCAGCATTTTCTGCCCTCCAATTCATTCAAAAACCATAGTGGAACGATATTTTTTTCTTGACAGTCCGTAGGTTTTCTGATATAATAAGTTCACGATATTAAACGCATTGCGTTTGATACCCGAAAAAAGTTATTTTATAACACAGCTGCGGATGTGGCGGAATTGGCAGACGCGCCGGCCTTAGGAGCCGGTGTCACCGACGTGCAGGTTCAAGTCCTGTCATCCGCACCAGTCGGAACTGTTCCGGCGCACAATTTATATGGGGCATTAGCGCAGTTGGGAGCGCACAACACTGGCAGTGTTGGGGTCAGGGGTTCAAGTCCCCTATGCTCCACCATTTTCAAAAACCGCGTAAATGCTTGAAAGTCCGGTGTTTATGCGGTTTTTTGCGTTTTTGCACGTCTGCAAAATGTGGTAAATTATGTTAAAATATAGCATAAAATTTTTAGTCAAATGTGCAAAAGTTAGTCAGGTTTTCAGCGGCATACGCGTTTAATTTGTTCACGGTATCGCGCAAACGGTTCGCGCGGATATGCATGTAAATGTTTTGCGTGACCGTTATATCACTATGCCCCATTAAATGCTGTGCATCCTTAACGTCAATACCCGCCTCAAACAGGATAGTCGCGTAAGTGTGGCGCAGCTGGTGAGCCGTGATGTTTAATCCCGTTTCCTCACGCTATCTGTCCCACTGCCGCTGATATTCGCTATACGACAGCGGACGCGAGCCGTCAACGGAAAACAGATAATCGTCCGGCTTGCCGGAGGGGATTTTGTCCGGCAGCACATCGGGGATAATAACATTCCGTATGCCGCTCTTGGTTTTTGTAGTCTTTAATTTCGGCTTGTTCTTTTCGTGGTATACCGACTTTGTCACATGGATTTCTCTGTTCGCGCGGTCGATGTCCTAATCTGAGTAATGTTACGAGGGATGAAATCCATATTATGGGGGTCATCCTTTAGTTAATATATAGCATAAAATTGCCGACATGTCAAGAGTGCCCTCGTCGAGGACATTCATTTTATCCTTGACTTGCCCGCGGATTTTATGCTGCTGCTACAATCGGTCAGCGAAAAATACCTCCAGTTGAGAGTGGATTTGTCCCCAATCCCGACGCATGAGTGTCCATTTTTTCGTGGTGTCCATCATGGCAAGGTAAAGCATCTTCATGAGACTGTCGCCTGTGGGGAAAACTCCCTTGTTTTGGCTTTCAAATTTAGATGACTTCTTTTATGATGCGTAAAACAGACTGGTATATATAAATTACCCCCTAAAACAAGAAAAGGACCTCATTGGAGATCCTTTTCACTTTTAGGGACTTTTTTACAGCCCCTTTTTTTTTATTTCGCTGTAATTTTCCGATTAATAATTCCACGATACAAGAACCATCGCGATATCCTTTGAATCAATCGCGCCGTCGCGGTTCAAGTCGTACTGAACATAAGTGTCGTTTCCGCCTACTAACGTGCCATCGGTATTTTTCATACCGGCCTTGCCGAAGTACGCCACAGCCGCCGACAAATCATAGAGATCGATATGCTTGCTGTCATCGATATCTCCCGCGAGGAAGGTAACATTATCCTGCGCCGCCGCTCTATTGTACTCGGTATCAACAACTACTCGATTATTATCCATTACGTTGTTCCATACGTTAACCGACGGATCGACATCGGCTTTGCCCACAATCGCGTCAACGCTGTATGTTCTGTAGCCCTTGCCCTTAAACGTAATGGTATATCGTGTATCCACCGCCATTTGCGCCGTCATTGTATACTGCGCGTACTCGCCATCGTTATCATATATGACCGCAGCATCTCCGAGATTAAACGTTTGCGTATCACCGAGAGCGCTTTCAACCGTAACGGTCATCTTAGTATATTCGGAAGCAGCCTGATTAACCGTGTTCGGGAACATTACGTTAATTGCAACCGGCTTCATCTCCTGTTTGCGTTCGCCTTTTGCGACAACGTCCGAACCTGTACCCTCACCGTCTGCGGGTTGAAGCTTCAACATGCCCTTATCTCCCGCCGCGCTCGTCATATATGTATCAACAATATTATCATTTGCCAGAGCGGTCTGAACCTTGCCGTTCTTAACGGAAATTGCATAAGGGCCGTAGCCTGTAATTCTGACATAGCCGATTGTAATTTCATGACCGGTCAGCGTCGTGATGCCTTCTCCGGATTCACCCTTGACTTCGCCCGCCATGTGGAGCGCGTATTTGTGCGTATCTTCGGTTTCACCCGCGCCAAGATCAACCACATACGCGTTCTCACAAGGGAGAATCTCATATGTGCCTGTTCCGCCAAGCGTCAGCTCCGCCGCCATATAGCGGTTAACCTGCATAGCCTCTTCGCCTTCTGCTGTCAGGACGATCGCGTATGTATACGGATCATTTGGGTCGATCTCCATAAGCTTTACCGCTTCTGTTTCAGGCTTTCCGGGTACAAGCGATAATATAACATTTCCGGCAATTACGTCTTTTGATACGATCTTAAATTCGCCGTCCGTCCAATCCTGAGGCACAGCGTCATCAACGACAAATTCCTTTATTTCATCAAAGCTTCCCGTAAATTCACCGCCGCTGATGATTTGCTTGTTTTCCTCTGATACGCCTTCCATCTGAAAATCTACCGCCGGCATACCCTCTGCGGAAATAAACTCACCCCCGCTGATTAAGCTGCCGTCTTCGCCTAAACTGAGCAATGTGCCGGTGACGTCTTCCGCCGCCTTTTCGTATATCGCAGATCCTTTAGCACTTTTGAAGGTACCGCCGCTGATATTAAGCTTTAACTCATCTGCTGCGCCATAGCCGCCGCTTCTCGACAGAATTGACAGTGCCGCTCCAAGTTCGTGACTGCTGCTGCCTGTGTTTGCTGTAAATTCCGCAAAGTCTCCCATAGCTTCAATTGTACCGCCGCTAATATTGATTTCGCCTGCGCCACAGAACTGAATACCATCCCAACCGGTTATTGTACCGCCTGTGATAGTAAGCTTACCGTCCTGTGGATGATATATTGCCATGCCTTGATTTACTTCATCAGTATTAGCCGTTACAGTACCGCCGTTTATTGTGATATTCGTTCCATCATTACTGCCGTTACCGCTTATACCGTACCAGCCGCCTTTGATAAGACCACTTTCAACAACAAGTTCTGTATTTGGCTCATTTCCTACCACGAAAATGCCGGTTCCTTTCGACGCTATGATTTCGCTGTCACCCGTTACGGTCAGTTTCCCTCCTCCGGTTACTCCGACAGATGTATATACGCCCGATATCTTTGCATCTTCTATTGTGACGTCGGCGCCCTCTGCACGAACAGCCTGACATCCATCGAGAGAGCCGTCCTCGTATGTGATGCCGTGGTTAATAGTGCCGTTCTTAATCGTAACAGGATTTCCCGAAACGGATTTTACAATTTTAATCGCATACACATAGCTATCGGCACCCGCTTTTTCCATTAAGTTGCTTGTAATCGTATTGCCGCCCAAATCAATGGTTACGCCTTTGTCTATAACCAACTGTGCATCTACAGTAGTATCATCCAAAAGCGTCAGCGTATCGCCGTCCTGCAGCGCGGCTATAGCGGCGGGCAATGACGCGAATACCGCTCCGCCAATTTCCGCAACCGGTTCAACAAGATTTGCCCTGTCATTTGGGTCGGTCTGTTCTTCCGCTACCGTTATTGTAACATCCTTGGCAGCGTTATTTGACGCTCCCTCACTATATCCCGTTATCGCTCCTACCTGATTGGTTCTGTTTGATGATATTCCCACATTAGTCGCCGAGCAGCGAGTGACAGTTGACCCGGGCATATTGCCTCCGACAACGGCGGCAATGCCTCCCGAATTGCTCCATATATTCAAACCGTCTTTCATTTCCATTCCAATTACGGAACAATCCTCAACTGTGCCTCCGCCTATGTAACCGGCAATACCGCCGCCGCACCAATAATGACAGTTAATCTCGCCATAACCGCAAACGGAGCAGTTTCTCATAGTCGCGTTGGAGGAATGTCCAAGAATCCCTCCGACATAACCGTATCCCTGAATAGTCATATTTCCTATAACGTGTACATTTTCCATTGTAATGACGCGTCCGTTAGCCACGACGCCACCTACATAACTGGCGTTACCGTTTGACGGACTGGATGATATAACTGTAGGGTCTTTAAGCGTCAGATTGCTGATATAAGCCGCCGGTTCAGTCACCGTGCTCACACCCGCATAGCCGAAAAGACCGAGGTAATCATCATCGGTTGATATCCAAAGATTTGATATGGTGTGCCCCTGACCATTAAAGCTACCACGGAAAGATGTATCAGTTTCATCTGATCCGATAGGTGTCCAGTCGTTTTGATCCAAATCTATATCGACGTTAAGCTTAACCGTAGCGCCGCCAAATTTTGATGTGTTGTCATTAACAAGCTTTGCCAGTCCCGCAAACTGCGCCGCGCTGTTAATAACGTATGCGCCACTTTCATCCTTTTGATCTTCAGCATACCAACTCGTGTCAACCTCCGTACCATCCCATACGCTGACCCCTGTTTCCGGCGTGTCTGCCAATACCGGCACCGCCGCCGACGTGACAGCCATAGCCGCAGCCATAACCGCCGTGATTAATTTTTTAATTTTCATTCTTTTTCCTCCTGTCTCATTTTATTATGCATCCCCGCATCACGCGGAATATTCATATTCACATTATATCACCCCCCCCCCCCCCC
>CANQYQ010000146.1 GCA_947628155.1 uncultured Clostridia bacterium
CGCTTATGCGCGCGGTGAAGCCGGACTGTGATTTTGAGGTGGGAACTATAGGTATAATTCCGTTTTCAATACCGCATGACGCCGCCGATCCCGTTGGCTACAGCTATTTCACGGAAGGGGATAAATATTCTCTCGCGACAGATATAGGTCATATGAACGATTATCTGCTCTCACGGATAGCGGGCAGCAAAGCCGTACTGCTCGAATCGAATCACGATTTGGAAATGCTGCGCTGCGGTTCGTATCCGTATTATCTTAAACAGCGGATCTTAAGCGAGGTAGGGCATCTGCCGAATACCGACGCGGCGGAATGCGCGCTAAAGCTTGTAAACAGCGGGACCGAACGCATAACGCTCGGGCATCTGAGCATGGAAAACAACCGCCCGGAAATCGCGCTGATGGAAACTCACAATACGCTTACGATGGCGGGTGTACGTGTAGGCGACGACATGAAGCTTGCGGTCGCCAAACGATACGAGGCGACGCGGCTGTGATGAATTTAACGATATGATGAATGTGACGATAATCGCGGTAGGGAAAATCCGCGAAAAATATATGACCGACGCGGTAAATGAATACAAAAAACGGCTGTCGAGGTTTGCCAAGGTCGATATAATTGAGATCCCGGACGAGAGGATCCCGGACAACGCGTCGGATAAGGAAAAGACCGCCGTTCTCGGCAAGGAGGGCGCGGCAATACTCGCAAAGATCCCCGCGGGCGCATATACCGCGGCAATGTGTATCGAGGGCAAATTAATATCATCGCGGGATTTGGCGGATATGATCGCCGACGCGTCAATGACACACGGCAAGGCCGTATTTATTATCGGCGGTTCTCTCGGACTGTCGGACGAGGTAAAAAAGCGCGCCGACGCGCGGCTGAGCTTCGGCAGAATTACGCTGCCGCATCAGCTTATGCGCGTTATACTGTCAGAGCAGATTTACCGCGCGTTTAAAATCAATAATAATGAAAGCTATCACAAATAGATTTTTGTCTGTATAAAGACATTTTTTATCGTTGATTTACCGATATTCCATATAGTATAATCATATAACAAAACACAGGACGGAGGATTTGAAAATGACTGAAATCAACGTGAAGACCCGCGATAAAAAGGGTAAAATAAGCAAATATATATACGGTCAGTTTGCAGAGCATCTGGGCAGATGCATCTATGAAGGATTATATGTCGGCGAGGACAGTGAAATTGAGAATGTAAACGGTATGCGCCGCGACGTGGTAGACGCGTTAAAGGAGCTTGAGATACCCGTGCTCCGCTGGCCGGGCGGCTGCTTCGCAGACGATTATCATTGGCGCGACGGCATAGGCCCGAAGGAGGACAGGCCGTACATGGTAAATACTAATTGGGGCAAGGTCGTCGAAAACAATCATTTCGGCACGCACGAATTTTTCGAGCTTGTCGAACAACTCGGCACGGAGGCGTATATCTGCGGGAACGTCGGCTCGGGAACAGTCAGGGAAATGCGCGACTGGGTTGAATACATGACGTTCGGCGGCGATTCGCCGCTGGCGAACGAGCGCCGCAAAAACGGAAGAGAAGAGCCGTGGAAGCTCAAATTCTTCGGCGTGGGCAACGAAAACTGGGGCTGCGGCGGCGCGATGAGCGCGAAATATTACGCCGACGAGTTCCGCCGCTACGCGACATTTATACGTGATTACGGAGACGAGCCTCTTTATAAGATCGCGGGCGGTCCGGACAGCCGAGATACGCATTGGATGAAGGTCATGATGAAAAAATGCGCGCATCAGGCGCAGGGGATATCCGTGCATAATTACACGTATACTCACGATTACATGAACAAGGGCGTAAGCACCGATGATGATTTGGGCGAATATTACTCGCTGCTCGAAAACGCGTTTTCCATGGAGGAAACGATAGCGATGCACGAGAAGATAATGGATAAATATGACCCGGAGAAGAAAAAGGGACTGATCGTAGACGAATGGGGAACATGGTATGATGTGCTGCCCGGTACAAATCCCGGATTCCTGCTTCAGCAAAACACTATCCGCGACGCGGTATGCGCAATGGTGATCCTGCACATTTTCCAGAAGCATAACGACAGGATTTTCATGGCTAACATCGCGCAAATGGTGAATGTTTTGCAGTCAATGGTACTCACAGAAGGCGATAAAATGGTAAAAACGCCGACATATTACGTATTTAAAATGATGAAAGCGCACATGGACGCGGAGCGCGTAGATGTAAAATACGACGGCGGCGTATGCGGCGGAAACGGCCATGCGCTGCAAAAAATCAGCGCGGACGCGTCGGTTAAGGACGGAAGATGCCTTGTGACGCTGTGCAATACATCGGCCGGAGACGAAGAGGAAATTACCGTTACAGTAGACGGGGATTACAAAAATATATCCGGCACGGTTATGAGCGCGGATAAGATAAACGACTTTAATGATTTCGACGGCGCTGAAAAGGTCGCGCCGAAGGAGCTTGAGATAAAATCGGAAAACGGCAAAATCATGTTTACCATTCCCCGGCTTTCCGTTGCGGCAATCACGCTCGAATAATGAAAAAATGCAAAAAATGCCCATCAAAAAGCGTATTGACCGACGATGAGATCGCGAAAATGGTTGACGAGATAAAGGGTATGCGCGGGATACGGCTCGTTGACGAGCCGGAATACGGGCGGCGTCTTAAAATATGCGAAGGCTGCGAAAAATTAGAGGACGGCGCAACGTGTATGCTGTGCGGCTGCGTAATGCAGGTCAGGGCGTATCTTGCGGACGGAAAATGCCCGTATCCCAAAGGGGGAAGATGGTAATGCTGTTCAGAGACGCGATATGCATTTTCTGCCACTCGCGTTCGGCCGATATCCGACATCGCCATGGCGGTATAGGCGTGTGCCCGAAATGCTTTGACCGACTGCCCTCAACGGGAGAAAACAGAAGCTTTAACGCGGAAAATGACGCCGTGGATTACGTAATATCCCCGTTTTATTACACGGACGTGATGCGGGATGCGATATTGTCGTATAAATTTAACGGCGACCGCGCGTATTCAAGGGTGTTTTTCTCACTTATGACGGAATCGCTCGAAAGGATCAAGTATATACTCGGCGATTTTGATATGCTTATACCCGTGCCGCTGTCGAAGAAGCGCATGAACGAGCGCGGCTATAATCAGGCGGAGCTTATCGCCAAGCCGTTTGCGGAATTTATCGGAACGCAGTACCGCGGCGATATCCTGCGCCGTGATATCAATACGCGGCGTCAGGCGGATTTGAGAAGTTATGAACGCATGACAAACGTGTACGGCGCGTTTTCCGCTTCGGAGGACGCGGCCGGGCAAAATATAATAATTTTTGATGATATTTATACTACGGGCGCAACCGCCGCGGAATGCGCGCGGACGCTTAAGGCGGCCGGAGCAAAGGATATTATCGCGCTCACACTGGCAATTACCGAGCGCAGACAAGAGCGGCCCGCCGCCGTATTCATGAGAAACGCGGGCGCTGTCAAAAAACACCGGAATAAAGCTTTAAAATGACGGCGGCATGATAAGGATGTATGCTACCGGCGGTCTGTTATCATTGATCAAGCCGTTCGCTGTTGATAAAGGGAACGGCGGGTATGAATTAACGGAGGAATGTACAATGGGTTTTAAAAAGGATTTCGTATGGGGCGCGGCGACGAGCGCGTATCAGGTTGAAGGCGCGTATAACGAGGACGGACGCGGACTTAGCGTCTGGGACGTGTTCACGCATGAGGACGGAAGGGTCTTCGGCAACCACACGGGCGATATCGCCTGCGACCACTATCATAAGTTCCGCGAGGATGTGAAGCTGATGGGGGAAATCGGCATAAAGGCGTATCGGTTTTCGATAAGCTGGAGCAGAATAATACCAAACGGTACTGGAACGGTTAACGAAGCCGGGATAAAATTTTATTCCGATTTGATCGATGAGCTCTTAAAAAACGGCATAGAGCCGTATATAACGCTGTTCCATTGGGATTACCCGTATGAGCTGTATAAGCGCGGCGGGTGGATGAATCCCGACAGCATCAAGTGGTTCGCGGATTACGCGGAGCTGATTGTCGAGCGGTTCTCCGACCGCGTGACGCATTTTATTACGTTCAATGAGCCGCAATGCTTTATCGGCGCGGGATTTAAAAACGGCGAGCACGCGCCGGGGTTAAAATGCCCGGAACGGGATGTGTTTTTGATGTGCCATAACGTCTTAAAGGCGCACGGCGCGGCGGTAAAGGCGATGAGAAAAGCGGCTAAGCAGCCTATTAAGATAGGCTATGCGCCGACGGGAACGATGCCGGTACCGGCGGAGGAAAAGGACATTGAAGCGGCGCGAAGGGCGCTGTTCGAGTGCCCCGATATTGACGCGTGGGTATGGGGCGTATCATGGTGGAGCGATCCGGTTATATTGGGAAAATACCCGGAGGAGGGGCTTAAAAAATACGCGGAATATCTGCCCGAAATTACTGACGCGGATATGAAGCTGATTCATCAGCCGATTGATTTTTACTGCCAAAATATTTACCAAGGCGTGTTTGTAAAGGCGGATGAAAACGGCGGGTCCGTGCGGCTGCCGTATAAGACGGGAATTACGAAAACCGCGATACAGTGGAATGTCGTGCCGGAATGTCTGCGCTGGGGGCCGAGGTTCTTATACGAGCGGTACAGCTTGCCCGTGTATATAACCGAAAACGGCATGTCGGCGCACGATACCGTATCGCTTGACGGCCGCGTTCACGACCCGAACAGGATCGACTACACGCACCGGCATTTGATCGAGCTTGAAAAGGCGGCCAAGGAGGGCGCGGATATCGCGGGATATTTCCACTGGTCGCTCATGGATAATTTCGAGTGGGCGTGCGGATATTCGGAAAGATTCGGGTTGATTTACGTCGATTACGATACACAGGAGCGCATTGTAAAGGATTCGGGATACTGGTACCGCGATTGGATCAAAAACCATGTGAGGTAATAAAATTTTATGATATACTGCCAAAGCCGTTAAAAAACGGGAAAACGGTACGGCTTAAAGTCCCACGCGGAAATCCGCATGAGACTTTAAGCGCCGGCGTACGCTGATACGTCGGACCGCGCTCATATACCGCCGCCCGGTCGGTTTTTTTATTGCACCAATGCCTCAAGTGAACCGCCGTTGAGCCTAAGCTCGATCGCCATGCCGTTCTCAAGGCTTATACCGCTCGCGGAATATTGAATCCCGTCTTTATCTTCAACAATTACATTAAGATTTTCCGGCGCATTGGCAAACGGCAGGACAATTTCCTCCCCTTCGCCCAGCGGCGTGTCGCCAAGGATATTTTCACCCGGATTGCCGTCTGAGGACGTCGATAGGTAGACGGCATAAAACGGTACGGATGAACCGTTTATAATCGAGACGCTCTGAGAGTCGCTGTCGGATTGATTATCGTTCGCGGCTTCGGTATCGCCGCCGTTTACGGCGTCTGTGCCGTCTGTATCGGCCGTGCCGGGATCTACGGACGTATCCGGGGTTTCCGTGAATTGCGGCGCCTCCGTGTCTTTTGCGGGCGCATTGGCGCTCGCCGCGTCGGTCGCCGTAACCGCGTCGGTCGTTTTCGCGGTCTCGGTGGGAGATACGGCGGGGGATTTTCCGTTTCCGCATGACGATATAAGTATTGCGGCCGTTAAAACCGCGGGAATTATAAGCTTTTTCAAAAAAACATCTCCTTTTTGTTGTTTTGATTATTATATCATAAGTATTACGGCATTTTCAATAAATATTGCTTTTAAAAATAAATTTTATAAATTTATTTAATATATTGCCAAAAGCCTCGGCGTTTCAAAGGAGTATCGGACGATGCGACTAAGGTAAGAATATATTTAACGGCATTTATTTATTGTGTTTAAAATCCGCACGATAAAAAGTTTAATATTCGTAAAATTTTTGCTTGACTTTACATGGCAAGTGTGGTAAACTATCAAAGTACGAAAAGGTGTGGAGAAGTATCGAAGCGGTCATAACGAGCTGCACTCGAAATGCAGTTG
>CANQYQ010000147.1 GCA_947628155.1 uncultured Clostridia bacterium
AGGGCGGTTTTGTCACTCTCTGAATAAGGGGGTGATATTATGGACATGAATTTATTTATACAACTTATTATTGTAATTGTTGTATTTGAAATAATCAAGTACATAAAGAAATAGCCGCCCCTCATCCAAAAGTTGCGGCTATTTAAACGCTGTTTTTGGACAAAACCGCCTGTAAAGCGGCGCCCTTTATCTATATTCATTATACGATAATTTATCGTGCTTGTCAATACCCTGTGCGGAATTTTATCCGCGCGGGGTATTTTTTGTGGCAAAAAAGGAGGCAGAGAATGGACAGTGAAACGGAAATCCGGGAGCGGCTGGCAGCGCGAATTACACCAAGTATTGGCGCGACGTCATGCCGTCGTATCAGGGTGAGCCGTGGCGCGCGTGCTTCGTGGCGTGGTGTTTTGAACAGGCGTTCGGTCAGGCTATGGCGAAAAAGCTTACGAACAACAAAACGGCATAGCTAAGCCATGCCGTTTTGCTGAAAACAATGTTTACCGATCAAGAATATCCGCAAAGCGAATTTGATGCATTTACGCGAGCTTTGCGAGCTTCAGAGCGAGCTGAGATTTCTTTCTCGCGGCTGTATTTTTATGAAGAATACCCTGGCTTACGCCCTGATCGAGCTTCTTCGACGCTTCGTTAAAGAGAAGCTTCGCGTTTTCCTTATCGCCGCTTGCCGCCGCTGCCTCAAACTTCTTAATCGCGGTCTTCAAAGCCGTCTTATGTGATACGTTAATCGCGGTTTTTTTCTCGATTACCTTGACGCGCTTTTTAGCCGACTTGATATTAGGCATTACATTACACCTCCACAAATTTAATATATAACACCCAAGTATTATACACTACCATATGGAGAAATGCAAGCGTTTTTTTAAAAGAATTTTGCGTTTTATGTAAAATGACCAAATAATTCCGTTTTTAGCCTGTACCGCTATGACAAGAGTATAGTTTTATAGTAATCAAGACTCGCGAACCTCTTGTCGAGCTGAACGCTCACGTACGTTTCGGTTATAGCGCCGAGATAGTCGAGAAGCTCGTCATTTGCGGAAAACGCGAGCATTTTTTTGTCGTCGCAGCCGGCGATATAGCGCATTGCCCAAAGCAGCGCATCGTTTATTTTGACCGCGTTCCTTTCCCGGCATTCGCCGCATAGCACACCGCCTTTTTCGAAATCGAATTTCACCGCGTCCGCGCGTCCGCACTCCGCGCAGCAGCCGAGAACGGGCGCGTAGCCTCCGGCGGACATAAGCTTTAATTCATACGCGGCTTTTATTTTTTTTATTGATTCGCCGCGATAAGCAAGCGCGTACGCGGCGTTTAAGAAAAGGCGCATGATCCTGTCATCGGCGTTATTTTCGCCGAGCGTTTCATATGTGATATCGGCAAGGTACGAAGCGAGGGAAAGCTTGCAAATATCCTCGCATACCGGGTAGAAGCCGTCTATAATGTCTATCCGGTTAACGCTCATAAGACGACCCGTGCCGCGGTACAGCTCGAAATTGCCGTAGCAAAGGAATTGACTCGACGCGGCCGCGGCGCTTTTGGATCTCACAGCGCCGTAGACGACCGCCTTTACTATGCCCAGCCCTTCGGCAAAAATGCTTAAGATCCTGTGCCCGTCGCCGTAAGCGGTTTGCTTTATTATGATACCTTTGGCGCTGACGCTTGGCATTTGACATCCTCACCCCTTGTTTTTTCGTGTTTTATCGCGTCTTTATATAATAAGTACGCTTTTATGTCGCCCGTGTCCAGAAACGTCTGCCATAAAAACGAATTATTTTCCATCTCCCCATACCTCCGAAAAGTGATTACAAAAGTAGTTTATTTCATTTTTCGACGGTTATACTTGACACTTATTTCTACGCGCGCGGCGGCGCATTGTTAATCGTTTGCGAACCCGAAATTTTTTATCATAAAATCACTGTTGCGCCAATCGGCCTTAACCTTGACCCACAGCTCTAAATACACCTTTTTATCAAGCATTTTTTCAATATCCGCGCGCGAGAGCGAGCCTATTTTCTTGAGCATTTCGCCGTTTTTGCCGATTATTATGCCCTTGTGCGAGGCCTTTTCGCAATAGATCGTCGCGTGGATATCGGTAATGTTTTCCTTTTCATGTACCTTTGTTATTTCGATCGCTATCCCGTGCGGGACTTCCTTATCCAGCAGCCACAGCATCTTTTCCCGGATTATCTCCGCCGCGATTTGCCTTTCCGGCTGGTCGGTAACCGTATCCTCGTCGAAATACGCCGGGCCTTCGTACAAATGCTCGCGTATTTCGTTTAAGAGCGCGTCCACTCCGTCGCCGTCCTTCGCGCTCATCGGAACGACCGCCGCGAAATCGCGCATACTCGCGTAATCAGCGATAAGCGGAAGCAGATCCTCCTTTTTTACAAGGTCGATTTTGTTGAGCGCAAGAATACACGGCGCCCCGCATTTTTCGGCGGTTTTGGCTATGGTACGCTCTACGTCCTGTATTTTTCTCGTCGCGTCGACCATGAATACCACTACGTCCGTGTCCGCCATGGCCTCGTTGGCCGACTGTACCATGACGCGTCCGAGCTTGTTTTTCGGATCGTGTATTCCCGGAGTGTCGGTGAATATTATCTGCTCGTCCTCCGTAGTGTGGACCGCGAGGATTTTATTCCTCGTCGTCTGGGGTTTATCCGAAATAATCGCGATCTTCTGGCCCGCGATTTTGTTTAAAAGCGTTGATTTCCCGACGTTGGGCATGCCGATTATCGCCGCAAAGCCGGATTTAAATTTTTTCTTTGCCATAAATTTTCTCCTGTCAGTTGTTTCTTGTAATATTAAGCGAAGACAGAACTTTGTTCTGCTTCTCCCGCATGATTTTTTCACCCTCGGCATTGTCTATATGGTCATATCCTAAAAGGTGGAGCATGGAATGCGCGGTTAAAAACGCGATTTCCCGGCGCGCGGAATGATTGTATTCCTCCGCCTGCGCAGCCGCGCGCTCAAGCGATATGACTATATCGCCAAGCATCACCATATCCCCGTCGTAATCATATTCGGCGTCCGCCTCGTCGCCGTCAAAATCGAGCATCGGGAATGACAGCACGTCTGTTGCGCGGTCAATGTTCCGGTAATCGCGGTTTAATTTCCGTATTCCGTCGTTATCGGTCAGCGTTACGCTGATCTGAGCGTCAAAGCCGCATTCCTCTTCTTTGAGCACCGCCTCACAGACGGACTTTATCATGTCGGTCATTTCGCGGGTAACGTCGATTTTATCCTGCTCATTTTCTATTATCAGTTCCGCCATGTTTCCTTCTTCTTTCTCTTTCCTCATCGTATTTCGCGTATGCCTTTATTATCTCCTGCACCAGCGGATGGCGCACGACGTCCTTCTCTGTCAGATAGCAAAATTTGATGCCCTCGATATTTTTCAATACCCTTTCCGCTTCCTTTAAGCCGCTGCGCTTATCACCCGGCAAATCGATCTGCGTAACGTCGCCGGTGACGATCGCTTTTGAGCCGTAGCCGATACGCGTCAGGAACATCTTCATCTGCTCGGGCGTGGTATTCTGCGCCTCGTCAAGTATTATAAACGCGTTATCGAGCGTCCGTCCGCGCATATACGCCAGCGGCGCGACCTCTATTACGCCCTTTTCCTGGTTCTTGAGAAACCCCTCGCCGCCGAGCATTTCGTACATTCCGTCATAGAGCGGCCTTAGATACGGGTCCACCTTGTTCTGCAGATCCCCGGGCAAAAATCCCAGCTTCTCGCCGGCCTCGACAGCCGGACGCGTAAGGATTATACGGCTTACCTCTTTTGCCCTGAGCGCCGTGACCGCCTTTGCCACCGCGAGATAAGTCTTTCCCGTACCCGCCGGGCCGATGCCGAAAACGATCGTGTTATCCGTTATCGCGTCAACATACCGCTTTTGCCCGAGCGTTTTTGTTTTGACCGGACTGCCTTTGGCGTTGATGGCTATGCAGTCGTCGCCCAAAAGCTTCATGTCGAAGCCGCCTTCCTCGCGCACCATCGTTATGGCGTACAATACCTTCTGCTTGTCAATGATCTCTCCGCGCTCAAGCACCTGTATAAGCAGGTGTATCACCTGAGCCGCCATCGCCGCGCCGTTGTCTTCGCCGGAAATCCTCAGAGCGTTTTCCCGCGCGAAAACCGTTACGCCCATAGAGTGCTCGATAAGCTTGATGTTTTCGTCAAAGCTCCCGAACAGCGCCGCCATATCGACGTCCTGCGGCAGGTCGATTTGTCTGTTTGTCAAATTTGTTTCACTCCTTAATAATTTCTTCTGTGCCTATATTTTCAATAAAGCTTATAGTGCATCTCACTCTTATGGTGTCACCTCCGACCGTCTCATATTCAATGCGTTCGTCGGTTTTTTGCGCAAACGGGGTAAGTGTTTTCCCGATCTCCTCCTCAAGCGCGTCCTTTGCGCGTTCGATGGCGAGCTCCTCGCTTATCGGCTCGCGTTCCGGCTCCACCTCGATATGCTGTTCCTCCTCTAACGCGAGCCCGGCATAGCCGAATACCGGGAGCGTCAGCTCGCGGCGGTTGGTCTTTATATCATAATCCGCGTAATCCTCGGCCTTTTTTGAAAAAAGCTCATACCTTTTGCCGAAAATTTCAAGCGTCACATACCGCTTCTTCGCTCCTGTGGGAGGTCGTATTTCATCGTAGAGAGGTTCGTCTTTTTCCGCGGTGCGCATAGTATATGCCTGAACCTCACCGAGAGCGTGGACCGAAAGATATTTTTCTTCCTCGCCCTCCTTGAACGCTTTTACACGTCCGGATATAAGCGTATCGCCCTTCATTACCGCGTCTCCGACGCGGACCGCGGCGTCGCCCGCCTTTGCCGTGATTTTTTTTATGACCCCTTCGCCTGCCGAAACTATATCGCACGGCAGGCTTTTATCCGCGATCTTGGGCGGAGTGCGCGTTTCAAATACCTCCACCCGCGCCTTTGAACCCTCCATGTATACCCACATCCATGACAGCTGAGGGTATTTGACAAGCACGTTCTTTTTTATCTCGCCGGCCGGAGGCATATCGCTTATCGGCGCGCCGATATATACGCCGTTTTCCGCTAAAAGCTCCGTTACACGGTTTATATCCGCACGCTCGATCCCGTATATCTCTATCGCCCATATGTGGTTTGACGCCTGATACACCGCGACGGCCGTTAATATAGCGCAGATCAGGAATGCGGCGCGTTTTTTATAGCGCCTTGCAAAATTCTTGATCCCTCTCTTTTTCAGGATGCGTATCCTGACCCGTGTTTTACGGCGTATCGGAATGATTTTTTTAAAATCGCGTATGTAAACGCGTGTGATCAGCGACCCGCCGCGCCGTTCAACAGTGCCGAGAGTCACGCCGCGCCGCAGGCATATGTTGACAAACCGTTCCGGATTTTGCCCGCTTATTTCTATTATAACATACCCTTTAAGAAAATTAAAGAACTTATTTAACATTTTTTTCGTTCCCCGTTAATATTCAAATTCTATCCGGTCGATAAGTCCCGAAATAAAAATATCACTGACGCGAACCGCGTCAATGTTCAAATCCCGCCCCGTTATCGATACGCTGCCGCCGGGGGTCGAAATACGTATCAGCTCGCGGGTGTATATCTCAATGCCCTTGTGGTTCTCAATGTATAGCTCCTCGTGCCCCGTTACGGTTACACGGGCAATATTCAGCATCAGCTCCCTGCCCGCCGCCTTTATGTCCGCGGCCCGTCCTCCCTTTTTGCTCATAATGCCCTCCTTATGTTAAATTTTTGTTTATAGAATGTCGGTGCTGCCGCCCCTCCGCCGAAACGGAAGAAAAAACGCATAAATGTGCGATTTCACTCACGGAAACGCTCTGCCAAGGGAGGCTAACGCCCGCCGTATACGAAATCACTCACGGGGACGCTCTGCCAAGGCCCCCTTGTTAAAGGGGGTTGTCAGCGAAGCTGACTGGGGGATTCCGCAATTACAACAAATCGTTGTAATACGCGGTTTTCTGTAAAAATGAATCCCTCCACCGCCTTCG
>CANQYQ010000148.1 GCA_947628155.1 uncultured Clostridia bacterium
ATCGGGGGGGGGGTAGCGTTTAGCGTATTACCCAACGGAAAAAAATCAAAATATGTGAAAAAGGAGAAAACTTATGAAGTTGAAGAAGTTTATTTTGGCGGCTCTGTCGGCGGCCTTTGTTTTCGGCGCGATGACTTTGTCCGCTATGGCGGCGGAAATCACGGTTAATGATGCGGATCAACTTAAAGCTGCCTTACAAAATGCGGACTATGATACAATAACTTTGGGCGGCGATATTACATGTACATCCGACCAAGAAATATTAAGAGCGTTGACTCTGGATTTGGGAGATCATACATTAACTATAACAGGTACTACAAATAAAAGAATAGCAATAAATGTATCACAACCCGCAGGAGAAGAAAGCCAGGATTATTTTGCTGTGACAATTAAAAACGGTAATATCAATGGAAGTCTCAGGGTTGATGGATATACCAATACCAATCTTATTTTGGAAAAAATTAATGTAACTGCGACTGGTTCACCTCAGGCCGTTAACGCAGTAACAAAAACGTCAACAGTAGACATCAAATCGGGAACATTTCAATCGGATAATGCTACGCCTTTAGCTGCCTCAAAATCGGGACAATATAGATTAAGTCCGGGCGTGGTTTGCATTTCGACGACGACAAAGCCAGATGTGAAGGAATATAATTATCTAAGTACTGCTAACAATTATGTCGCATTGCTGCCCGACGGATATAAGGTTCAGGTTACGGAGATACAAGATGACAGCGGAAGTGTTATCGGAAAACGTATGGAGGTTGTCCCGGGAGAATCGGCATTTATACAGGGCTCTGACGGACAGTTTTATACTTCTATAGAGGCCGCCATTGGTGCAGGAGTGACAGATATAACATTTGCAACTGATATTTTCAGCACAAAAAAGGTGGTTATTAAGGAAGGAGAAGAAATTAATATTAATCCTACAGATTGGGATCGTCAGTATTGCGGCGATATTGAAAATCACGGCATATTAAAGATACATCTTCGTAACGGCGCTATGTTAGGCGAAATAACAAATGTTGAGCCGGGTACAATCCTTATCGATCGCTCCGGATGTTATTTTAAAACTGATGTAAGCGATTGGGCGGGAACAGATAATAACAATAATCAGTTGGGAGCTGAATTTGATGATGATACCGGCCTATGGAAGGTAGATACCGCTACTATACATGGAGAAGACGAACAGATATATAGCACCATTGCAAAAGCAATAGCGGCGGGTAATAAAAATATCACTCTCCAAGGCAATCATAGTGAAAATATTGTTATTAACGTGACGGAGCCGGTAACAATCGACCTTAACGGTCATACACTGAGCGGCGGTCAGCAGGGTAAATACGCAACTGTTACAATAAATGAAGGTGCAAATGTCAAAATTGTTAACAACGGCCAAAAGCTTAGTGACGGAGAGCTTTTCTCAAAGAAGAGTTATTACCAGGCCAAAGAACATGCAATTGAAAATCACGGTACGCTTACACTTGAAGGCTTAACAATAAGAGGTTCTGACGCTAGACCGTATGGCAGCAACAAAAGTATTTCACAGTATGCACTTGTAAGAAGCGATGGCGATTTGACGATAACGGGCTGTGATATAGAAAACAGTTTGAATCTTGAACCGGGCGGCGCTCACGGCGGTATTGATCCGGATATTATAGAACCGGATTGCGACGGCGGACTTGGCGTACTTGTTTACGGCGGTAATGCGACAATAACCAATTCGCGTATCTACGGCGGATATAACGGCGTTGCGGTTCTGGAAAACGGTGAGACAGATATGGAAGCCAAAACTGTTTCGCTGCAGGAGGAGCCGGATTGTTATACCGTGATTACCGGTAGTAGTACATCAGTAAGTTATTCGGAAAATAATGAGTTTGCACCGATGCCCGGCGGAAGAAAGGCAGCCTCGGTATACGCTTCAAGACCTGAGATTATAGATATACAGGCGGGAAAATATAACAGCAATATAACCGATTATACACACAATAAAAATGTATCTCTCGGAGGGGACGGTTACTATACCGTTACACCGAGAACGGTTGAGAACTTAACAAACGATATCCGCGTCGTATTTGAGCGAAGCGTAAATTACAGCGATCCGAACGAGTATGATATTATTTTGGAATCTGCTAATACAACAACGTCGATATACCGCTTTATGGCGGCACAGCTTGCGTTTACCAATGAGGGAAGCACGGGAACTACATTTGAAATCACTCCGAGTGAAAATATTGATATGATTAAACCTGCGGGCGGCTTAAACGGCTTGTATGAGTTTAATTATAACGGAACGGACCAGCAGAGTAAGGATGGCCGTATTGTGCTTGCAAAGGTTAGATTTAAAGGCATCGGACATGTGGCTTTTCAGGTTGATGACAAAGCGGACAATCAGGTTCAGACGGCTGTATTTTACAGTATGAATGAGGATAAGCCGGTAGACGATAATATTGTTCGCACATATAAGCCGACAGACGATAAGAATAAGCTGACTATTGATCCGAATTATAAGAGAGAAGATTTGCAATATTTCACATACGGAAGTCTTGGTTATGAAATCTATGCGCCGACTGTGCCGGTGAATGTAACGATCGATTACAACAACAACATCACAGCCGGAAACAGGGCGGATTACAACAACATGACCGTGGAGCTTATCGGCCCGACGCAAACATATGTCGGTAAAGTCGGTGCTAATCCCAATCCCGACCCGACACCCACTCCTGTCGCACCGAGTCCGGAAGAAACACCCGAACCTCTGCCAGAACCCGAGACAGTTTACAATGACACGTATACGGCGAATCAGGCTGTTGTGGCATTCCCGGGAGTTGAGGCGGGATACAATTACACGTTAAAGGTAAGCGGCGACGGCTACCGCACCGTGTATGATTCTATATATGTCCCGATCCCGGAGGATAATGTCACCGAACCGACAGCGATCACACGTCATTTCTGGAATAACGTTGACGACGAAGACGGCGCGAATTTCCTCGCGGGAGATATCGATAACAGCCAAAAGGTTGACCTTTACGATTTGTCCGCGGCGGTCGCGTATTTCGGCAAGACCGAAATGAAGGATGAGGCCGGCGCGCCGACGGAGGCCAATGACGTTTATATCCGCTATGACTTGAACCGCGACGGAAAGATCGATTCCAAGGATATCGCGATGGTTCTCGTTTCGTGGGGATATTAATACGTAATTTAAGATGAAATCAAAAACCGGGACATGTGCCCGGTTTTTTGATGGATCATTTTATAATTTCCCCCGTCAGCGACGCGCCGCCGGAGGCAGTAATATGAACGGGCAGGATAAGCCCCGACACGTCCGTATCCGACGGCGCGTATACGACCGCATAGTTGTCGGTTTTGCCCTCGTATACGCCGTTTTTGCCGCGTTCAAACAGCACCGGTTCGGTTCGGCCGACGAGCCGCGATAAAAACGCTTCGCGGGATTTTGCCGTTTCGGCAATCATCAGTTTGCTGCGGCTTTCCTTCGTCCGCGGCGCTGTTTGATCCGGCCGTCTTGCCGCCGGAGTGCCGCGCCGCTTTGAATATTTAAAAATATGCGCGTCGGAGAATTGCATTCTCCGTACAAATTCAAGCGATTTTTGAAATTCCTCATCCGTTTCGCCCGGGAAGCCGACCATGATGTCGGTCGTGATCCCGGCGTCGGGGTACGCGGCGCGTATGCCGTTTACGATCCCCTCGTACTGCGCGGTCGTGTATTTGCGGTTCATGCGCTTTAGCGTTTCGTCGCAGCCGGATTGCAGCGACAGGTGGAAATGGCGGCACAGCTTTTTCGAACGGCTCACCGCGCCGATAAACGACGCGTCGATCGCCATGGGTTCGATTGACGACATCCTGACGCGTTCTATGCCGTCGATCTCGTCGATTTTGCCGATCAGATCCGCGAGACTTGTACCCGTGTCCGCACCGTATGACGCGACGTGTATGCCGGTCAGGATCACTTCTTTGAAGCCGTTTTCGGCAAGCGTTTTCAGCTCCGCGATCACATCCTTCTCCGCTCGGCTGCGAATAGGGCCGCGTGCGTATGGTATGATGCAGTAGGAGCAAAATTGCGAGCAGCCATCCTGGATCTTGATGAACGCGCGCGTTCGGTCGGTATAGCGCGTTACGGACAAATTCTCATAATCCCGGCAGCTCATGATGCCGCGCACGCCGTTATAGGACGAGCGGGAGGTTTGGGATTCCGATATTTCGACGATTTTATCCCTGTCGCGCGTGCCTATTACCGCGTTTACGCCCTCGATCGACAATACCTCGTCCGGCGCTGTCTGCGCGTAGCAGCCGCACACGATTATTACCGCGTCCGGATTCCTCTTTTTCGCGCGGCGGATAATCTGCCGCGATTTGCGGTCGGACATGCCCGTGACCGAGCATGTGTTTATAACATATACATCGGCGAAATCATCATACGGGACTGTTTCATAGCCCGCGCTGCTGAACAGTTCCGCCATCGCTTCGGTTTCGTATTGGTTTACCTTGCAGCCTAAAGTGCAAAATGCGGCTCGTTTCATGCTTGTTTCTCCTTCTATCAGCCGTTGTACCGCGCGGCTCGGCCGCATTTCGATTTGCGGCAGGGTCGCTTTATTAGTCAAATTTAATCAATAACTTGCTTAAAACTTAGCATTATTATATAAAATTTTTTCGGAAAGTTCAATACCTATTGACATATACGAAAAAAAATTGTATTATAATAATGGTAAAAAAATATACTATATGCCACTTATAATCAGGAGGTAACAAACAATGAAAACATTTGAATTGCTCTTAAACTCGATCAACGATGTTAAGGAATTCGTAAACGTAGTAAGTAAGTATGACTTCGATGTAGATCTTACATCAGGTAGATACGTAGTTGACGCTAAGTCGATAATGGGTATCTTCAGCCTTGACCTCGGCAAGCCGATCAAGGTTGAAGTTCACTCTGACGATTGCGACAAGTTCCTCGCAGAGATTGACAGCTTTATAGTAAAATAATTTTACCAAAAGAATGACCGCCCGCATGGGCGGTTGTTTTTTTATAAAATCCGCGACCAACCGCGGTAAAAACCCTACTGTATAAGTGAAGGCCTTACAATATCGGAAGAGGAGGAAGCAATGGAGGACAGGGAAATAATCGGGTTATATCTCGCGCGTGACGAGCGGGCGATAAACGAGACAGCCGTCAAATACGGGAGACTGGTCCGCGCGGTAATAATGAATATACTTGGCGGCATATCCGACGCGGATGAATGTGTCAATGATGTATATCTTGCCGCGTGGAATAAGATACCGCCCGTAAAGCCGGATAACCTCGCCGCTTTTTTGGGGCGGATAGCGCGTAATACCGCGCTTAATAAGGCGGAATATAACAGCGCGAAGAAGAGGAACGGCGAGTTCGTAAAGACTCTTGACGAGCTTGCGGAGGTCTTGCCCGGCGGTGAAACGCCGGAGTCACGCATGGAAGCGTCGGAGCTGGGAGGATATATAAGCGATTATCTCAGAGGGATCGACTCGGTAAAACGGGCGGTATTCGTACGGCGGTACTGGTACTGTGACGGAATAAAGGATATCGCGAAAAAATACGGCTGTTCGGAGAGCAAGGTAAAATCCATGCTTATGCGGACAAGAAACGGTTTGAAGAATTATCTTATAGGAAAGGGTGTTGAATTATGAACAGACAGGATCTATTTAACGCGGTCGGGGAAATATCCGGTGACATTATAGCGGAGGCGGGCGAAGCGTGCCGTATAAAACGTGTAAGCGCGCTGAAAATAACGGCGATCGCCGCGGCGCTTACTGTCGCGCTGGGTGTTACGGCGTTCGCGGCGGTGATGGCTGTAAGCCGGTCGAGTCATTTGTCGAATATCCCCGATTATTACGATTTGCCGGCTGCCGAAACGCTAAAAAAGGACATAGGTATTGCGCCGTCGTTCCCGGAGGAATTTCAAAACGGCTATAGATTTAAGAGCGGACATATTACGTACAGCGAGGACGCAAACGG
>CANQYQ010000149.1 GCA_947628155.1 uncultured Clostridia bacterium
CGATTTATCGTAATTGCGGAATCCCCTCGCCAACTTCGTTGGCCCTCTCCCCTTTAACAAGGGGCGCAAGCAGAGCGCCGCCATATGCAAAAGTGCGATAAACTAAAATTTACATGAGGTAACAAAATGCTCAATATATTTAAAAAACGAAAAGAGGAGGAGGCACCGCCGATGTACCTAATAGCGGGCCTGGGGAATCCGGGCAGGGAATACGATATGACGCGCCACAATATCGGCTTTCACGCGATAGATTATATAGCCGATAAACAAGGCATAAAAATAAAGAAGCTAAAATTCAAGGCGCTTTACGGCGAAGGCACGATAGCGGGCGAAAAGGTGTACCTTATAAAGCCGCAGACATACATGAATTTAAGCGGCGACTCGATAGTCGAGTTCTCGCGGTTTTACAAAATACCGCCCGAGAATATCATAATAATAAGCGACGAGACCGCGCTTGACGCCGGGCGGATACGCGTCCGCAAAAAAGGCAGCGCGGGCGGTCATAACGGCCTTAAATCCATTATATATCAGCTTCAAAGCGAGGATTTCCCCCGCGTAAGGATCGGGGTAGGCTCTAAGCACGAGGGCGAGGACATGAAAAATCATGTACTCGGCCGATTCCCAAAGAGTCAGATACCCGTTATGGAGCGGGCGATAATTAACGCCGCCGGCGCGGTTGAGGAAATAATCAAAAACGGACCCGAGTCGGCGATGAATAAATACAACGGCATATAAGGGACACTAAAACTGATTTTTGGGGACACTAAAACAAGGATGTTAACATGAAATTTTCCGACATTTTAAAGGACTACCCGCCGTATAAGCGCGTATTGGACGGCATATCCCAAACACCGGCAAGCATCGCGGGTATAACGGAATCGGCGCAGGCGCATCTTATTTACTCGCTTTGCGCCGACACGGGCAAATCCGCGCTTGCCGTGACCTATAGCGATAATGACGCGCGCGCGCTCAAGAACGAGCTTGCGTTTTATTTTGATAATGTTTTTCATTTTCCCGAACGCGATTATATCTTCTACAATATCGACAGCACCGACCGTTCCCGTTTAAACGAAAGAATATCAGTGCTGTCAAAGCTCGGGGACACGAAATCCGTTAACGGGGACACTAAAATTAATATCGTAACGGCGTCGCTTGATTCACTTATGCAATACACGGCCGATAAGGCTGTTTTTAGCGAATATACGATTGAGTTCAAGTCCGGAGGCCGTTACGATATAGCTAAAATAACCGCGAAGCTCGCGGTTATGGGGTATGTCCGCGAGGACATGGTTGAAGGCGCGGGGCAATTTTCGGTACGCGGTGAGATCCTCGATATATTTTCACCCAATTACGACGCCCCGCTGCGAATTGACTTCTTTGACGATGAAGTTGAAACGATAAAGTCCTTCGACCCGCTTACGCAGCGTTCGATGGGGACACTAAAATCAGCGAACATATGCCCGGTCACCGAGGTCATTTTAACTCCTGAGAAAAAGGCGGCGATTATAAGCCGTCTTACGGCGGCTCTTTGCAAAGCTGAAAAGAGCGGCGCCGATAAATCGGAGCTTATAAAGACCCTAACCGCCGATATAGAAAGCTTTAACGAACGGTACTACTTTCCATCCATCGATAAATACGCGGGCGAAATAAACGGTAAAATCCCGTCGCTTCTCGATTGGTTCGATAACGGCGATTTAATATTTATCATTGACCCGAAACGGCTTTGCGAACGCGGGAGGGCATTTGATAACGAAAAAGCGGCGCTTGTGACGGAGCTTATGGAGCGCGGCATGATTTGCGGCGCGGATGAGCGGCACTTTATGCCATATTACGACGCGCTTGATAAGATAAACGCGCGGCACGTTATATGCCTCGACCCGCTCACACATACGAAAAACGACTTCCAGTACCGCACGATAGAAACGTTCACGACAAAGACAACCGTATCATTCCACGGCAAAATAGAATATCTGTATGACGATTTAAAGCGGTATGCCGAAAAGCGCGCGGCGGTAGTAATTTTAGCCTCGACACGCGGCAGGGGCGAAAACATCGCGGGGACACTAAAAGACAAAGGATTTAACGCGCGCTTTTCATCAGAAGGTGCCGGGGACACTAAATTCTATCCCGGCGAAATAACCGTCATTCACGGCAGTCAAAGCAAGGGTTTTGAATATCCGGAGCTTAATTTCGTACTGATTTCCGACAACGAGATCTTTGATTCGCGGCGCAGGAAAAAAACCGGGCGAAACGCGGACAGACTGAAATCGTACAATGACATTTCCCCCGGCGATTACGTTGTCCACGAGGCGCACGGCATAGGCCGGTACATGGGACTGCATAAAATGACCGTTAAGGGCGTAACGAAGGATTATTTAAAAATACAGTACCGTGGCACGGATGTTTTATATGTCCCCGTCGATCAGCTCGACGTGCTGTATAAATATTCCGGCAGCACCGACCGTCAGCTAAAGCTCAATAAGCTCGGCGGCAAGGAATGGAACAACACCAAGCAGCGGGTCAAGGCCTCGACTGCGGAACTCGCGGCGCAGCTTGTAAAGCTGTATGCGGCGCGTGAGCATATAAAGGGTTTTGCCTACAGCGCCGACGGGCCGTGGCAGCGCGAGTTTGAGGACGAATTCGAGTACCGCGAAACCTCCGACCAGCTGCGCGCTATCGATGAGGTCAAAGCGGACATGGAGAAGCCGCGCCCGATGGACAGACTGCTTTGCGGCGACGTCGGCTTCGGCAAGACCGAGGTGGCGCTGCGCGCCGCGTTCAAGGCGGTCGGCGACTCAAAGCAGGTCGCGTATTTCTGCCCTACCACGGTACTCGCGCTGCAGCATTACGAAACGTTTTTAAAGCGCATGGCAAATTTCCCGATAAAGGTGGAAATGCTGTCGCGGTTCCGCACGGCGGCTGAGATAAAACGAATCCTAAAACAGCTTAAAACCGGCGAGATCGATATAATAATCGGCACACACCGGCTGCTGTCCGGGGATGTGGCTTTCAAGGATCTGGGACTGCTGATCATCGACGAGGAACAGCGGTTCGGCGTCGCGCACAAGGAACGGCTGAAGGAGCTGAAAAACTCCGTAGACGTGCTCACGATGACCGCCACGCCGATACCTCGCACACTGCACATGGCGATGACGTCGGTACGCGACATGAGTGTGCTGACCGAGCCGCCCGAGAACCGCTACCCGGTCCAGACGTTTGTGCTTGAGGAAAACGAATCGGTCATCCTCGACGCGATACGCAACGAATTATCGCGCGGCGGACAGGTGTTCTACCTGTTTAACTCCGTCGCGGAAATATATCATAAGGCGCGGTATATCCAATCACAGTTTCCGTCTGCGCGCGTCGCCGCGGGGCACGGCAAAATGCGAGAGGATGAGCTGGAGGATATAATGTGCGATATGTCCGAAGGGCGCATAGACGTACTTGTATGCACGACAATAATCGAAACGGGACTTGACATTCCCAACGCAAATACGATTATCATCGAAAACGCCGACCGCATGGGCCTTGCGCAGCTGTATCAGCTTCGCGGGCGCGTCGGACGCTCAAACCGCGCCGCGTACGCGTATCTGATGTACAAGCGCGACAAGGTGCTCACCGAGATCGCGTCGAAAAGACTGCGCGCGATACGCGAGTTTACCGAGTTCGGCTCCGGCTTCAAAATCGCGATGCGCGACCTTGAAATACGCGGCGCGGGCAATCTTTTAGGCCCGGAGCAGCACGGGCATATGGACACGGTCGGCTATGATATGTACTGCAAGCTTTTGCGCGAAAGCATAAACGAGGCGCGGGATATCACCGCGCCGGGGGACGTCAATGTTACGATAGACATCGAGGCGGACGCATATCTGCCGGATTCGTACATTCCCAATCAGAACCAGCGCATTGACATGTACAAGCGTATAGCCGCAATCGCGAGTGAGGACGATAAGTACGAAATTGAAGAGGAGCTTGAGGATCGCTACGGTAAGCTGCCGAAGTCCGTCATAAATATTATTTCCGTCGCGATGATGAAGTGTGTCGCGCGCGGCGCGGGTATTTGCGAAATTACGCAGCACGACGCGCTTTTGCAGCTTAAATTCGGCGAAAACGAGCTTGACGCGACGCTCATATGGGACATTGACGGCATGTTCCCCAAGCGTATACGCGTGGCAAGCGCCGCGCAGCCGACGATTAATTTCCGTATCATGCCGGAGGACGGTGATATAATTACGCTGATAAATAAAATATTAAATGCGATTGATGGATTGAAAAATCCGGAAAAGTAGTGTATAATAACCTTACGGCGTTGTTCAGCGTCGGAATAAGCGTTTTGCCTCAGCGCGGAACGCGTCAAATATATAAAACCAAAGGAGAGTCATTAATATGAAAATTACAAAACTTACAGCCGGATTGTTAGCGGCGGTCATGGCGCTTTCAATATGCGCCTGCGGCAAGGACAAGGGAGCGGATACCGACGCGGATACCGAAACGAAAACCGAAGCAAAGACCGAAACAAAGGGCAAAAAACAATCCAAATCAGATTCGGATGAAATCGCGATCACCGTAGGCGATGCAAAAATGAGCAAGTCCGACCTTGAATTATATGTAAAGAACTATTCCGGCAGCCTTGATTTCGATACGGCAAAGGAATACGCGATCCGCGACGCGCAGGATCTGCTTTCGACGGAAGCGGTATTCAGCGCTATGGATCTTTCCTATACCGATGAGGAAAAGGCGGCGCAGCAGGCGGATATAGACTCGGCTATAGAGAGCATGGGCGGAGAGGACGAATTCCAAAATTACCTTGACCAGGCCGGTATAACCGAAGACTTCTTTAAGCGCGTATTCAATATGACAAGCGCTCAGGAGAAGATTTTTGCGGACGATATCTCCGATGACAAGGTGCAAAAGGAATTTCAGGATAATTACCTCCGCGCCAAACATATTCTTATATCGACCATGGACACATCCACGCAGGAGAAGTACGACGATGCGAAAATCGCGTCGCAGAAGGCGCTTGCGGACGAGCTGTTAAAGCGCGCGCAGGACGGTGAGGATTTCGACGCGCTCGTATCGGAATATTCCGAGGATCCGGGCAGTAAATCCAACCCCGACGGCTATTACTTCACCGCCGGTCAAATGGTTCAGGAATTTGAGGATACTACGCGGTCGCTCGGCATTGACGAGATAGGCATGTGCGAGAGCACCTACGGCTATCATATCATCAAACGCCTGCCGCTCGAGGATAATGCCGAAGCGTTATCGGCAGTCCGTAATCAGCTTTTGCAGACCGCCGTTACGGATAAGCTTCCGGGGTTGATGGAGCAAAACGGCTTAAAGGTTGAAAAGAACCAGGACGTGATCGACTCAATAGAGGAACCCAAAACCGACGCGGAATAACGCGGAAAACAAATTTATAAAACAGCGTATCATGACGATGCGCTGTTTTTAAATTTTTTCAAAAAGTACTTGACAAATCCAATCTACAGTTGTAAAATGAGAATAGATTTACATATGTAGATTGAAAATGAAGGAGGTATAATTATGACCGGCGGTAAAGACAAAAGCATCAGTGATGCGGAATTTGAGATTATAAGTGTGCTGTGGTCGGCTGACGAGCCGATGAGCGCGCAGGACATTTCCGAGCGCAAGAAAAAGTGGAAATACTCCACAATCGCCACGCTGTTGAAGCGGCTGTATGAGAAGGGCGCGGTGACATATGAAAAGCGCGGCAGATATTTTTACTATTCACCGCTCATCGACGAGAAGGAATACAAGGCGGAGCAGACAAAATCGCTTGTGAGCCGCCTTTATAATGGGTCGGTGAAAAACCTTGTCGCGGCGCTGTTCGAGAATAAGCAGCTAAGCGGAGAGGATGTTAAGGATATAAAGGATATGTTTGATTTATGGGAGGATTAAGCGAAATATTTAAGGCGGTAGTGATAACATCATGCACCGGCGGCGCGCTGACGCTTGTTCTGGCGGC
>CANQYQ010000150.1 GCA_947628155.1 uncultured Clostridia bacterium
AAGCGGCTCGCCGCCGAGGGGCAGCTCAAAAGCTACTATCACGACGGCTTCTGGCAGTGCATGGACACCAAGCGCGAAAAGGACAAGCTCGAGGAACTCTGGGCTTCCGGAAACGCGCCGTGGAAGATTTGGGAGGATTAAAAATTAAATGGATTTATCACTTTACCGCGGCAAGCGGGTCTTAGTGACCGGTCACACCGGCTTCAAAGGGACTTGGCTCTGCAAAATGCTTGTGAACGCAGGAGCAGCCGTGACGGGTTACAGCCTCGAGCCGCCGACAATGCCGAATCTTTTCAGCATCTCGGGTCTCGGGAACAAGATGAAAAGCGTTATTGCGGATATTCGCAACTTTGACAAGTTCAAAGCAGTTTTCGCGGAGACTCAGCCCGAAATCGTCCTGCATCTCGCCGCGCAGCCTATCGTACGCGAGAGCTACAAGGACCCGCGCTATACATATGAAACAAACGTAATGGGAACGGTTAATCTGCTTGAATGTGTGAGGCTGAATCCGTGCGTCAAAAGCGTTCTCAACGTCACAACCGACAAAGTTTACAAGAATAACGAATGGTGCTGGGGATACCGCGAGGACGAGCCGCTCGACGGCTTTGACCCGTACTCAAACAGCAAGAGCTGCTCCGAGCTTGTGACCCACAGCTACATTAACAGCTTTTTCGCGGACAGGGACATCGCAGTCTCGACTGCCCGTGCCGGAAACGTGATCGGCGGCGGGGATTTCGCGAGCGATCGGATCATTCCCGACTGCGTCCGCGCTATGAAAGCGGGTGAGAAAATAGGCGTGCGCAACCCCTACTCGACGCGTCCTTACCAGCACGTCTTGGAGCCGCTGGCGGTATACCTGACTATCGCCGCCAAGCAGTTTGAGGACAAGCGTTACGCGGGATTTTACAACGTAGGCCCCGACGACTGCGACTGCGTGACCACAGGGCATTTGGTCGACCTTTTCTGCAAACATTGGGGCGACGGCGTCGAGTGGGTCAACCAGGCGGAAGCGAACGCCCCGCACGAGGCAAATTTCCTGAAGCTCGACTGCTCGAAAATCAAGAGTATTTTCGGGTGGAGACCGAGATGGAACATTGACGAGTGCATGAGATACACCACAAGATTTTATAAGGCGTGGCTCGCGGGGGAGGATATCCCCAAGGAAATGGATAGAGAGATTAAGGAATTTTTGGAGGGATAATATGGCAAACTGGAATTCCGAAGCGGAGGCAAGGGAGCAGATAAAAGCCCTTGTCGCTGAATATTACCACGATTTTAAAGAGAAAAAAGAGCCGTTCAAGCCGGGTGACAGGATCAGCTACGCCTCACGCGTTTTTGACGAAAAGGAAATGCAGAGCCTGACCGACGCAATGCTTGATTTCTGGCTCACGACCGGCAGATTTTCCGATGAATTTGAAAAGAAGTTCGCCGAATGGATTGGCGTGAAGTACGCGCATTTGGTGAACAGCGGTTCGTCGGCTAATTTGATTGCTTTCTCAGTGCTGACTGCACCCGAGCTGGGTGAGAGGCAGATAAAGCGCGGCGATGAGGTCATCACTGTCGCCTGCGGATTCCCGACGACGGTCACGCCGATTCTGCAATATGGAGCGGTGCCTGTTTTTGTTGATGTAACAGTGCCGCAGTACAATATTGATGTCACGAAGTTGGAGGGGGCATTGACACCAAAAACTAAAGCCGTAATGATTGCCCACACGCTCGGCAACCCATTTGATCTTAAAGCAGTTAAAGCAGTTTGCGATAAACATAATCTCTGGCTCGTCGAGGACAACTGCGACGCGCTCGGTTCGCAGTACACCATCGACGGCGTGACAAAATTTACCGGCACATGGGGCGACATCGGCACGAGCAGCTTCTATCCGCCGCATCACATGACGATGGGCGAGGGCGGCTGCGTTTACACGAATAACCCACTGCTTAACAGGCTGATTTTGTCCTATCGCGACTGGGGTCGCGACTGCATCTGCCCGTCCGGCAAAGATAACTTCTGCGGGCATCGCTTTGACGGACAGTTTGGAGAACTGCCGAAGGGTTATGACCACAAATACGTTTATAGCCACTTCGGGTATAATCTGAAAGTTACGGATATGCAGGCTGCGATCGGCGTCGAGCAGCTAAAGAAATTCCCGAGCTTCATCGAGCGCCGCCGCCACAATTGGGACAGGCTGAAAGCGGCTCTCGAGCCGGTTCAGGATAAAATAATCCTTCCCGAGCCCGCCGAAAACAGTCGCCCATCGTGGTTCGGATTCATGATTTCAATAAGACCCGAGACCGGACTCGACAGAAATAAGATCACGCGATATATAGAGGATCACAACGTCCAGACCCGCCTGCTGTTCAGCGGAAATCTCATCAAGCACCCGTGCTTTGATCAGATCCGCGGCACCGACGCCTATCGTGTTGCCGGCAGCCTCGACGGAACCGAGTTTATTATGAATAACTCGTTCTGGATAGGGGTTTATCCGGGAATGACGGATGAGATGATTGATTATATGGCGGAGACGATTATTGACGCCGAGAAATTTTCTCGGGGGGGTAAAACCCTAATTGTTTTATTTTCTGTTTCCTTCTTCATGGAAGGAGGAAGCAGAAGATGATAAATCAGTTTGAATTTTGCAAACTTCCATTAGACGGGGCGTATCTGATCAAACCTTTTGTCGCCACAGATGAAAGGGGAGCGCTCATTAAAGATTATAATGTCGAGATCTTTCATGCAAACGGGATTGATCACGATCTCAAAGAGGTATTTTATACCGTTTCCAAAAAGGGGGTCATACGAGCCGTTCATTTCCAACTTGATAAGCAACAGGCAAAGCTTGTGCGTTGTATAAAAGGAAAAGTGTATGACGTTATAGTCGATCTGCGTGTAGATTCCGAGACTTATGGCAAGTATCTTGCTTTTGAACTGTCCGATCAGAATAATCTGTCCTTGCTTATACCTGAATATTTTGGGCATGGGTACCTTGTGCTGGAGGATTCCGTGGTGAGCTATAAATGCGCCGAGGTATTTTACGACTCGGGGGACAGCGGGATTATTTACAACGATCCCGAGATAGGAATAGACTGGCATTTTGAGGACATCGGCGGGATCGAAAATATAATAATATCCGAGAAGGATAAGAAGCTGATGAGTTTTAAACAGTATACCGAACTAATGAAAAAGGGGAATATTTGACGATATGAAAGCAATTGTGACAGGTGCGAATGGGTTTGTCGGAAAGTGGCTTGTAAAGAAGCTTTCGGCTTCCTGCGAAAAGATTTATGCGGTTATTAAAGACGATAATGAAGATATATCTTGTCTTGACGGGCTTGAAAACGTCGCGGTGGTTTATTGCGATCTTCGAGATATAAAAAGCTTGCCTCAAAAGATTAGCGATAGGGATATTGAATGCTTCTATCATCTTGCGTGGGTGGGAAGTGCAGGAATGCTTCGAGCCGACTATTCCGTTCAGCTAAAAAATGCGGAATTCAGCTGTGATTCAGCGCTTGCCGCAAAGGAGATAGGTTGTAAAAAGTTTTTATGTGCGGGAACAATCACCGAAAACATCGCAGATGAAATACTTACCCTGCAAAATGTTTCGCAAAATATGATGTACGGCATTTGCAAGAAAACCACTCATCTTTTGCTGGAAGTTTTGTGCAAGAAGATCGACTTGCAGATGATCTGGATGCAGTTTTCAAATATCTACGGGCCCGGAGACAGCTCGGGTAATCTCATAAGCTATGCGCTCGGAAATCTTATAAAAGGCGAAATTCCTGCGTTTTCAAAGGGAAGTCAGCCTTATGATTTCATCTTTATAGATGACTTAGTCAGCGCAGCGGCGCTTTTGGGTGAAAAGAATGTAGAACCCGGAAATTATTTTTTGGGCAGTGGAGATTGCAGACTTCTCAGAGAGCATTTAGTGAGAATTCCTGCCGCAGTCGGAAAGGATTGCCGGCTCGGAATAGGTGAAAGACCGGAGGACGGGCTTACTTATTGCAAAGATTGGTTTGACATTTCAAAACTCAGGGAGCAGACCGGATTTGCCCCGGCATATACCTTTGAAGAGGGAATAAAGATTACTTACGATGCTATGATGCAAAATCTTTAACTGTCAGGGAGAGATAAACTATGAATGTAATACTCGGCGCGGGAATGTCGGGAATGGGCGCGTTTTATAGGGATAATTCATTTGAGATATTTGAAAAGGAAGATCGAGCAGGAGGATTATGCGGTAGATTTTCCGTAAAGTCCGACGACGGCAGAACATTTTACTTTGACAAAGCCGTTCACTTGTCGTTTACCGAAAATCCCGTTGTAAAAGAGGCATTTTCCAAAGCACAGCAGAACATATACAATCCCGTTCCGCACAGCTGGTTTAAGAATATGTGGCTTCAGCATCCGGCGCAGAATAATCTTTTCCCTATGACGGCGGAATTTAAAGTAAAGGCATTAAAGGATTTTATAGATCGAAATCAGAACGACGATCCGAAAAATTTCAAACAGTGGCTGCTTTTCCAGTACGGACAGTATTTATATGATGAGCTGTTTGAGCCGTATAACAAAAAATACTGGTGCACCGATTTGGAACAGATGGACACCTGCTGGGTAGGGAACAGGTTCTACAGACCGAGCATAGAAGAGGTTCTGTACGGAAGCTATACGGATAAAACTCCTAATACATACTATGCAAAAGAGATGAGATACCCCCAAAAAGGCGGGTATGTAGGCTACATTGACAGTATCATAAAAGAAGCCGAAAAAGCCAACAAGATTCATTACGGCTATGAAGCGGAGCGTATTGATTTATCCGAAAAAACGGTCGCTTTCACAAACGGCGAACGGATAAAGTATGACATGCTTCTTTCGTCGGCGCCTTTGCCGGACATAGTCAAATGCGTTAAAGATATTCCCAATGAGATAAAAAATGACGCAGAAAGCCTTGAATATACGAGCACGGAATTGGTGTCGTTCGGATTCAATAAAGTTATAAATTGCAAAGATATTTGGTTTTATATTTATGACGCGGATATTCTTGCCGCTCGGGCATATCTTCCGTCTCTGAAATCTAAAGATAATGTTCCCGATGGTTGCTCGTCAATTCAGTTCGAGATTTACAGAAGTAACAGGGACAATCCTCGTGACCCGAAGGAATGTATGCAAAATTGCGTCTATGCTCTTAAGAAGATGAATCTTGCCGGCGAAAGCGACATAATAGCAAGGGATTTCCGAACTGTAGAGTATGGGAATATAATTTTTCGCAAAGACACCCGGAAAAAAGCCGACAGAATTATAACTTGTCTCGAATCCGACGGCATATACCCGATCGGTCGCTTCGGCAGGTGGGATTATTTGTGGAGCGACCAGGCGTTTATGTCGGGGTATGAAATAATTAACAATACTCTTTCCTAAGAAAGGACTTTTAAAATGACTGGAAACAAATATATTTACATTGTATTATCTCATAATAACATATAACATATAACAACGAGATCAACAAATATTGTATGGGATGGCAGAAGCTGTTTTTAATCATATCGTAAAAAAGGATTGCAAAGAGATAGTATGCTGCAAAAGGATTTTACACCATTTTTCATCATTTTCAAATCTCCAAGTTTCCTATCCACACTCCCCTTTACCGTTTCGACCTCTTTAAACTGCTTTTTAATCTGCTCTCGCTCGGCATACAGTCTATCCTGTTCAGCCGTCAGCCTGCCCCTTTCCGCTTGCAAGTCTTTCAAACTATCCCATTTCCGCTCGCCGTAATGCTCCCTCAAAGCTTTTCTTGAAGCTTCAAAAATCATAAGCTCTGCCTGATGCTTTTCGCGGAAGGCAGGCTTATTTTTTATGCGCGAATATTCCTCCCAAACCGGTTTGAGCTTATGGTAATTGTCGAGATTTTTTATCAGCGG
>CANQYQ010000151.1 GCA_947628155.1 uncultured Clostridia bacterium
ATGTAAGGTAATTACAGAAAGGCTAATACCCTTTCTGTAAAAACATTATATCACGAGAGCGTTGTCAAGGTAGACGGAGGAATTTTCTCCGAAAATTCCCACCGCTCCACCTTGACAAGGGAACATAATCTTATTTTTTAAGAAAAGTGTTTCACATCATTGATTTCTATACAGGCAGCGACACTCTTGACATGACGGACAATTTCCACGTTTATAACGGTACAATGAACAAGCTTGACATTATGGAGGACACGATAATCGACGGCTGGCACTACCAGCGCTGCCGTATAGACGTGATGGTGAACAACGATTTCTGGACAGTGCGCTTCCCGCTTGAGTCGTACCAGCTGCGGTTCTATATAGAGCCGAATGTTCCGGCAAACACTATTATGCTTGTAGAGGACAGCGGCACAAGCTCATATAACGCTAACATGGGCACTACATACGCCGCCACGATACCGCGGAGTTTACGCAGGTTTACGGTACGTCCTACGGGAAAACGAACAGGGAGAATGAGGTAACATCAGAGTTTATGACGCAGATGGAGATAAACCGCAGCAGCCTCGGGCTTTATGCGAAGTGCTTTGTCGCGCTGTTCGGAACATCGCTGTGGGTGTTCATAACCATGCTCTTATGTACATATCACCGCGTGGACCCGCTGAGCATGATCCCCGCCGCTCTTTTCGGTACGGTTTCCAATATCATGGTCGGCGCGAATATGCTGCCCGATTCACTTGAAATAGGCCTTTTGGAATATGTCAACGCGTGGGGTATACTAACGATCATAGCCGGCGCGCTGACGATTATCAACATAAACCGCATACGGACGAAGTACAGCGATAACGAATTTGCCGCGCTGTTCGGGCGCATAATGAGCTTTACGCTCATGTTTATCGTGGTGCTCGGGCATATACTTATGCCTGTGTCCGCATATCTGGCGGGATAATCGACGGAAGGAGATACGGTTATGGAAAATGAAAAATATACGATAGGTCTTGTGGACGTAAAATGGAGCATTGGCAGAGTGATTTTGCTTGTCGTTCTCGCGTTTTTCAGCTTTATAATGAGGAAATACGTGTAAACGAACCCCCATTTGTCGTTTTGGCTTGACGAGTTTAGTCCTATGCTCGCGGCGGCGATTGACGGTCAGGTATTCGGCGCGGCGGTATCCGCGCTGTGGCTGCTTATAGACATAGCTATGAACGGCTTTTCCGTGCATACCGCCCTTACGATATTGATGTACGCGATCATATCCGCGATATTCGGCGCGATGTTCAGACTCGGATTTTTCGGCAGTAAAAAGACCGCGCCGATAGCGTTTATCGTGCTTATCATTACAAACGCGCTGATAGCTGTCGCTACGAGCATGGCGATTTTCGGCGAGTCCACGTTTAATAATCTTATCACCTCCATCATGCTGGATACATTTGAGCGATTCGGCATGCACGGACTTTCGGACGGCATAATTTCATATATGGCGGCGAATGTTGTGGACAAGCTGATTGTCATTCCCGCTATATTCCTGATAATAAAATACGTACCGGATAAGGCCGCGGAGTTTTTCGCGATAAACAAGTACATACCGGCAGCGGTGGTCGTGGACTCGAGCATGGCGGATGAATTTAGCGTTGGACGCGCGAAGCGGGATTCGGAGGCGGCGAAATGAGAGAACAAATTTGCACTGTTATTTACGGGCATAACGCGAAGGGGCGATCGAGCGTCTATTACGATTGGTTCATAATGGCCGTCGCCATTGCGAGCGTAGTACCGATGATGTTCCGCGGCGAGCTTTCAATATGGCTGCGATCGCTTGAGTCGGTCACGGTGTACATATTGTTTTTCGACTATATCCTAAGATGGATGACGCACGATTTCCGAATGGAAAATCATTCGATCTGGGCGTTTTTCATCTACCCGTTCACGCCGCTGGCGCTGATGGACATCGCGGGAATACTCCCGACCGTCGGGCTTCTGCCGCCGAGCTTTATGATTTTGAGGGTGCTGCGGCTTGTAAAGCTTGCGCAGTATTCGCAAAGCTGCCGCCGGATCATGAATGTGTTTCGCAGTCAAAGCAAAACGCTTTGCTCGGTGCTGATAATAGCAATCGCGTATATATTCATATCCGCGCTTATCATGTTTATACACGAGCCGGCCGACAATTTCCCGACATTTTTTGACGCGCTCTATTGGGCGGCAACGGCGCTCACAACGGTCGGCTACGGCGATATCTACCCGTCCACGCAAATCGGGCGGCTGATAAGTATGATTTCCTCGCTTTTGGGGATCGCGGTAATAGCGATGCCGGCGGGTATTGTTAGGATTTATGGACGAGTTAAATAAGGATCTGGCGGAAAAGGAGAGGGAAAAGGAGGACGCGGCAGATGAAAAATAAACAAAAATACATCGTTATCATGCTCGCCGGGATAATCCTTAACATTGGCTTATATTGGATCGCGCATGTACTGCATCTGCCCGCGTGGCTGGACACGGTGGGAACGGTATTTTTTTGACGCGGCGCAAGGCGCCGGACTGCCGGTGTTTTCCGCGCTGATGTTCGCGGCGGGAATACTCAAAACTGCGGATACGGCGGTCATGTGCGCGCTTGTGCCGCTGCTGTACAAGCTAACGCCGGATAGATATAAAAACGAATTTCATCGTGAGAACTTGACGTGGAAATCACCGTTTAAGTAATCGCCGATGAATATAGCGCGCCGCGGGCGCGTCCGTTTTCGCGCCCATAAAATGTACCGCCGGACTTTAAAATTACGGACGATATGCCGGCGTTTTGCGTACAAGCATCCCGCCCGCAGATCCCGTAATTGTATCCTTCCGGTAAACGGAAGGTTTCTTTATTACGGGATAACCGATTCGTATATAATGATTTTATCGGTCGATCGGTTATCCGGAAATCCGCGGAAAAGCGGAAGGAAAAGGAGTGATACGCGTGAGTGAAAAGATACTTATTATAGACGATGAAAAGGAAATAGCTGATTTAATTGAGCTGTATTTGAAAAACGAAAACTACTCGGTATTCAAATTTTACTCGGCGCTTGACGCGCTCGAAAGCATTAACTCTACCGAATTTGACCTTGCCGTTCTCGATATAATGCTGCCGGATATAAACGGGTTTACGCTGTGCCAAAAAATCCGTGAGAAATATAATTACCCAATCATTATGCTCACCGCAAAAAACGAGGAAACCGACAAAATCACCGGCTTGACGCTCGGCGCGGACGACTATATCACAAAGCCGTTTAAACCTCTCGAGATGGTCGCGCGAATAAAGGCGCAGCTTCGCCGGTACAAAAAATACAATATTGCCGGGACCGGCGGCGGGGAAGAGGTTATTACACATTCGGGATTAACGCTGAACATAAAAACGCACGAGTGCTTTTTAAACGAAAGATTGCTTGCGCTGACGCCGACGGAATTTTCGATACTTCAAATCCTGTTGGAAAACAAGGGCGGCGCGGTAAGCTCGGAGGAGCTGTTTCACAGGATATGGAAGGACGAATATTACAGCAAGAGCAGCAATACAATTACCGTTCACATTCGCCATTTAAGGGAAAAGATGGACGGCGCGCCAATCATAAAAACCATATGGGGAGTGGGGTATAAGATTGAGAAATAAGGATAAATCGGAATATTCAAATCTGAAATCGAAAATTTACGCGCGGTTTTTCGTTCTGACCGCCGCCGCAATCGCGATCGTATTCGCTTTGTACGAGCTTTTGTGGAAAGGCCGAGGCTGGGATTTCGCGCTGCGCGTTCTGCTGCGGCTCGGCATGGACCGCGTTACGGCGGAGAATATTTATCAGCATTATTTCCGAAACTTCACCGAAATCATATGGATCATCGCGGTCGCGGTAATATTCCTGATAATGCTGCGCTTTTTCCTCAATTGGTTCACAAAATATTTTACCTCGATAAATCAAGGTATAGACGAGCTTTTGACGGAGGACGACAAGGCAATTCTCCTGCCGCCGGAAATGTCGGCGACCGAGGACACGCTAAATACCGTAAAGCGTACTTTGCGTCAAAGGAAAAGAGCGGCGGACGAAGCGGAGAAAAGGAAAAACGATTTGATCACATATCTCGCCCACGATATCCATACGCCTTTAACGTCCGTTATAGGTTATATCAGTCTTTTAAAGGAATCGCCCGGCATGCCCAAGGACAAGGCTGACGCGTATCTTGACATAACGCTTGAAAAATCGCTTCAGCTTGAAAAGCTGATAAACGAGTTTTTCGAGATAACGAAATACAATCTGCAGGAGATAACCTTGGATAAGCGAGACACCGATATTTATTATATGCTGCTGCAATTAACGGACGAATTTTATCCCGTTCTTAAACGGCACGGCAACGGCATCGAGCTTAACGCGGACGAAAATTTATCGGGCCGCGTGGACGCGGAAAAGCTCGCGCGGGTTTTTTCCAATATTCTGCGCAACGCCGTGTCGTACAGCTATCCCGGCACTGTAATCACGATCAACGCCGTCAGAGACGGCGCGGATATCGTTATTTCGGTAAGCAGCAAAGGCAAAACCATTCCGAAGGAAAAGCTGCAGTCGGTCTTTGAAAAGTTTTTCAGAGCCGACGAATCCCGTCCGACCGGCACGGGCGGCGCGGGACTGGGGCTCGCGATAGCGAAGGAAATCGTGACGCTGCACGGCGGCGAGATCACCGCCGAAAGCGAAAATGAAATTACCACGTTTACCGTCCGCATACCGGCCTTATGAAAATCTTAATGTTTTCTTAGGAATTTCTCAATTTAATATTAAAGAATTGACAGTCTTTATTCCTTATAATTAGGATAAAGACTTTTTTGTTTTGGGAGGCAGGTATTATGAAACATAAATCGGGATTTGGGTGTATGGGTGCGGTCATAATGTTTGGCTGCTGCGCACTGATTTTAACTCTTGCGGTAACACAGCTTGCAAACGGAAAAATATTCCGGCATATCAAGACGGAAATATCCCTGTTCGTTGATCCGATAGACGAGGCCGCCGTTTCATCGGCGGACGATGATTGGCAGCTAATGCTTATAAACGCAGACAATCCTTTGCCCGATAATTTCAGCGTGGAATTGACACAGCTTGAAAACGGCCATAAAATTGACAGCCGCGTTTATCCGTATCTGCAAAGAATGTTTGACGACGCGAGGGATCAGGGCATTTTACCGGCAATATCCTCATCGTACAGGACAAGCGGGGAACAGCAAGCGGAGCTGGATCAGAAAACAGAGGAATTTATAAATCAGGGTTATGCGCCCGACGAGGCATATGAAACCGCGAAAACATGGGCGGCGCTCCCGGGTACAAGCGAGCATCAGGCGGGACTTGCGGTCGATATTACAAGCGTTGACGCGGCGCTGCAATCGCCCGATATCGTGTGGAGCTGGCTGAAATCGAACGCGCATAAATACGGATTTATCCGCCGCTATCCGCCGGATAAGGTTAACATAACCGGTATAAGCAACGAGCCGTGGCATTTCAGATATGTGGGAATTGCCGCGGCCGAGGAAATATACAAGCGCGGACTCTGTTTGGAGGAATATTTGAAAATTTTACATAAAGAAGATTGATATTATGAAAAATAGCGGCAGGAGGACATAAGGGAATATATCCCTTATGCACAAAATGAGGGATATTTTTTGTGCAAAAATGACAAAATTATATAAATTCGATAAAAACCTCGGATTTTTAACTTGACAGTAGGGGGGGGGGGGG
>CANQYQ010000152.1 GCA_947628155.1 uncultured Clostridia bacterium
TTTAATTACCCGTTGACGAAATCGCGCAATATCTGATATACTAATCATGAGAATAGCTCCTTTGATATTTGTTTTTTGTACTTACTAAACATTATATCACATTTAGGAACTATTCTCATCTTTTTTTGTCTCACATCAATTATATCATAACATAATATTATAAATTTCGCTGTTTTTGAATAATCAAACAGAATACGAAGACAAGATTTCGGTTAATTCCACGTAAAATTTATTTGCATTTTATAACGTCACGTAGTATAATGTCATAAGCGAAAACGGGGGTGTAGAAATGTCGCATAACAACCAGAAAAAAATCGCGGTCATAAATGACATATCGGGATTCGGAAAATGCTCGATTGCCGTGGCGCTGCCGATAATATCGCATCTGGGCGTACAGTGCTGCCCTCTGCCCACATCGGTGTTTTCAAATCATACCGGCTTTGACAGCTTTTATTTCCGGGACTTTACCCCGTATATGGAAAGCTATATAAATGAATGGAAAAAGCTTGATCTGCGGTTCGAGGGCATAGCGTCGGGATTCCTGGGCTCGGCGGAGCAGATAAGCATTGTAGGGGATTTTATAGATTATTTCGCGGATTCGCGCACGACGGTCGTTATTGACCCGGTGATGGGCGAGGACGGACACGCGTATCCGACGTATACGCGGGAAATGTGCGAGAAGATGCGCCGGCTTGCGGCTCGCGCGGATATACTTACGCCGAATATGACAGAGGCGTGTATGCTTACGGGAACGCCGTACAGGAAGGACGGATGGACAATAAAGGAGCTGCGCGGGTTAACTGGGCGGCTTTGCGCGCTTGGCGCGAAAAAGGTGGTTATATCGGGGATCCCGATGGGGAGTTATATAGCGAACGCCGTATATGATGATGAAAGCGGATTCAGTGTTCCGAGGCAGAAAAGGGCGGGCGTGTTCCGGTCGGGAACAGGCGATATTTTCGCGGCGGTCATCGCCGCCGAGGCGGTGAAGGGCACGGACTTTACGGAAAGCGTAAAAAAGGCGGCGCGGTTTGTGAAGCTATGCGTTGAGGAGACGGAAAAGCATGATATCCCGCTGACGGACGGGGTGTGCTTTGAGCCGGTAATAGGAAAGTTGAAATAAATTTCCAAAAGTTCCATTTTTTAAGGTTTTTTTAAGAAAAAGGATTTATACTGTAAATCATAATAACAATATGGTCGGCGGTGCACTCCCCCGTAAACTGCCGGCGGTATGTTATTGAGAAACAACGAAATATTGATGGTTTGTTGTTTTCATAAATTTTTCTCCATAGCAAAAAGCGGCTTTGAGGCCGCTTTTTCGTTTGTATACATGCCTGTGATCATTGCCGTAAAAGCTTTTCTATTTCGCTTACAGCGTGTTTTACGGTATACACATCCCTTGGAAGAGGTATGCCCGCCTCGCGCAGCTTATTTGCGAGCAGCGTGATTTGAGGAACGTTCAGCCCCATTTCGACCAATTCGTTCCCGCGCGCAAAGATTTCGGAGGTTGACCCGCTCATAGCCAGTCGGCCCTTGTTCATTACGTATACGTATTCGGCCGTTTTTGCCACGTCCTCCATGGAATGCGATACGAAGATTATAATCATTCGCGGATTTTCCGCGTGCAGCTTTTTTATTATGCCGAGAACAGCGTCGCGGCCTTTGGGGTCAAGTCCGGCCGTGGGTTCGTCAAGGATCAGTACATGCGGATCCATCGCCAGTACGCCGGCTATCGCGGCGCGCCGCTTCTGACCGCCCGATAGCTCGAACGGGGATTTTTGCAGATATTTTTCATCTAAACCCACGGCCGCCGCGGCGCGGTGAACGCGCTGTGTTATTTCAGCCTCGGATAAACCGAGGTTTTTCGGTCCGAACGCTATATCCTTTTCAACTGTTTCCTCGAACAGCTGATGCTCCGGGTACTGGAATACCAGTCCGACGCGGCGGCGTATCTCGCGCAGGTCGGTTTTTTTATCGGTGACGTCGGTCCCATCTATGAAAATGCGGCCCGAGGTCGGACGCACGAGCGCGTTAAAATGCTGTATCAGCGTCGATTTGCCGCTGCCGGTATGCCCGATAAGCGCGTTGAGAGTTCCGTCGGCGATTTCCATGGAAATATCGTAAAGCGCCTGCCTTTGGGAAGCCATGCCCGGCTGATATATATAATTTACATGTTCCGTCTTTATCATTTTTTCATCTTTCCAAACAGCTTTAATAATTCCTCCGCGGCCTCGTCAACGGTTAAAATATCGTCGGGCAGCGGGAATCCGTCGGCGCGGAGCATATACGAAAGCTCCGTTACCTGAGGCGTGTCCAGGCCGAGCTCCCTAAGCCGCTCCACATGCGGGAAAACCCTTTTCGGTACGTCGTCAAGCGCGATGCTTCCGTCGTCTATGACGATTACGCGGTCGGCAAGAACGGCCTCGTCCATATAATGGGTTATGAGCACCACCGTCATGCCTCTTTCGCGGTTGAGCTTGCGTATAGTCTGTATTACTTCACCGCGTCCTTTGGGGTCGAGCATCGCCGTCGGCTCATCCAAAATTATGCATTCCGGCTCCATCGTCAGAACCGACGCTATCGCGACGCGCTGCTTTTGTCCGCCTGAAAGCTTGGACGGCTCGGAATGCGCAAATTCCGTCATTCCCACAATTTCGAGACATTCGTCAACTCTTTTTCGGATCTCGGCCGGAGGTACGCCCAAATTTTCCGGCGCAAACGCCGCTTCATCCTCGACGATCGCCGCGACTATCTGGTTGTCGGGGTTCTGGAACACCATCCCGGCCGTTGAGCGTATCCCAAAAAGATTGTTTTCGTCGGATGTGTCCATGCCCTTGACATATACCTTGCCGCCCGACGGCAGCAAGATCGCGTTAAAGTGTTTGGCAAGCGTTGATTTGCCGGAGCCGTTATGACCGAGTACGGCCGTAAAAGACCCTTTTTCTATATTTAGGTTTATTCCGTGAAGTATCTCATCATACGCGGCGTCACCCGTTTCGGGGTCGTCGCCGCGGTAGCGGAAATATAAATCCTTCGTTTCAAGCATTTTTAAACTCCTGTCCACCTGCCGCTTATACCGCACGGCAGCACAAGCCCGTTTGATTTCATCGGCAGTCCTATTTCCTCCGCCTCTGTTTTTCCGCCGAATTTTTTTGCGGCGGTCATTGTTAAAATATTTGTTAAAACCTGCGCGCTAAGTCCTGTGGTATACGAATTTATCAGGAAAAACAAAGGCTTATCGGATAAAAGCTTTACACATTCGGACACAAGCGGGTACAGCTCGTTTTCTATTTTCCATACCTCGCCGGACGGGCCCCTGCCATAGGAGGGAGGATCCATTATGACCGCGTCGTATACGCGTGAGCGGCGCTGCTCGCGCAGGACGAATTTTTTTGCGTCATCCACGATGTACCGCACAGGCTTGTCCGCAAGTCCGGATGAGGTTACGTTTTCCTTTGCCCATGTTACCATGCCCTTTGAGGCGTCTACATGAACGACCTGTGCGCCGGCCGCCAATGCCGCGGCAGTCGCGCCGCCGGTATAGGCGAACAGATTTAATACGCGTATGGGGCGGGACGCCGATTTTATAAGCTCCGAAAACCAGTCCCAGTTTACCGCTTGCTCGGGAAACAGGCCAGTATGTTTAAAACCCGTCGGCCTTACGTTGAATGTCAGATCGCGGTAGCGTATCTGCCAGCGGTCGGGGATTTTTTTATTGAAATATTCCCAGCTTCCGCCGCCGGACGGTGAGCGGTGATATGTCGCGTCGGTTTTATTCCACAGCGCTTTCTCCGAACGAGGCGACCATGCCGCCAGCGGATCGGGACGGCGCAGAAGATATTTGCCCCAGTATTCGAGCTTTTCGCCGCCGCATGCGTCGATTAATATGTAATCATCCCACTTGTCAGCTAAAAACATTGCTCTCCCTCCAATTGAGTTTGCTTGTACGGAGCGTGCTTATATAAAGCTGTAACCACGTCTTTTTGGCAAAAACCCGCGCATACTTCGTTAGAAATTCCTGACTTACGTTAGTGGGTCCGCGAATTTATGCCGTGTCTTGGCTGGATTTATGCTCAAAAAATCCGCATATCTGTTTTATATGAACACGCTTCGGTTACTTATTCTACCATTTTTTACCCCGCCGCGTCAAGCGAATCGGAAATATTAATATAAATTTACGGAAACTTTTTTGCTGACGGGTTGTGAAATTTATGAAAATGTGCTATAATCAGAGAGTGTTCACATAAAGCTAAGATCACGTCTGTTTGGCAAAGTTCAGATCATGCTTCGTTAAAGGCCATTGACTTACATTAGTAAGTCCGCGAATTTATGCCGTGTTTTAGCTGAAACCAAAAATCCACAAATTTATTTTATGCGGACACGATTAAATTCACATATCGGAGGGACGAAAATGAGAATAGCGATAATAGGATTAGGCCTGATAGGCGGCTCGATAGCGCGGCGGCTGCGCGGTTTTCACAATTGCGAGGTAATAGCGTATAACCGATCGGCCGAACCGCTCACGCTCGCGAAAAAGGACGGCGTAATAGACGAGGGGTACCAAAACGCGGGCGACGCGATGGAAAACGCGGATCTAATAATACTGTGCCTGTACCCGCAGTTAAACGTGGATATGGTGCGCGAAAATGTCGGCCGCATAAAGCCGGGCGCGGTCATAACCGACGTTTCGGGCGTAAAGCAGTTTATGATAGACTCACTCGCCGAGATACTGCCGGACACTGTTGATTTTGTGGGCGCGCACCCGATGGCTGGCCGCGAGGTCGGAGGATATCAGTCCTCGACCGATACGCTGTTTAATAAGGCGTCGTTTCTTATAACGCCCACGCCGAAGAATAAGCCGGAGAGCATAGCGCTTGTACGGGAGCTGGCGGAATATATCGGCTGCAAATACGTCGTTACGACGACCGCGCCGGAGCATGACGCGATAATCGCGTACACGTCGCAGCTTATGCACGTCGTGGCGGTCGCGCTGTGCGATAATCCCATGATCGAACGTTCGACGTTTTTCAGCGCGGGCTCTTTGCGCGACTGCACGCGCGTCGCGAAAATAAACGAGGTAATGTGGAGCGAGCTGTTTATAGAAAATAAAACCGAGCTTGTAAAGCGCATACGCGAGATGGAGGCGAGTCTTGAAAAAATGGCCGCCGCGACGGAAAACGAGGACAGAGAAGAGCTTGAAAGCATAATGCGCCGCGCGTGCGCGCAGAAATTAAAATGGCTTGAGGAAAAGGAATAAAAGCATTTCATGCATCACAAAAACGGGGTCTTAAACGACCCCGTTCGCTTTTATTTTCATTATCGCGTCAAAGATTTTATGCGCCGCCTCATCCTTCGTAATTTTCGGCAGCTCCGTGATTTTATCACGCGTAATAAGCGTGATAATATTTGTGTCCGTGCCGAATCCCGCGCCCTGAGCGGCAATGCTGTTCGCGGCTATTATATCGGCGTTTTTGGAGATAAGCTTTGCTTGTGAATTTTTCAATAAATCCTCCGTTTCCATCGAAAATCCGCATATGATCTGACCGGGGCGCTTGTTTTCGCCGAGCGATCTCAAAATATCCGCCGTGCGTTTTAGCTCGATCGACAGACTGCCGTCGGATTTTTTTATTTTGTTTTCCGCCGCTTTTACAGGGGTATAGTCCGATACCGCCGCCGCCTTAACAATTATATCCGCGTCCGCGCGAGACATAACAGCGTCGTACATAT
>CANQYQ010000153.1 GCA_947628155.1 uncultured Clostridia bacterium
TACGAATTATCTCTAACACGACGATAATAATCATCAAATGCACAAGTAAATTCATGTCCATAATATCACCCCCTTATATAAGAGAGTGACAAAACCGCCCTTAACGTCCTTATCCGTATTCTCTTGTCAATACCATTTTAGCATATTATGTTGTTTTTTGTCAAGCCGTAATCAGCGCCGTCAGTTCCTTGTACTGCTCCTGTGTGATCCTATTCGCGAGCAGGAACACGTCGAGCTTGTCCCGCATTTCCTCCGCGTCGCAGTTACCGCGTTCGATTATTGATTTGCAAATGTATATCATGATAATCCTCCTATTCCCAGCTCCAGCTTAAGCGTAATATTACAGCCGGTAAACACTCCGCCGTCGGTAATCGCGTAACAAGGGCCGCCGTCAGGGGCAAAAGCTTCATTCGCACCTAATGTTATTCGCGAATTTACAGCCTTAAACACTTCAGGAAAAGCGCTGCTACAATCAGCTGCTCCGCCTTCCGAGCCGCCTCGCGTTCCGCCGCCGTCATTTTCGACTGCTTCTCCCACTTCTCGTGCTCCGCCGCGAGACGTTTTTCAAACTCCTCCGCGGCTTTCGCGTTCGCGGTCTTTACCGCCTCCGTAACGCGTCGGTCCGTTTCCGCCTGAATTCCTCGGCCGTATATGTTTTTGTGTCCTGCGCGGCATTTCCGCCGCTCTGCTGCCCCTGCTGGTTGCTCTGCCCGGTTGCGTTATCCGCCCCCGCCGAACCCCCGACAGTTGCCGTCGTAGTTTCATCCATCATGAAACCCTCCTTGAAAAAAATATTAAGCAGTTTTACGCCGTACTTAGGGCAATATGCGCATATAAAAAGCACATCCGACGATGTGCTTGTAAACGATATTCAATTTTTCCATAGAAAAACCGCCTTGATTTCTCAAAGCGGTTTTAATACAAAATGTTATTCGGCAGGCGTGGCATTCTCCTGCATCTCTCAGAGCAAAACCCTTGTCTTACCATCGGCGCGTGGACGCCACGAAATTGTCCACCTCGAATAACCTTTTTACTGCACATTTATTATATCACAATTATTCTGATTTGTAAAGAACTTTTTTAGTTCTCAAATAGCGACGAAAACGTTTTTCGTCAATTTTTAAAAATGTCAATATTGAATTTTTGTAATCAATAGGCTCATTGGAAGTTTTTAACCTTAAAATCATTTGATAGTCCTGTCCGTTTTCAATGACACGTTTTAAAATAAACGCTGTATTCGGCTTGTTCGCTTCCAAAATGTAATCCGGATGCTTTAATATTTCACCGGCATATTTAAAATATGCCTCATAGTCCCCCGGATGATGTTCTTTTATATGTGCTATGCGCTCATCGGTGATAATGACCTCGTCCGTAACGATATCTTCCGTAACGCATTTGTATATTTCCCTGTCAATTTTTCCAACAAAATTCACATCGCTTACCGCCGTTTCGACATTCTTTGCTTTTATTATATCACTTCCGCTGGATTTGTCAACCGCCGCTTTCAGTTTATCCGCGCTCTTGCGGCTGTCCTTTTTCCGTGTCAGCTCCAACGCGTCGCGCTGCTCCGGCGATAAGCCCTTTTTCCATTCCTCGTACGTCAGACTTCCGTCCACAAGCTCGCTTTTCCCAGTCAGCGGATCGCGCGCGGCGGTTGGTGTAATCGATATTCAGCGTCGTCGTGCACCGGCAGCGCGGGTGCATCGTGGGATAATTATCGCCCTCGCGCGCCTCCGACAGCTTAAACACACGCCCGTCGAGCGGCTGACACACCTCGCACGTCCGATAATCGAGCGTCGCGAGATATTTATACTCCCGCGCTCCCAAGTCCTTGTACGCCTTTAAATCCGCCCTCGCATGAATATGCGCCGCCTATCTTCTTTGCCTGCATCAGAGTAAATATACCTTTAACTTCTAGCACACTTTTGCCGTTGTGTTTCGTGCACTTTTTGTGTATAATATTGTTGAGGTGATATGAATGCCGAGCTTTTCACTACGTTTAAGGGAGTTGAGAAACTCAAAGGGACTTTCCCAACAAAAACTGGCGGACTTTTTAGGTATCTCAAAAAGCAGCATTAATATGTATGAACGCGGAGAGCGCGAACCTGGTCTGGAAATAGTAGAAAATATTGCGGATTTTTTTAACGTTGATATTGATTATCTGTTCGGGAAATCCGATATTCCTAACAGAGCGCTTGTGCAGTCTTATCAGGTGCCCGATACTGCGATACAAGGCAAGACAGATCCCGACCAGTTTATATTATACATGTACAAACAGCTTGACACAGAAGATAAAGCCGAAATACGCGGCGAAATGAAGCAAATGCTTAAAGTCGGTATACCACGAGGGAAACAACGCAAAATTAAAGACTACAAAAACCAAGAGCGGCATACGGAATGTTATTATCCCCGATGTGCTGCCGGACAAAATCTCTGCCGGTAAGCCGGGCGATTATCTGTTTTCCGTTGACGGCTCGCGTCCGCTGTCGTATAGCGCATATCAGCGGCGGTGGGACAGATACCGCGAGGAAACGGGTCTGAACATCATGGCTCACCAGCTGTGCCACACTTACGCAACTATCCTGCTTGAGGCGGGTATAGATGTTAAGGACGCACGGCATTTAATGGGGCACAGCGATATAACGGTCACGCAAAACATTTACACGCATATCCGCGCGAACCGTTTGCGCGATACCGCGAACAAATTAAACGCGTATACCGCTGAAAACCTGACTAACTTTTGTACATTTGACTAAAAATTTTATGCTATATTTTAACATAATTTACCACATTTTGCAGACGTGCAAAAACACAAAAAACCGCATAAACACCGGACTTTCAAGCATTTACGCGGTTTTTTGCATGGCGCGCCAGAAGGGATTCGAACCCCCGACCTTTTGGTTCGTAGCCAAACACTCTATCCAGCTGAGCTACTGGCGCATATGCCGACTGTATTAGCACGGATATTATAATACCACCTTTTAAACACATTGTCAAGGGAAATTTTATATTTTTTCTTCGGATCATCCGAACAGCCTTTCAAAATTCTCATGACTGATTTTCTCTATTTGCTCCGTAGTGTAATTCATTTGCGAAAGTCTGTCGAATATTTTATGCAGATCCTCGCAGCCGCGCACTCCGTCGGGCAGGCAGCCGTCGGTGCCGTCAAAATCCGCGCCTATGCCGATATGGTTTTCCCCGCCCAGCTCCATAAACCGCTCAATATGGCGCACAATATCGTCGATCACAGCTCTACGCGTATTTGTGAGAAATACCGGATACAGATTGATCCCCACGCAGCCGCCGCTGCTTACGATTATTTTAAACATATCGTCAGTCAGGTTGCGCACATGATCGCATTCCGCGCGCGAATTTGAATGTGACGCGATCAGCGGCATGGCGGAAGCGTCGGCGATATCGTAAAACGAGCGGTCGTTTAAATGCGATACGTCTATGTACATTCCAAGCTCGTTCATGCGCCGCACGACTGTTTTACCGAAGTCTGTCAGACCGCGCTCCATATCGCGCTCATGCGCGCCGGACGCGATATGGTTCGAATGGTTCCATGTAAGCGCCGCCATCCTCACACCGAGGGAATAACAGCGTTCCAAATCGGCGATGGTCTTTATTCCCTCGCCTCCCTCAATGCTCAGAATTGTTTTTACATTTCCCAAATCAACGCCGTCCACGGCCTTATGATATGTGTCGATCAGCGTCATAGTGCGCCGCTTGGCCGACTTCCGATATTCGGGCGCGATATAGCAGCCCATGACTTGAGTATATGATTTATACGCGCTCATACGCTTAAAATCGACCTCGCAGTCGTTCTCGTAAAAATCCGCGCCCTCGTCCGCCATTTTGCACAGCGTATCGCAGTGCGCGTCAAAAATACTATATTCCATATTAAAACGCATTCCTTATATGATTTATTTTTTCGGCGCGCATACCGTCCGGGCCTATCGAATAGAAAACCTCGATAACGTCAAAGCGCATATCCTTGTCAAGCGAATCCAGATACAGCATAGCGGTGCGGCGTATATGCTCCCTCTTGCGGTAATTGACCGCCTCCGATGGTTCGCCGAAAAATGTGCCGCGCCGCGTTTTCACTTCGGCAAAAACCAAGCAGCCGTCATCATCGGCGATTATATCGATCTCTCCGGTTTTAAGCGTAAAATTGCGCTCTAATATTTCGCAGCCCCGATCCTCCAGATATTCGCACGCGGCCCTTTCGCCGAACGCGCCGATTTCCCTATTATTCATCATTTATCTCCTAAAAGCTTTTTCAAAAATGTGCGCCTGTGAATCTCACACGGTCCGTATTTCAATATCGCGTCGGTATGCGCTTTTGTGCCGTATCCCTTGTGCTTTTCAAACCCGTATTCGGGATATTTTTCCGCGATTTCTTTAATGAAGCGGTCACGGCTCACCTTCGCCAGTATCGACGCGGCGGCTATGGACGCGGATTTCGCGTCGCCCTTTATCATATATTCGCACGGGATACCGATTTTTGGACATTTATTGCCGTCGATAAGCACGTATCCCGGCTGTATTTTAAGTCCCGAAACCGCGCCGGACATCGCCTCCATTGTCGCGTTTAAGATATTTATCTCGTCTATGCGCCTCTCGTCGACGGAAAATACCGAGTATGCGGCCGCGCGTTCGCGTATTATATCAAACAGCTCCTCGCGGCGCTTTTCGCTTAATTTCTTCGAATCGTTAAGACCCTCTATCATCTCGTTTTGCGGCAGTATCACCGCCGCCGCGAACACGGGCCCCGCGAGCGGACCGCGGCCCGCTTCATCGACCCCCGCTATGTATTCTATTCCCGAAACACGCAGTTCATTCTCGCGCGAATACATTTGAAGCACACGCGCCCTTTCCTCCTCCGGCGTTAATTTTTTAGGCATATTTTACCTCCGCAAAAATTTATTTAAAATTATTATACCATTTTTTTCTGATTTATGCTATACTGTATTTGTAAATATTTTTCGGGAGGAAAAAATATGCTTTACCAGAGAGAAATTGACGATTCCGTATTGATACAGTTTATAATTTTATACACGCTCTATAACGCGGATATGCCGCTCGCGTATGACGATTTATTAAATCTCGTGCTCGACAACTGCAACATAAGCTATCCTGATTTCCAGCTTGCGCTCGATAATCTCGTCACCACCGCGCATGTTACCGCGTCGCTTGAAAGCGAACGCCGCCAGGTATACGCGATAACGAAAAAGGGTGAGAATACGTCCGACTTTTTCACGCGTATTGTGCCGGTCTATATACGCGAGCCGATAGAGGATTCGATAAAGCGGCTGTTTATCGCCAAGCGCCGCCGCGAGGCTGTCAGGAGCAATATCGTGCCCGTGAATACGAAGGGCGATTACCGCGTCGAGTGCGCGCTCTACGACGACGATAAAACACAGCTTATGGAGCTTAATCTTTTTGCCGGAACGCGCGATGACGCGGAAACGATGGCGAGGCGGTTCAAGGAGTGCTACGCGGATTTGTATGAGGATATTATAAAGGCTTTGTCGGAAAAACGATGAAAAAACGCGGGGATTCCCGCGTTTTTTGTTTCCTTCTCCCCTTTTCCTATACTGTTTATGCCTCAATCGCCGATTCTCGCGGCGTCAAGGATTTCCTTGACCTCCTCCGCCGACATTTTTTCGAAAAAGTCCTCGTAAACGTCGTCGCCGG
>CANQYQ010000154.1 GCA_947628155.1 uncultured Clostridia bacterium
CCCAGCGGCAGATGCTTTATAAACATATGCGCGCTCGCGGTTTTCGCCGCGCGCATAACCTCCGCGTCGGTCGCGTCAAGACGGCCGTAACGGATATTCTCCATAACCGTTCCGGTAAACAGATGCGTATCCTGCAAAACCATCGCGATATTTTCTCTCAGACTGTCCTTCGTCAATTTCTCAATCGGAATACCGTCCACCGTTATAGTTCCCGAATTTACGTCATAAAACCGCGTAATAAGGTTCATGATCGTAGTTTTTCCCGCGCCGGTCGAGCCGACAAGCGCGATTTTCTGACCCGGATGCGCATACATGGAAATATTTTTCAGTATCGTCTTATCCGGATTATATCCGAATGTCACATTATCGACGACCACATCGCCATGAACATGCTTAAGCTCAATATCGCCCTCTAATCCGTCATACTCATTCGGCGCGTCCATAACCTCGAACACTCTTTCCGCGCCCGCGAGCGCGGACATAATAACCGTCATCTGCTGCGACAGCTCATTTATGGGCCGCGCAAACTGACGCGAATAGTTTACAAACACCGATAATCCGCCCACGTCCAATCTTGTTATACCTGTCGTGAGGCACAGCAGCGCGCCTACTGTCGCGATGAGCGTATAGCTTAACTGCCCCATCGCGTTCATTACCGGGCCCATGATCCCGCCGATAAACTGCGCTCTTACCTGCGCGTCACGCAGCTTTTCATTGCGCTCCGTGAAGCCCTCGACTATCCTGTCCTCGTGGCAGAATACCTTAACGACATTCTGTCCCGTTACCGTTTCCTCAACATACCCGTTCACCACACCGAGCGCGGACTGCTGTTCATTAAAGTACGCGCGCGACTTTTTCGCGATAGTCGTCCCGACAAACGCCATCAGCGGCGTTGTCACAAGCGTCACTATCGTGAGGAAAACGTTTGTGTAAAGCATGAGTGCCAAGGTTCCCAAAAGCTGTATCGCGCCCTGGAAAATCTGCACTACCGTGGTATTAAGCATTTCGCCTATGGTATCCACGTCATTTGTATACCGGCTCATGACCTCGCCCGTTGTATGCGTGTCAAAGAACCGTACCGGCAGCCGCTGCATCTTTGTAAACAGCTCTCCGCGCAGATTAAACAGCGCGTTCTGCGAAACGCCTATCATCGTACGCTGCTGCATATAGTTGGCAAGCACGCCGAACAGATAAATGACCGCCATCATTGCCACTCTCGACAGCAGCGCCGCGATTTTTTCCTCTGCCGATAAACCTTCCTCCACAAGTCCGTTTATGATAGGCCTTAACATATACGAACCCGCCAAATTTGATGCCGTTGACACAAGCACGCATAAAAACGCAAACCCTATTTTAAGCCTATATTCGTTTAAATACGAAAACAGCCTCTTTATCGTCGCCGATGTATTCTTTGGCTTTCCGCTGTATTTGTTGCGCGCGTCCGGCCCTTTTCCCTGTCTCATTCCTGGAGGCATTATTCCGACACCTCCTTCTCCATCTGCGAGTAATAGATATCCTGATAATCCTTACTCGTCTTTAACAGCTCGTCATGCGTGCCCTCGGCGGCGATCCTGCCCTCGTCAAGCACAATTATCTTATCCGCCTCAATGACCGACGAAATACGCTGCGCGATAATGATCTTCGTCGTATCCTTTAACGTCGTGTAGAAGCTCTCGCGGATCTTCGCCTCTGTCGCCGTATCGACAGCCGAGGTCGAGTCGTCAAGAATAAGGATCTTCGGCTTCTTCAATAGCGCGCGTGCGATACAAAGCCTCTGCTTCTGACCGCCCGACACGTTTACGCCGCCCTGACCGAGCTCCGTCTTATACCCGTCTGTGAAATTCTGCAAAAACGAATCGGCCTGCGCCGCGTCAGCCGCCGCCCTGACCTCCTCGTCCGTGGCGTTCTCATCGCCCCAGCGCAAATTATCCTCAACCGTACCGGAAAACAGCACGTTTTTTTGCAGAACCATCGAAACGCCCTGTCTTAAATTCCGTATGGAATAATCCTTTACATTCACGCCGTCCACGAGAACCTCGCCGCCGCTGACGTCGTAAAGGCGCGGGATAAGCTGAACAAGCGTACTCTTTCCCGAACCCGTGATACCTATTATGCCGACCGTCGATGAAGGCTCAATCGTCAGGTTTATGTCACTCAATACATTTTCGGGATTTTTCTCATGATAGCGGAAATTGACGTTCTTAAACTCGATCCTTCCGCTCTCAACCTTCTTATCCTTGTATTTCGCGTTCGTGTCCGTCAAATCGATCTCGGTATTAAGCACATCCGTGATTCTCTTCGACGACGCCGCCGCTCTTGAAAACTGCAAAATCAGCATCGATACCATCATAAGCGACATCAGTATCTGAACTATGTACGTCGTGAACGCTGTCAGCTCGCCGACCTGCATCGTGCCGCCGACTACGAAATTACCGCCGAACCATACAACGGAAAGCGTCGCGATATTCATCGCGAGCGTCATGACCGGCATTGTGCAGATCACTATCCGCATCGCGGACAATGTCGCGTCGCGCAATCCCCCGTTGGCCGCGACAAATTTCTCTATCTCGTATTTCGTTCTGACGAACGATTTTATGACCCTGACATTGGTAATGTTCTCCTGAATGCCGGAGTTAAGCGAATCGAGCTTTTTCTGCATATAATCAAACCTCGGATACGCCGTCCTTAACAAGCACGCTATCGTAATCGCGAGAATGGGTATAATAACCGCAAGTATAAGCGCCAGTCTCGGATTGATCGACAGCGCCATAATAATTCCGCCGATAAGCATACCCGGCGAGCGCATCGCCATAATAAGCAGCATTCGCGTAAAGTTCTGAATCTGCGTAATATCGTTCGTCAGTCTCGTGACGAGCGAACCGGTCGAGAAGCTATCGATATTTTTAAACGAAAACTCCTGCACCTTCTTAAATACCCCGCCTCTTACATCGGCGGTAAAATTAATCGCCGCGCGTATCGAGAAAAAGTGCCCGAAAATACCGCCGGTGATTTGAATACAGATAAAGCCGAGCATCTCAAGCGCGCGCCGTATAATAAACGCGCTGTTATGAAACGCCACGCCCTTGTCGATCATTCCCGCCATAAGCTTGGGGAGCACTATCTCTCCGCCGACCTCCGTCAGCATAAGCAGCGGTCCGAGAATGAAAAACAGCTTGTAGGGCTTGATATACTTTAAATACGTCTTCATTAAATTCCCTTCTTATTCGCCATTCTTATTCTTCTTTTTATCATAAATCAATCTCCCTCGTTTTTAATATGATCGCTCTTATTCTCCCTTGTTCCTCTTAAGCGACGCCGCGATAAACGACGCGAAAAGCGGATGCGCATGATTGGGGCGGGACTTAAATTCCGGATGGAACTGTACGCCCACGTACCACGGATGGTCAGGGATCTCCACCATTTCCACAAGCCGCTCATCCGGCGACTGACCCGCGATCACCATCCCCCGATCGGTGATCTCCTTGCGGTAAACGTTATTAAATTCATAGCGGTGCCTGTGGCGTTCGTATATAAGACTGTCGCCGTAAATTTTCTCCGAAAGCGAACCGCTTGTAAGCTTGCACGGATAAAGCCCAAGCCTCATCGTTCCCCCTAGATCCTCGACGTCCTTCTGCTCCGGCATCAGGTCTATAACCGGATGCGTCGTCATCGGGTCAAGCTCCGCGCTGTTCGCGTCGGCATATCCCAGCACGTTTCTCGCGTACTCGATAACGGCGATCTGCATACCGAGACATATTCCAAAATACGGAATATTATGCTCTCTCGCGTACCGCGCCGCCAAAATCTTACCCTCTATTCCTCTGTCTCCGAATCCGCCGGGAACGAGTATTCCGTCGGATCGGCCCAAAAGTTCATCAACCGTTTCCGGCGTTGTTCCCTCGCTGTCGACCCAGTTGATATTTACATTCGTATGATTGGCGATCCCGCCGTGCTTTAACGCCTCGACCACGCTTATGTACGCGTCATGAAGCGCGACGTACTTCCCGACGAGTGAAATTGTAACCTCGTCCTTGCCGCCGTTCATCAAATCCTTGACTACCGCTACCATCTCACGCCACGCGTCCAAATCGGGTTCTTTGTCCTCAAGGCACAGACGCTTGCACACGGTTTTCGCCAATCCCTCTTCCTCGAGAGCGAGCGGCACCTCGTAAAGCGTATCGAGGTCGAGATTCTGTATAACGCTCTCGGGCGACACGTTGCAAAACAGCGCGATTTTATCCGTTGTGCCCTCCTCAAGCGGCTTCTCTGTTCTCAAAACAATCACGTCCGGCTGGATACCGAGGCTCAGAAGCTCCTTAACGCTGTGCTGTGTCGGCTTTGTTTTCTGTTCGCCCGACGTTGAGAGATACGGCACGAGCGTCAGATGTATGTACATGCAGTTTTCCTTGCCGACCTCGTGCGATACCTGGCGTATCGCCTCCAAAAACGGCGTGGACTCGATATCGCCGACCGTGCCGCCGATTTCCGTAATAACTATATCCGTATCCGCCGCCGCGCGGTAAACGCGCGACTTGATTTCATTCGTAATATGCGGGATAACCTGAACCGTTCTGCCCTCGTAATCGCCGCGGCGCTCCTTCGTGATGACCGACCAATAGATTTTACCCGTCGTCACATTTGAATTTACGTTCAGATTCTCGTCGATAAATCTTTCATAATGACCCAAGTCCAAATCTGTCTCCGTACCGTCGTCGGTAACAAACACCTCGCCGTGCTGATACGGACTCAATGTTCCCGGATCCATATTTATATACGGGTCGAACTTCTGCATTGTGACCTTATAGCCGCGCGCCTTTAACAATCTGCCCAGCGACGCCGCGGTTATGCCCTTGCCGAGTCCCGACACAACGCCGCCGGTCACAAATATATACTTCGTTTTCATATTTCTCCCCCTCATTTTCTGTGTTCCTCTACGAATTTGCCTATCCTTTCAAGCGCCGCCGAAATATTTTCAACCGAATATGCGTATGAACAGCGGATAAATCCCTCGCCGCTTTCGCCGAACGCCGTTCCCGGCACTACCGCGACATGCTGTTCCTCAAGTAATTTTGTGCAAAATTCATCCGACGTCATCCCGAGCGACTTTATGCTCGGGAACGCGTAAAACGCGCCGTACGGCTCAAAGCACGACAGTCCCATTTCCCGGAATCCATCCACAATGAACCGCCTGCGGTAATTGTATTCGGTGCACATCTCAACGACGTCGCTGTCACAGCTTCTCAAAGCCTCGATCGCCGCGTATTGACTCGTCGTCGGCGACGACATGATCCCGTACTGATGCACCTTTGTCATAAGCTTTATGATCCGCTCCGGCCCGAGCGCGTAGCCGAGCCTCCAGCCGGTCATCGCGAACGCCTTTGAAAAGCCGTTTACCACAACCGTCCTCTCACGCATATTCCCAATCTTGGAAAACGGGATATGCCCCTCGTCGCTGTAGCGAAGCTCGCCGTAAATCTCGTCGGACAGCACCATTATATCCGTGCCCTCCAAAACGTCGGCTATCGCCTCCAGATCCGCCTTTGACATAACCGCGCCCGTCGGATTGTTCGGGTACGGCAGTATCAAAAGCTTTGTCCTGTCCGTAATTTTTTCCTTTAACTGCTCGGGAAGAAGCCTGAAATCGTCCTCCTCCTTTGTCTCTATCACGACCGGCCTCCCGCCCGCCATGACTGTGC
>CANQYQ010000155.1 GCA_947628155.1 uncultured Clostridia bacterium
CTCCTATGATAAATCATCCCCGTATGCTTAGAAACCGTTGGTGATTCGGACATCGCAAGCATAGGTTAAAGTAAAATGTCAAATTTGTTCCGCTTCGGCGCCAATTACGCCTTTGTTGTTCTGTTGAAACGCTTATTAAACTTCTCAACACGTCCGCCCGTATCTACAAGCTTCTGCTTACCTGTGAAGAACGGATGGCAGTTCGAGCATATTTCAACCTGGATATTCTCCTTCGTCGAGCCCGTCGCTATAACGTTACCGCACGCGCAGGTTATAGTCGTCTGCTTGTACTCGGGATGTATTCCCTCCTTCATTTCGGCTTTTTCCTCCTTTCGTTCCCGCTCCCGCAAATGCCCGCATGACACGCGGATCTGCAAGCCTGTAAATCATCCGCCGCAAGCCGCGCTCTATTTTTACGGAGCCGTATATAAGATCCGCGCTCCGCGCCGAGCCTTTTTTCGGAAACGCCTTCTTCTATTTTTACACGGAAAACAAGCGTTATCCGCACACCGTGGAACAGTATAACACATATAAAATAAATTTGCAAGGCTTTTTTATAAATTTTACGCGGTTTTTATTGAACATTTTATGCGGCGCGATAAATTTTCCAAAACAGCTCATTCACCGCTTGCGTTTTATTTAAAATTATGGTACAATTATGTATAGCTAAAGAAATTATGTGCATAATACAATTTAATCAGAATAAAAATGCCGTCGGCGGAATAGATATAAGTTGATGACATTTAAAACACAACAGAGGAGGTTTAATACAAAAATGGAAAACGTTTTATCAAACAACCAGGCGGTAATCATAGGAACGATCGAGGGCGAGTTTGTCCTTAACCACGAAATATACGCGGAGAAGTTCTACACCTTTACCGTGCGTATCCCGAGACTTTCCGGCGCGTTTGACAATATACGCGTCATGATTTCGGAGCGGCTTATAATGGACAGCGAATATCACGACGGAGATAAGGTGGAAATTACGGGGCAGTTCCGTTCGTACAACAGCTACGAAAACGGCGAAAACCGCTTGCTTTTAACCGTATTCGCCAAAGATATACGTCTGTGCGGCGAGGACAACGGCGGGCAAAACCCCAATTCGCTCTATCTCGACGGCTTTATCTGCAAAACTCCCGTTTACCGCACAACGCCGTTCGGAAGAGAAATAACCGATATTTTAATTGCCGTGAACCGCAGCTACAACAAGTCCGACTACATACCCATCATAGCGTGGGGGCGTAACGCGAGGTTTGCCAAAAGCCTGAAGGTCGGCGATAACGTACGTATATGGGGACGGATCCAATCGAGAAATTACCAAAAGCGCGTTTCCGACGAAGAAACGATTACGAAAACCGCGTACGAGGTATCGGTAAACCGCATGGAGCTTGTGGAAAACAAGCCGGAGGAACCGGAAGAAGCATTTGAAACTCCCGACGAATAATATTAAACGGGAAACGACACGATTTCTTTATCAATAATTATTTATGCTTTTTACAGCGCCCCCTGCGGGGCGTTTGTTTTTTACCTCCAAAAATTAAAAAAACGTTACAAACAATATTTTCTATTGTATTTATGCGAAAAAACATATATAATAAATATAATATGTTGAATTTTGGGGAAAAGCCATGAAAAAAATAATTATCATAATTATATGCCTTATGGCGGCCGTGATATTAGGCTACGGCGCCTTATACGCGGCCGCGCCCATATCGTCGCAGGAGCTTGAACGCGCGGTTCACGAGAACGCCGTTGCCGCGCGCGGGTACATCGTCCGCGACGAAATGGCCTATTATGCCGACCGAGGCGGAATTTTGTACAATAATGCCGCTGTCGGGTCGCGCGTGTCAAAGGACTCTCTGATATACACAATATATGACAGCAGCGTAGACCCCGATGTTATAACCGAGCTGAATACTCTCGACAAGCGCATAGCCAGCGAGCGCGCGGCGCTTTCGTCGGCGAGCTATAACTCCGACACGATCTCCGTAGAGAGCGAAATAGCCTCGCGCACCGCTCAGATCATAGGCGCGGCGCGCGATAACGACGTTGAAAGCATAGCAAAATACAAAAAGGATATAAATAACCTTCGCCGTACCGGTTCGGTCGTCACCACGACCGATGAGCTTACGGAGCTTGAGCAGCGCAAATCAACGCTTGAATCGCATCTCGGCAACAGCCGAAGCGAACGCTATGCCGAAAATTCCGGCGTATTCACGACCTATTTTGACGGTCTGGAGGATGTTTTAAGCGCCGACCGTGTTGAGGAATACTCCGTCGAGTATATCGAATCTCTCGGCGATGTCAAGCCTCAGGAGGGCCGCTATGACGAAGTCGAATCGGGCGGCTTCGTATGCTGTATAGTTAACAACCACAAATGGGGCGTTCTGCTTGTCACCGACGAAAAAGCCATGGCGGACAGGGAGATCGGCGATACCGTAACGGTTCGTTTTAACAATATCGCGCGCGAGGAACGCAAGGGCAAAATTTCATATATCAGCACGGAGGAACAGAATAAGGACGGACGCTGCTTCGTACTTATAGAATGCTCGGACTATTTCGAGGGCGCGTATTCGTACCGCAACGCGGATGCGGAAATCGTCTTTGAAAGCTATTCCGGGTATAAAGTACCCGCGCAGGCGATAAGGCAGGATGGTCAGCGGCAGTACGTGATCGGCCTGTCCGACAACCGCCAGTATGAATGCGACGTTGAAATTCTTTATTCCAATACGGACGAGGGATACGCGATAGTCGATTCCGCCGACGGCGCGGAACATATGCTTTCGTCCGTGGACAGAATTATGATTGGCGAGAGGTGAAAAAAATGAGTATAAGTGAAAATCTGGAACAGGTGCGTAAAAATATTGCCGCGGCCGCCGAGCGCGCGGGAAGGAGCGCGGATGAAATTACATTGATCGCCGTATCGAAAACCCGCACGGCCGAAGAGATCAATGAAGCGATAGCCGCGGGCGTAACCGATATAGGCGAAAACAAACCGCAGGAGGTCAGGGATAAATTCGCGGACGTAAACCCCGTAAAATGGCATATGATAGGCCATCTGCAGACGAATAAAATAAAATACATAATCGACCGCGTATGCATGATCCATTCCGTCGATTCCGTTCATCTTATGGATGAAATAGACCGTCAGGCCGCCAAACATAACATCATAATGGATATTCTTATCCAGGTAAATATTTCCGGCGAGGAAACAAAGCAGGGCTGTACTCCGGAGGAGCTGCCCGATATACTCGCCCACGCCGGCGGCTTAAGCAATATAAGAGTCAAGGGACTTATGACAATTGCGCCAAAAACCGACAATTGTGTTACAAATTCTTTACATTTTGATAACATTCGCAGGCTTTTTGTTGACATAAGTCAAAAAAAATACGATAATGTTAGTATGGAATGTCTATCTATGGGCATGAGCGGAGATTACGAAACAGCTGTAGAATGCGGGGCTACTATGGTACGCGTAGGAACCGCGGTGTTTGGAGCACGCAGTTATTCGAAATAAGTGAAAGGGAGATGTGGTTATGAGCTTTATAAACAGTGTGAAGAATTTTATCGGCATGGATGACGATGAATATTATGATGATGAATATATGGAGGACGACGAGGAGGAATATGAGGAGGAGCCGAGAAAGCAGAGGTTTTCCTCGTTTTCCAACAGGACCTCAAAGGTAATACCCGTGCGTTCTCAGGGGGCCAATAATAAGGTCCGTATCATAAAGCCGAAAAGCTTTGAGGAATCCGGGAAAATCGCCGATGAAATCAAAGGGGACAGGCTTGTTATTTTTGACGTGACTACGCTTGATATTGACCAAGCGCGCAGAATTGTAGACTTTATAGTAGGTTCGGCGTATGCCCTGAACGGAAATGTACGCCGTGTATCGGGCGGCATTTTTGTCGCGGCTCCCAACGGTATCGATATTTCGGGTGACAATCTGAAGGAACAGACGAGAAGCAACTTTGACTGGAATGTATAATAATTAAATACGGGGCGGCTGAAGCGGCGCCCCGTTGTTTGTTTGAGGTAAAACATATGGACAATACCGACGCGCTTGTTATTGCGCGGGCACGTGATTTAATAAAACAATGCGAGCGAAGCGCGCGGGCGCAGTTTAGCGCGTTCCTTGACGGAGGCGAGCAGCGCTGCGTTGCCGAAAACGTAAATTTTTTCGGCTATACCGCAAAATTTTTTGGCGGCTATGACGGAGCGGAGCGCAAGATCCTCGGCATATTCCCCGAATGGGAAGAGCCGGGCGAGTTTCCGATAAGCGTGCTTAAAATCGAGTCCGGGTATTCGCGCGAGCTTTCGCACAGGGATTATCTTGGCACGCTCATGGGTCAAGGTATTGATCGCTCAAAAACAGGCGATATTATAATCGACGGCAAAACGGCATATGTATTTGTGTGCGCGGACATAGCCGAATACCTCGCCGAAAATATCACAAAGGTCGGCGGCCAGGGCGCGGTCGTCACGATATGCGGCATGGACGACGCGCGTATACCCGCGCCGAAGCGCGAAAGGATGGGCGCTGTGTGCGCGTCTTTAAGGCTTGACGCGGTCGTCGGCGCGCTGTGCGGTATCTCAAGAGCGCAAAGCGCGAAGCTGATAAACGCCGAAAGGGTAAAGCTCAATTACCGCGAATGCGTTGATGTTTCCAAAGCCGTATCCGAGGGTGATTTAATATCCGTACGCGGATTCGGCAGATTTGTATTTCTTTCCGCCGACGGAGAAACGCGCAAGGGACGGTTACACATCACGGCGGAAAAATATATTTAAGAGAGGATGGCAGATATGATTACTCCGGTTGACATTCAAAACAAGGATTTCGCAAAAAAAATACGCGGCTACGACCCCGATGAGGTAGATGATTTTCTCGATGCCGTCATAAAGGACTATAATTCATTGCTGAAGGAGAACCAATCTCTGAAAAACAAGATCGGAATACTTACAAAAACCGTTGAGAATTACAGGTCGGTGGAGGAATCAATGACCCGCTCCGTCGAAATGGCAAAGCAAACCGCTAAGGATATGAAGGACAACGCAAGCGCCGAAGCGCAGATGATTATAAATAACGCGAAGCTCGACGCGACGCGGCTTGCCAAACAGATCGACGACGAGCACATAAAACGTCATCAGGAAATGCTCAGGCTGAAATCCGAAACCGATATGTTCAAAACCCGTATCAGAAATATGTGCGCGGGACTTATAAAGCTGCTTGATGATATAAACTGAGTATTGACAATATAAAAAAAGTATTGTATAATGATAAAAAATTCAAAAGGCTGTGATGGAGACAGTAGCCTGATTTGAAAGCGATGAGCGAGCCGCGGACGGTGTGAGCGCGGCGGCGAGTAAAACGGAAGCGAATATCACTCCGGAGCCGCGCGGCCGAAACGGGGCTTATGCCCGCGAAGTAAGCCAAGCCGGGTTCTCCCGTAACAGAGAGCGCATATGAATGTATGTAGAGTGGTTAACATGTGAGCGAATGTACGCCCTTGTCTTGAAATACAGACATGGGCGTTTTTTATCGGCAGCCGGATAAATTTATGTTTATCGCAGTATTTATGGCGTGCGTCGTAGGGGCGGTCATTGGCCGCCCATACGAAGGCCCCTTGTCAAAGGAGGCTAACGCACGCCGTATGCGATTTTCGCTCACGGGAACGCTCTGCTTGCGCCCCTTG
>CANQYQ010000156.1 GCA_947628155.1 uncultured Clostridia bacterium
AAAGGGGAGAGGGCCAACGAAGTTGGCGAGGGGATTCCGCAATTATAACAAATCGCTGTAATATGCGGTTTTCTGTATAAATGAATCCCTCCACCCTTTCGATTTGCAAGCAAATCGAGTGGGTCCCCCTCCCTTTGACAAGGGAGGCTAACGTCCGCCGTATGCCATACGATGTTACGGAACACGGGCAAACACGGTTCGCCCCTACGACGCACACCGCAAACACATCGACAAACTAAAATTTTAACACAGAAAGGAGAGGATTTTATGCGCGAAATGGTAATAGAGGAAGCGGCGAAGCTTCCGGAAGACATCCCGAAATCGCCGGAGGATAACGACAGACTTGTGGACACCATTATTGAAATGGTAAAATCACACAATCCCGGCGCGAACACGGACATGATTTATGTTGCGTACAGGCTCGCGAAATCGGCGCATAAAAATCAGTTCCGCAAGAGCGGCGCGCCGTATATCGAGCATCCGGTACAGATAGCGTATATCGCGTCGCAGCTCGGTCTTGACGCGACGGCGATTACTGCCGCGCTGCTGCACGACGTGGTGGAGGATACGCCGTACACCTCGGAGGATGTGGCGCTGCTTTTCGGGCAGACGGTCGCCGATATAGTGGACGGCGTTACAAAATTGAAGCAGATACGCTACAGCACGCGCGAGGAGCAGCAGGTGGAAAACTACAGAAAAATGTTCCTGGCGATGGCGAAGGATATACGGGTCGTGGTTATAAAGCTTATTGACCGCCTGCACAATATGCGGACGATGAATTTTATGCCGCACGAGAAGCAGCTTGTAATTTCGAAGGAAACGCTTGACGTTTACGCGCCGCTGGCGCACAGGCTGGGTATGTCGAAGATAAAGAGCGAGCTGGAGGATTTGTCGCTTAAATATCTTGACCCGGTGGCGTTTGAGGAGATAAAGACAAGTATAAGTCAGAAGCGCAGCGAGCGTGATGAATATTTAAAAGACATCATATCAGTTCTGCGCGACGCGCTCGATAAAAATGAAATAGTGGCGGAGGTGTCCGGGCGCGCAAAGCATTTCTACAGCATATGGCGGAAGATGTATACGCAGAATAAGACGCTTGACCAGCTTTACGACTTATTCGCGGTCAGGATAATCGTGGACACGGTGGCCGACTGTTACGCGGTATTGGGTATGGTTCATGATTTGTATAAGCCGATGCCGATGAGGTTTAAGGATTATATCGCGATGCCCAAGCCAAATATGTACCAGTCGATACATACCACGCTTATCGGCCCGAACGGTACGCCGTTCGAGGTTCAGATACGCACATGGGAAATGCATAAGGTCGCCGAGGAAGGAATCGCGGCGCATTGGAAATACAAGGAGGGCATTTCCGGCTCGAACGATATGGACAGCGCGCTCGAATGGGTGCGGCAGTTCCTTGATACTCAGAACGGCATAATCGATACGGATGATTTTATGCAGACGCTGAAGGTGGATCTGTTTTCCGATGAGGTGTTTGTATTTACGCCGCAGGGCAAGGTCATATCGCTGCCCGCAGGCTCGACCGTTATAGATTTCGCGTTCGCCATTCATTCGCAGGTCGGCTATAAGATGAGCGGCGCGAAGGTGGACGGAAAGATCGTGCCGAACTCATATAAAATCAAAAACGGCGAAATAATAGAAATTCTGACAGCGAATACCCACGGCCCGAGCCGCGATTGGCTTGCGCTTTGTAAAACATCACAGGCGCGGAATAAGATAAATCAGTGGTTCAAGCGCGAACGGCGGGAGGAAAATATCGAGCACGGCAAGGAGCTGGTGGAGCGCGAGTTAAGGCGTTTGGGAAATACACATGCGCAGCTGTTTAAACCAGAATGGGTGGAAATTCTGACACGCCGCTACGGATTCGCGACGCTCGACGACTTGTACGCCGGCGTTGGCTACGGAGGACTTACGGCGCAGAAGGTCGTAATGCGGCTCAGAGAGGAATGGATCAAGACAAACCGCGAGGAGGAAAATAAGCGAAAGATAGCGGCGGTATTTGATGAGGAAACAAAGACTGTCAAGACCGAACCGACCAAACGGCGCGCGTCGTCAAAGGGAATAGTGGTAAAGGGCATAGACAACTGTCTTGTAAGGCTCGCGCGGTGCTGTACGCCTGTCGCGGGCGATAAAATAGTCGGATTTATAACGAGGGGCAGGGGCGTAAGCGTACACCGGTTCGACTGTCCGAACGTCAATCCCGATAATATGCCGGAGGAAGAAAAGGACAGATTTATTGAGGTTTACTGGGATGAGGAAAAAAGTACGTCGTATATTTCACAGCTTCAGATCGAGGCGTATGACCGCGACGGAATGGTTCTGGAAATCACCAATATTCTCTCAACACTAAAAATTTCACTTAAGGCCCTTAACGCGTTTGTGAACAAGCAGGGAATGGCAATAATACAGGTAAGCGTTGAAATAAGGAATACGTCGGACTTGGGATTGGTTATAAAGAAGATGCGGCAGATGCATGGAGTTAAGACGGTAACAAGACTGTCAAATTAAGAGATCGACGTACCGCTAAAAGGGCGGCGCGGGATTTTAGATATGATTATTGCGAGGTAGCGGAATGGAAAAAATACCAGTCAGCATAACAACCGAATATATTAAGCTCGATCAGCTCCTGAAATTTGCGGGAGCAGCGGAGTCGGGCGCGGCCGCGAAGGACATGATTTTGTCGGAAATGGTGAGCGTGAACGGCGAAGGGTGTATCGCGCGCGGGAAAAAGATCCGCGCGGGAGATACGGTAACGATTGAGTTTGAGGACGAAACCGTTGAAATCACGGTCGGAGCGGAGTAATGTATATTTCATCGCTGTCGCTTAAAAATTTCAGGAATTATATTGACCAGCGCGCGGAGTTTTCGCCGCTCACCAATGTCATCTACGGCAACAACGCGCAGGGTAAGACGAATATTTTGGAAGCGCTGTATCTGTTTTCGCAGGGGCGAAGCCACCGCGCGAAAACAGACCGTGAGCTTATACGGTTCGGGGAGGAACGGGCGAGGCTCGATATCGAGTTCCGCGACGCACAGCGCGGCTACAAGGCGGTTATGCTGCTTGAAAAAAACGGCAGAAAGTCGATCCAAGTGAATCATATTCAGCTTACCAAGCTAAGCATGCTGATGAATTATTTGAACATTGTGATGTTTTCGCCGGAGGATTTAAATTTGATCAAAGGCTCTCCGTCAAGCAGACGCCGGTTCACGGACGCGGCGATAAGTCAGCTGTACCCGTCGTACCTGTCGGCGTTAAACGATTATAAAAAGGCGCTGATACAGAAAAACAGTCTGTTAAAGGACAGAAAAGCGGCCGACCGCGCGATGATCTCCGTATGGAATGAGCAGCTTGCCGAAAACGGCGCGAAAATCATGATGGAGCGAAGCAGGTTTGCGGAGATGTTAAACAAGTTTGCCTCGGAAACGCAGAATGAAATTTCGGGTGAAAAGCTTGAGATCACATATGCGCCGAGCGTAAGGCTTGAGGATGTGTGTGTGGACGCGTTTATGGAGTATCTCGACGCGCGGATGACGCGCGAGATCGAGTTTGCGTCGGCCATGTTCGGCGTGCAGCGCGATGATCTGCGCATGACGATAAACGGCGCGGACGCGCGGCTATACGGCTCTCAAGGGCAGCAGAGAACGGCGACGCTTGCGATGAAAATGGCGCTGTCGGAATATATCCATCATATAAAGGGCGAATATCCGGTGCTGCTTTTGGATGATATAATGAGCGAGCTTGATATTACGCGGCGGCGGTATCTGGCGGAAAAAATACGGGACAAGCAGGTGTTTATTACCTCCACCGATACGGATTTAACGGGCAGTACGGGCAGTACAAGCGTATTCCGCGTTGTGAACGGCGAAATCTTTAAGGAGTAGGGAAATGTATCTTCACGTAGGAAATGAAATTGTGATAAACACAAGGGATATAATCGGAATATTTGATATGGACAATACCACCGTATCGCGGCAGGGCAGACGTTTTTTGCCCGAGTCGCAGAACAGGGGGTTTATAATAAACGCGACTGATGATTTGCCTAAGTCATATGTCGTGACAAAACGGAAAAACGAAACGAAAATATACGTTTCGTCATATTCGCCGCGCATGCTTGCGCGCAGCGCGCAATATACAAGTAAATAAAATTTAGGAGATATAGCAATGAGCGAAATTGAAAAAAACGAAAAAAACGAAGAAGAGGTTGTTTATGACGAAAGCCAGATCCAGGTTCTCGAAGGACTTGAGGCGGTAAGAAAGCGCCCGGGTATGTATATCGGCTCGACGTCGGCGGCGGGTCTGCACCATCTTGTGTACGAGATCGTGGACAACTCCATCGATGAGGCTCTCGCGGGTTACTGTTCCGAGATCAAGGTCGATATCAATCCAGACAATTCCGTTACCGTCGAGGATAACGGACGAGGAATACCGGTTGGTATCCATCCGCAGCAGGGGATACCTACGGTAGAGGTGGTTCTCACCATTCTCCACGCGGGCGGCAAGTTCGGCGGCGGCGGATATAAGGTTTCCGGCGGTTTGCACGGCGTTGGCTCGTCGGTAGTTAACGCGCTTTCCGAGCATCTCGAGGTCGAGGTCAGCGACGGCGAACATGTGTATTACCAGAGCTATGAGCGCGGAAATCCGACGTGTGAATTGAAAATCATAGGCGATACGGATAAAACCGGCACTAAAATCACGTTTAAACCCGACCCGGAGATATTCGAGGTGCTTGTGTTCGATTATGAAACGCTGTTAAAGCGTCTCAGAGAACAGGCGTTTTTAAATAAGGGCGTTAAGATTTTGTTCACCGATTTGCGCGAGGAGGAGAAGAAAACCGTTACGCTTTACGCCGAGGGCGGTATAAAGGAATTTGTGACGTATCTTAATAAAAACAAGGACCCGATCCACGATGAGATAATCTATTTCGAAAACAAGCGTCCGGGTATGGAGGTCGAGGTCGCGATGCAGTACACGACAGCGTACACGGAAACGCTTTTGAGCTTCGCGAACAATATCCATACCGTTGACGGCGGTATGCACGAAACGGGATTTAAAACGGGTCTTACAAAGGTCATAAACGATTACGCGAGAAAGTACGGACTCCTAAAGGATAAGGATCCCGCGCTTTCGGGCGAGGATACACGCGAGGGATTGACGGTCGTTATAAGCGTCAAGGTCGAGGAAGCGCAGTTCGAGGGTCAGACTAAAACCAAGCTTGGCAACAGCGGCGCGAGAACGCTCGTTGACAGGGCGCTGACGGACAAGCTTACCGCGTTTTTGGAGGAAAATCCGAAGGTCGCGCGCACGATTATAAATAAGACGCTTATGGCGTCGCGTGCGAGAGAGGCCGCGAAGCGCGCGCGTGAGGCGACGCGCAAAAACTCCACCGGCAGCGACAGCGCGCTTTTGGGCAAGCTTTCACGCTGCACCGACGAGGGTTCGGATTACGCGGAGCTGTTCATCGTCGAGGGCGACAGCGCGGGCGGCAGCGCCAAGCAGGGCAGGAACCGCCGTTATCAAGCCGTTTTGCCGCTGTGGGGCAAGATGTTAAACGTCGAGAAATCACGTGCGGACAAGGTATACGGAAACGATAAG
>CANQYQ010000157.1 GCA_947628155.1 uncultured Clostridia bacterium
GCGGATATTGAGGTTAAAAAAACACGCACAAGAGAAATGCATGACAGCGCCCGAGAGGATTTCGCCGATGAGCTTACCGACTGGGAGCTTGAACTTGAGCTTGACAAGCAGGGCGCGCCGAAAGCAACGCTTAAGAATATATTGTGTATTCTCCGGAACGATAAAAAATTAAAGGGCATAGCGTTTAATCAGCATCGCGACAGCATAGATGCGCGGGAGCCACTTCCGTGGGAACAGGTAAAACCGGGTTGGGAAAAATCCGACGAGGCGCAGCTGTTGTCGTATTTGACGGAGAATTACAGCGGCTTATATGCGCCGGAGAAAACGAAAAACGCTGTTAATACCGTCGCGCCGGAAAGGATGTATCACCCGATAAGAGCCTATCTTGACAGTATTCCGGCATGGGACGGTGTTAAGCGCGTTGATACCTTGCTTATTGAATATTTCGGCGCGGAAGATAACGCGTATACCCGCGCAGTCATACGTAAAACGCTGACGGCGGCAGTCGCGCGTATTTATCGACCGGGAATTAAGTTTGACAGTGTGCTTATATTAAACGGTCCGCAGGGCATAGGGAAATCAAGCTTTTTCGCGAAACTTGCGGGCACATGGTTTTCCGACAGTCTGACAATTACCGATATGCGCGATAAGACCAGCGCGGAAAAGCTTCAGGGCTATTGGATCCTGGAGCTTGGCGAGCTTGTGGGTATGCGCAAAATGGATGCGGAAACGGTAAAATCGTTTATTACCAGGACGGATGATAAGTACCGCGCGAGCTACGGCTTAAGCGTGTCGGATCATCCGAGGCAGTGTATACTTGTAGGCTCGACGAATGCCGAGGACGGATTTTTACGCGATATTACAGGCAATCGCCGTTTCTGGCCGGTCAGAGTAAGCGGAAAGGGCAATAAAAAGCCGTGGGATCTCAGCGATGCCGAGGTGCGTCAAATTTGGGCGGAGGCAAAGGCTTTGTACCAAAGCAATGAACCTTTATACCTTGACGGCGCGGCGGAGGAAATAGCGGAGAAGGAGCAAAAAGGCGCATTGGAAGCCGACGAGCGCGAAGGAATGGTAAGGGATTATCTTGATACGCTTTTGCCGGAAAATTGGAACATGATGGAGCTGTATGAGCGCCGTAACTATCTTAATGAGTATGACGGGCTGGGCATAGCAGACGGAACAGTACAGCGTGAATATGTTAGTAATGCGGAAATATGGGCGGAATGCTTCGGGCAGCCTCCGACGGCGATGGAACCCGCTGATTCATTTAAGATTGCGAAAATAATGAAAAAATTTGAGGACTGGGAAAAAGCAGACAGAAAAAGAATCCCAATATACGGGTTGCAAAGGTTATATAAGCGTTGTGACAACTAAAAGAAATCAAAAAAAGTTGTCACAGGGCAAAAATGTGACAACTTTTAAATCGTCGCGGCGAGCGTCACGAGGTTGTCGCACATAAAAGCCGCATAACAAAGCGGATTTTAAGGGTTATGTGACAATGTGACAAGATTATATATAGAGATTATTAAAATAAAGAATAAATAGTGTATATAAATACATAAATAGGGGTAGTCAATACGCGCGCGAGGCTGTCATTGTCCTATTATGGCTTTAGGAGGGCGAATAATGTTGGAGCAAATTTTGAAAGATGATTTTGTGGAATACCGTGAGGTTTATAGGCGAGCCGCGAAGCTTGGGATGCTGAAACATGAGGTACGTAAAGAAAAGATAGTGCTTGACGTGCAAATGCTGACGCTGGTAAACGGTGATGAACGGCTGTATCTGTGGTATATTCCGAAAAATGTTTGGAAAAGATTTCGGCCTTTAGAGGGCGGTGAAGTAAAAGTTTATGACAAAACGAGAAGCGACGGTTGAGCGGTATCTTGTACGGAAAGTAAGCGAGGCGGGCGGTATGGCGATAAAGCTTAATCCACTTAACCTGGCGGGACTGCCGGACAGGCTGATACTGATGCCGGGAGCGCGGATAATATTCGCGGAGCTTAAACGTTCCGGCGAGAAGCCGCGGAAAATACAGGAGGCTTTTCACAATCGATTGCGAAAGCTAGGCTTTCGGGTCGAGGTTGTGGACAGCAACGAGCAAATCAGACGTATTCTGGAGGAGGTGATGGCATGAAGTACGAACCCCATAATTATCAAAAAATCGCGTATAACTGGCTGATTGAAAATCCGAAAGCCGGACTATTCCTCGATATGGGGTTAGGCTGACCCACGGCAAAACAGTTACGACGCTTACGGCGATAAACGAGCTGATGTATAACAGGTTCGAGATAAGCAAGGTCCTGGTAATCGCGCCGCTGAGAGTCGCCGAGGTTACGTGGAGCGGCGAGGCGCAGAAGTGGGATCATCTTCGGCATCTTCGGATTTCAAAGATTTTGGGAACCCCGGCGCAGCGACGGCGGGCGCTGGTAACGGATGCGGATATTTACATAATCAACCGCGAAAATGTCGTATGGCTGACGAATGAGCTGTCGAGCGTCGGGAACGCCTGGGATTTTGACATGGTGGTAATCGACGAGCTGTCAAGCTTTAAATCGTCGAAGGCGCAGCGGTTCCGGGCGCTTAGAAAATATATTCCGCTGTCGGAACGCGTCGTAGGTCTGACAGGTACGCCGGCGCCGAATGGGCTGATAGATTTGTGGAGCCAGATTTATCTGCTTGACGGCGGCGAGAGGTTAGGTAAAACGATAGGCGGGTACCGCACGAGGTACTTCCTGCCGGATAAGCGGAACCGAACGACGATATTCAGCTATAAGCCGAAGGATACGGCGGAAAACGCGATTTATGACGCGATTTCGGATATTTGCATAAGCATGTCGGCGGATGACTGGCTTGAAATGCCGGAGCGGATCGACAACGTAATACCGGTTAAGCTGTCGGAGGCGGAGCTGAAGCTGTACGAGGAATTTGAAAAGGAGCAGTATCTTGAATTTTTGCAGGGTACGGTTACGGCGTCAACGGCGGCGGTGCTGACGAATAAGCTGCTGCAGTTTTCAAACGGCGCGATGTATCTTGACGATGGAAATTACAAAACCACAAACGACAAGAAGCTTAACGCGCTGGAGGAAATTGTAGATACGGCGCAGGGCAAGCCGATATTGTGTTTTTACAGTTACCGGCATGATAAGGAGCGGATCTTGAAGAAAATCAAAACCGCGCGGGCGTTGGAATCGGCGGCGGATATCGAGGCATGGAATCGCGGCGAGGTACCGCTGCTTCTCGCACATCCTGCCGGGGCCGGACACGGACTGAATTTACAAAGCGGCGGAAACATTATCGTGTGGTTCGGGCTTACGTGGAGCATGGAGCTGTACCAGCAGGCGAACGCGAGATTATACCGGCAGGGTCAGCAAAATTCGGTTATTATACATCACCTGATTACCGAGGGAACCGTCGACGCGCGGGTGCTTGACAGCCTGCAGGGCAAGCGTGATGTGCAGGATGAATTGCTGGAGAGCCTGAAAGCGAAATATGAGCGTTAGGAGGTAGGATTTATGGGACACGATAAAAGCAAATATGCGGATTGTAGATTTCGGGTATCGCCGGCGACGTGTTCGGCGTTGAAGGATACATACTGCGATTGGGAGAGATGTAATTTCTATAAGCCGAAATCGACGGATGATGAGCCGGAGGCGATGCCGAAGAATAGATATAACGGGCTAAGCAAAGATAAAATCGCGAAAATCCGTGATTTGTATAAATCCGGAATGACCCAGAGGAATGTTGCGAAGGCCATTGGTGTGTCGCCGATGACGGTATCGAAATATGTTAGAGGGATTGTAAGGAGGTACTAAACATGACGGTGAAGGAGTGGCTGAACCGCGGGTACAGGATAGACCGAGAGATAAACGCGCTTTTGAGGGAGCGGGAGCGGTCGCTTACTTTGGCGACAAAAACGACAGCGGCGGCGGGCGGCGAGCGTGTTCAATCATCGCGGGGCAATTCGACGGAGGCGCGGTTTGTCAACTACGCGGACTATACGACGCTTATTGATGAACGGATTGACGAGCTATACGCAGTCAAGCGGGAAATCCTTGAAGCGGTAAACCGTGTCGGCGACAATACATTGCGGCAGCTGCTTATTCACCGATACATAGAATTTATGCGCTGGGAGAAAATCGCGGAGGAAATGCATTACAGCTATGTTCACGTTGTTCACACATTACATCCGAGAGCTTTAGCAGCGATTTCTGAAACTGTTAATAGAATTTAACATAGGTTCTGTGATATAGTGTATGCTGTGAAAAGATTACAAGAGGGGCCTATTCGAGGCTAATCCTTTCATATGGCGCGGGGGAATTTTTCCTATGGCGGTAGGTTTTAACCCGCGCCGAATATTTTGAAATCTTGCCCGTTTAGGGTGGGAATAAAAGCATTTCTGTAACTCAGGTGTAATATGTACATTTGCCACTTTTGTCATTGTTACAGAAAAAAACATAAGCGCATCGGATTGGTGCGCTTTTTGTATAAAAAAATTGCAGAAAATTTCAGGAAACGGAGGGGTATTTTTGCAGTTGACAAAAAAGCGGAAAACGGCATTACGACTGCTGTTTGAAGGTAATTGTACGGTAGATGAAATTGCCGAGATTGTGAAAGTGTCCCCGAGGACGCTTTACAATTGGCAAAACGACGAGGATTTTAAGGCCGCGCTGAAGGAGCTGGAGGACGATTTTGACCGCAAGACGCGAAGCAGGATCCGTGCTCTTGTGCGCGGCGCGCTGGAGCGTCAGGAGCGGATTTTGACCCAGAGCCGCAACGATAACGCGGCGGCAGTCGTGGCGAAGGACGTGCTTGACCGCGCCGGATTTATGCCGGACAACAATGTCAATATTGCCGGTGATATGGATTTTAACGTGAGGGTGGACTATGGAGATAACGATTAAATCAAACCCGATTTTCAAGCCGGTCCATCGCTGCCGCAAGCGGTATGTCGTAATGAAGGGCAGCGCCGGAAGCGGCAAAAGCGTCGATACGGCACAGATGTATATTCTGCGGCTGATGAGCGACAAGGGGCGCAATCTCGTCTGCGTCCGGAAGTCCGACATAACGAACCGCGACAGCACATTCGCGGAGCTTGAAAGCGCGATTTACCGCATGGGCGTTGAATCGGCGTGGAAAACGACGCAAAGTCCGATGTCGTTCACATGCGCGAATGGTAATAAAATCATATTCCGCGGTGTGAACGATAATAAACAGCGCGAGAAGCTAAAGTCTATCACGTTCGCGCAGGGCAAGCTTACCGACGTATGGATCGAGGAGGCGACGGAACTCGCGCAGCAGGACTTGGAGATCATCGATGACCGTTTGAGAGGCGAGCTGCCGGAAGGCTTGTTTTATCAAATCAAAATGACGTTCAATCCGGTATCGTCAAGTCACTGGATAAAAAAGGTGTTCTTCGACTATGCCGACGCGGATGTGTTCACGCACCACAGCACATATCTTGACAACCGCTTTTGCGACGAGGCGTATAAAAAGCGTATGCTCCGCCGTAAGGAGGTTGACCCGGAAGGATACAGGATCTACGGCTTGGGCGAGTGGGGCGAGGTCGGCGGTCTTATATTCTCAAATTA
>CANQYQ010000158.1 GCA_947628155.1 uncultured Clostridia bacterium
TATTCTAATTTCTTTAAGCAAGTTTGTGCATCCATTATATCACACCTTTCGTTACATTACAACTCTTTCCAGCATTGCGGATCGGCTGCGTAAAAGCTGTCGTTCATGCCGTTCGCAACAGCCGGACAGCCTCGGCACCATTGCTTGAGCTCGCATTTGCCGCATTTTTCAAATTTATCATAATCGCGGTACTGCTCCATTTCAAAATGCAGCACTACGGCTTCTGGCTCGGCGATGCGCTGGCGGGCTTCACGCCGCTGTGGATCGGGCTTATATTCTATTTCAGCGGGAAATGGAAATCCGACGCTTATACGGGATAACATTTTGTTTTGTACGGTAAAGCAAACCGCTACCATTGTCATATTTACGATAAACGGCTTTTGCCGTACGTTTTACAGCAAAGCCGTTTTTTAGTCTTGAAAAAGTAAACAACCGGACAGATTTGAAATTCTGACATCATATCGGGTATCCTTTGCTTTAGCCGTCCAGCTCCTCAACGTCGTCATACATAAACCGAACCGCGCATATCTCATCGTCAATATGGTAATGCCCGCAGTACCAGCGGTCGTAATCGAGCCGTTCCTCTATCGTGTCAAGCCATTCCTCGGTTGATTTGTCGACCGTGCTCTGATCCAGATCAGGTATAAAAGCATGCGTCGGCTCGTATTTTTTCGGGCATGTGTGCGATAAAACAAAATCCACGCGCCAGTTTGCCTTGTCAAGCCGGCGCTCCACGTATGCCTTTATCTCCTTCGACGGCTGCTCCGTATCGAACCACGGCTCCCCCGACCTGAGACGCGCGTACTTGTCCACGGAATAAGCGCCGCCTATCGCTACCGTCGTTCTGCCGTCAAAGTCGTAGATCTCGCCGTCGATCGCAAACAGCAAATTGGGGTATTCCTCCTCGTAATATACAAGCCCGCCGTGCCAGCGTTTTATTTCGTACGAGTCAATTTCCGACGGGCGTTCCTCGTGGTTGCCGTGAATCATAAACATCGTTATCGGATAATCGCGCAATTCCTCCTTGAGCACCTCGTCAGATTCGCCGAGATAGTAGTTTATTCCCGCGTCGCCCAGGATTATCATTATATCGTCGGGCGTCGTCGCATATTCCACACAGGTGTAGTAAACCTTGTCAAAATATCGGTGCGTGTCACCGGTTATGTATATGCTCATTTTTGCTGCTCCTTTTTATACTTTGCTATGTTTTCTGCAATTTTATCTTTCACGTCTTTTCTCCACTTTGATTCTAACAGGCTTGCTGGCTTTCTCAAATCCACCACCTCTTTTAATCTTTTTACAATATCAGCATCAGCCTTGTGCTCTTTATCTGAATCCGATAGTGAAGCCTCATACATCCAGAGCAACAATCCACGACATCTATTATAACAACCTAATGCTCCTGCGGGGCCTGTTGCATCGGCTGGAAGCGACTCTTTTGTAAGATGGCGATTTTTCTTTTTATTGTTTGCAGGTGGTATAGCCCAGAATTCCTCGAATGCATAAAACGATACATACAAATGCCACTTTTCTATTAGGGGATTATTTAAATCCGGTTTAAATATAAAATCCTTAAACGATTCATCTTTTTCTGTAACTTTAGCCAGCGAAAGCGTTTTAGAAAAATTTTGCTTTTCTTGTTCTTTAAGCCAATTATAAAATTTTTTGTTTTCTTTTTCATCTTCTGTATCTTCTTCCTTAACTTCTTTGTCCGGCAAGTTAAAGGTTTTCGCAAGTTTTTCATAATCTCCGCTTGGTTGGAGGCGACACTTTTTTATAAGTTCCCCCGCTCCCTTATCCGCATAAAATTCCAGAACGTCCTTGTTTTTTATCATTTTAATTTCCTCCTTCTTCTTTCTCTTTTATCTATTTTATCACGCCGCAGCCCACAATGTCAATATTCCTCGTTTACTGTTCCTTCCGCGCCACAAGGCGCCCGAAACGCTCCTTTGTCATACGATAATTTACGAGCCGCAGTATCCCGTCAAGCGCGTATTCCGAAATAACAACCGGCATAAGTATTCCTTTTTCGTCGTACTCGAACCCGATTTTTCGCATAAGCGCCCGTGACGGCTCATTTTCTACCCGAACGGAAGCGGTTATTTCCCGAACGGCGATGCTCTCGGAGCCTTCCGTGAGTAAGCCGTGAAAAGCACAGTCAAGAAGCGTACCGACCGCTTCCACGGCATAGCCTCTCCTGCGGAATTTCGGATAAATATATATTTCCGCCTCATAAACGCCGTCTTTTCGTGCGGTAAGTCCGATATACCCCACGCTTCCGTCATAAATTTTCATATCGCCGCTTGACATATTATATATCATTATATCAAAAAACAGCGGATCATCCAAGTCAATCTGCGCCAGCGTTTCCGGAGCGCATTTAAGCCCGTAATACATTTCAAACTCATTCGCATTGATAATTTCCCGCTTCAAGGTATCCGTCACAAACGATGCCCTATCCCCGTTAGCTTTATCCGCGCCATGCTCTAGGCTGCAAAGGCAAATTCTTTTTCCTGTTAAATTCATAACAAAGTCTCCTTTTACGTAAATATATGTACTTAATCCAGCAAGCTCTCCGGCTCGCCCCTGATTCGCAGCCACGTCTCAAGCTCCTTTGGCGTAAGCTCGCTCGGTACAATCCTCGGCGGCTTGTGCGACGTCATTACCTTCAGATACAAGGTGCCCGCAATAGTACAATTGCCGCACGTTCTCGGCCCGAGCACTCCGAAAACGTATCTCATGCTGGGAGGATAGTCCCATCCGCCTTCAAACGCCTCCCGAGCCGTCAGATATTCCTTTTTCCCGCACACCTCACAGTAGTGCCAGAACGGTCTTGTTTTCATGCTCTCCATAAGCTCTTGTTTTCTGCGCTTCTCATCGTCCGCGGCTCTAATGAGCGCCGTCTCTTCGGCAATCTCCTCACGCGCCTTGTCTGCGATTTCGGGTCTCGGTTCGTCCATACGAGGCGTGATAACCCCATCCTTGACCTCGTATATTTTATCAAATCCCTCCGCGGGATTGGGAAACTCTATCTCCTCCGCATAGCGTTTAAACGACTTCAATGACCGGCTAAGCCCTCTTGCCTCGATATTCCTTTTTAGACGGTCGTCGCCCAGACACATAACATATACCTCAATCAAAACGTCAACCGCTTCCCTGATTTTATCAATATACGCTACGCGCCGTTTCGCTTTAAACAGCGTATGTTCAACCACAACGTCGCGTCCCGAGCGCACCTTCTCGATAACATCGTCAAGCAGCGCGTTCTGCGCCTTAAGCAGGCAGCGAAAATCCGATCCCACTGGAATGCCCGCCTCGTTATACGCGCGCTGCTGATAGTCGAATATATCCAAAATATCTACGTCTTTACCGGCGTAATTTCGTTTAATAAAATACGTTTTACCGGAAGCCGCCGTTCCGATTACAAATATTACTTTTCTCGCATCTTTTTCTTTTCCCAAAATAATCCCTCCTTCAAAAAATCCTCCGTAACATAAGTAAATTTTTCTTTTCACCTATATTATGGAGGATTTTGTGTTCAAAATTTTGAAGATAAGAGGCTTATTTATATTTTTCCTGTAATTTTTTTATTTCCCGGCGAATTTTCTCCCGAATTTCCTCATCCATTATCTCAACGTCGCCGGCATACTGCATCGCCCAGTGTACTATCATGGATGGGGAGGTCTTGACCTTTACAATATCGTATCCGTCCCCGCACGGCGTATCTGTTTTTTCATAGTGGTCACCGAACCAGTCGTGCAGAATAGTATAATCAGTATTACGGATTTTGATGTGAATATCCCTCGGCTCATCATATGCCATGTAAAGATGCTCCGCCATATATTTTTCGGGATCCCAGGACGCGTTGTTAATCGGAAGTCCTTCAAAAGCGCAAACGTCAATCGGAACTGTCTTTCCTTTGTTGTCGGTAACAAATTCAATATCAGTCATAAGATCGGCTCGGTAGTGCCAAATACGCTTATCGCCCTTCTTCAGGCCGATACAATAGTAATTGTCATGATATACTGCCAGATGATACGGACTTAACGTATGGATATAATCCGATTTCGGAATCATTTCGTGGTCGGCTGTATAGCAGTTAAATTTGAATTGAATCTGACATAAACTTTTTATTGCCTGTTGTATCAGCTTTATATTTTGGGAAAGCTGCCGCTTATCCTTAATTATTTTCCCGCTGAATCTGCCATGTACCGCCGTGGGGCTGAATTTCAGCCTGCCCCCGTCAAGGAACGGTGTATTGTAATATACGCCGGCGGTCGATACGAGCTTGTTAACCATGCGGTTTTTCTCCTCGGCGGAAAGCATGTCGGAAAGGCAGATGATTTGAATTAGCCTGTCCAGCTCCTCATAGCCGAACAAATGCACATAGGAAAAATTTGTTACGGCGGACGCTTTCTTTCCGTCTGTCTTTTCCAGCTTGGCTTTTAAGCGGTTTTCCTTATACCCCTCGTATTTTATTCTGTACTTATCCTCGTTTTGCTCGCTGTATTCTGCTGGATTGACCTCCGAGAGCAGCTCCTCAACCGTGCTCGTAAACGTATTCGGCGCCTCAATGGGCGTTCCGTTATCGTATTTTGCAATGCGGTAAATTTGAAGATAACGGCGCAGCTCATCCTTTGACAGGCTGTGTTCCTCGTCGGTGAGAAGGCGCAGAATTTCCATAATTTGCAGCACGCGCCTTTCCGCGCTGTATTTTCCCCGATCGGGCGCGTCGTTTACGGAATACTGCGGCTCGCGCCGATCCGCCCCCGATGTTAAATCTGTATCGTCAATATCTTCGGATTGCTTTATCATCTCAAAAGAATTTATAATAAATTTAATTTCTTTTGACATTTTTCCGTCGATATAATAAGTCGCGTAAGTTAAAAACTCTCCTTTTTCGGAATTATAATTGCGAATTGCGGACAAAAAGCCCTGCCAGCCCGCCTGGTATAATTCATTTTCGGCGTCCTTTTTGCGGTCGTCCGGCATATTAAGCCCTTTCAGGCGTTTCCACGCGCGGTCATGGATATATTTTTCAAATTGGTTGTACAGCTTTTCCCATGCCGTGTTATCACCGGACTTTGCTTTTTCAAGCGCTTCCTTAACCTCCCGGTTTGTCATATCCTTTTCCATATCTTTATCTCCCCGCACCGTTACAGACCGTGACAATTTAAATGGTTTTAACTGCTGTAATTTTATCATACCTGTATATCTTTGTCAAATTGAATTGATATACGACGGTTCTTATGACAGATCTTCTCGATTCTAACGAAATATGTGATACTTTTTTATGATTATATTATTACATAATACGTATTAAGACTGTTTGCGCGTGGTTTCTGCTTGAAGAGACGGGGAAATTTTTGTATGGTAAATTCCATAGTACAAGCTGTTGACATGTGCCGGGCGCCGTAGTAAAATTAGGCTGTATAGCACAATAGCCGGCTTATTGCCCGGCACTGAGGAGAGATAAAATTGAAACTGATTTTTATACGGCACGGCGACCCGGATTATGAGAACGACACATTGAC
>CANQYQ010000159.1 GCA_947628155.1 uncultured Clostridia bacterium
AATCCCCTCGCCAACTTCGTTGGCCCTCTCCCCTTTAACAAGGGGCGCAAGCAGAGCGTTCCCGTTAGCGAAAATCGTATACGGCGAGCGTTAGCCTCCCTTGTCATAGGGCGCAAGCAGAGCGTTCCCGTTAGCGAAAATCGCATATGGCGAGCGTTAGCCTCCCTTGTCAAGGGGCGCAAGCAGAGCGTCGCCATGGGCGAAATCGCACATGGGCACACATTCCGTAAGGGCGGCCATCGGCCGCCCGTGTTCCGTAACCCAATATGTTTTTTCGGCAGAACGCCGAATCGGCGCGACCATATAAACTAAAATCTACCTCATCAAACCGCAAAATTATCCGGCCGACCGTCTCTGCGCCCGAACGCGTACAATATCGCCTCGACCGTTCTCCTTGACGCCTCGCCGTCGCCGTACGGATTCGCCGCGTGCGCCATCGCGTTATACGCGTCGGGGCTGTCCAAAAGCTCCTTCGCCAACCTCACTATATCATCCTTATTAACTCCGGCAAGCTTAACTGTGCCCGCCTCGACCGCCTCCGGCCGCTCCGTCTCGCGGCGCAGCACCAGCACAGGCTTTGCCAGCGCGGGCGCTTCCTCCTGTATACCGCCCGAGTCCGTCATGACCATAAAGCTTCTCGCCATTGCGTTATGCAGCTCCAGCACATCAAGCGGGTCGATAAGATGCACCCTGTCAACATCGCCTAAAATCCCGAACACGGTCTCACGCACCGCCGGGTTAAGGTGCACCGGATACACAAGCTCCACATCCGTGTACGTTTCAACTATCTCCTTTAACGCGCCGCATATATTTTCAAGCGGCTCACCCAAATTCTCGCGTCTGTGAGCCGTCACGATTATAACGCGTCTGTTTTCAAAATCAATATTATTCAAAATCTCGTCGCGGAATACATAACCATCCTTAACGGTCGTTTTCATCGCGTCTATAACGGTATTTCCCGTCACGTAAACACTTTCCTCCGGCACGTTTTCCGCAAGCAGATTTCGCCTGTTCTGCGGCGTGGGTGAAAAGTTCAAATCCGCGATCCTGCCCGTAAGCTGCCTGTTCATCTCCTCCGGGAACGGCGAGTATTTGTCATACGTCCTAAGTCCCGCCTCGACATGGCCGACGCGCACCTGATTATAAAACGCCGCAAGCGCCGCCGCAAAGCTCGTTGAGGTATCGCCGTGCACAAGCACAATGTCCGGATTTTCCTTTTTTATTACCTCATCCAAGCCTTCAAGAACGCGTGTCGTAATCCCAACAAGACTCTGCCGCGTTTTCATGATATCCAAATCATAATCGGGTTCGATCCCGAAAATATCAAGCACCTGATCGAGCATTTCTCTGTGCTGCGCCGTAACGCAGACGATCGTCTCGATATCGTCATATTTTTTCAGCTCCAGCGCCAGCGGCGCCATTTTTATCGCTTCGGGACGCGTCCCGAAAACCATCATAACCTTAACCCTTTCCATATTAATTCCTCCCCTTATCATTAACGTCCTTCTCCGCATCTGTCTCAGCCTCGGCGTCTTCCTCATCCTTATGCATATGCGGATGAACATAGCTGTTTTTGCCCATAACGCTCGCTATAAGCAGAAGCACCAGTACGCATATAAGCAGGATCAGGGCCCTTAACACGCCGCTCTCTGACAAAACAACCGCCGTGATGCCCAAGATCCCCGACATCGCGTACAGTATAAACACCGTCTGCTTTTGGGAAAATCCCATATCCACCAGCCTGTGGTGCAAATGGCCCCTGTCCGCCTTCATCGGACTTTCTCCGTGTATTATTCTGCGTATCATCGCGAACAGCGCGTCGAAGAGCGGCACGCCCAAAATGAGCAGCGGCACCGCAAACGATATGACCGCGTACGATTTAAACACGCCCTGAATCGACAGCGTAGCAAGTATAAATCCCAGAAACGTCGAGCCGGTATCGCCCATAAAAATCTTCGTATGACTTGACCGGCTGAAATTGAATGGTAAAAACCCGAAGCACGCGCCCATAAGCGATATACCTAAAATCGCTATCGAGATCTCGCCCGAGCGCACCGATATGAACACCAGCGACAGCGACATTATCGCGCTTACACCCGCGGCGAGTCCGTCAAGACCGTCTATGAAATTGACCGCGTTCGTTATAAACACGATCCATACTACCGTCAGCGTTATCGACAGCCATTCCGGCAGCACCCAATACGGATTATCCGAAAAGATATTGGGATTGGTAAATACGCTTATTTTTATGCCGCCCACAAATATAACTATAAGCGCGGCGATGATCTGAACCGCGAACTTCGGCAGCGCCGGAAGCGCCTTACAATCGTCGATAACTCCCACGGCTACCAGCACCATCGCGCCCAAAAGCGTACCTAAAAGCGCACGCTTATCGCAATACGGGAACGCAAAGCATATTGTCGCGACCAGAAAGCCGAATATGATTGCCAATCCCCCGATTCGCGGCGTTGGTTTCTTATGCATTCTGCGCTTATCCCGAGGTACATCGATTGCCCCTATTTTAAATGCCAGCCGCCTTACAAGCGGCGTCGCCGCGACTGTAAATCCGAATGACACAAGCAGGGCAAACAGCATGCTGAGAATTTCATTAACTCCTATCATTTGTTATCCTCCCTATGGCTCATACCACAAAGCCGACCTTCTTATACACCTTTTTAAGAGTGCGTTCCGAAATACGCCTCGCGCTTTCGGCGCCCTTTTGACAAATTTCGGTTAAATACGCCTTATCCGCGATTATCCTGTCATATTCGGCGCGTATCGGGCGAATGCACTCAACGACCGCCTCCGCGACGTCGCCTTTAAAATCGCCGTAGCCCTTTCCGGCGTAATCCTTAACCACATCGTCAATGCTTCGTCCCGTGACGGCCGACATGATCGAGAGCAAATTGTTAATTCCCGCCTTCGTATCATCGCCCTCGCGGTACTCGATAACACCTTCGCTATCGGTAACAGCGCTCTTTATCTTTTTCGCAATTACGTTCATATCGTCCATCATCGAAATATACGCCTTGGGATTCGGGTCGGACTTTGACATCTTCTTTACCGGGTTCTGCAGACTCATAATGTTCGCGCCGACCTTCGGCAAAAGTCCCTCGGGTATCGTGAACACGTCGCCGTAAATGGCGTTAAACCGCTGCGCGACGTCGCGGCATATTTCAATATGCTGCATCTGATCCTTGCCCACCGGTACGTAATCCGCCTGATAAAGCAGAATATCCGCCGCCATAAGCACGGGATATGTAAATAACCCGGCGTTTATATTCTCCGCGTGGCGCGAGGATTTGTCCTTAAACTGCGTCATTCTCTGCAGCTCGCCCATGTACGTGTAGCAGTTTAACACCCACGCAAGCTCCGCGTGCGCGGGATTGTGCGACTGTATAAACATGATATTGTTCTCCGCGTCGATCCCGCACGCTAAATATAACGCGAGGATCTCAAGCGTTCTCCTGCGTAATTCCGCCGGAGTCTGCCGCACCGTTATCGTGTGCATATCCATCATCGCGTAAATGCAGTGATAATCCTCCTGCAGACTGACCCAGTTCTTTATCGCTCCCAGATAATTTCCCAGCGTCAGGTTCCCCGACGGCTGTATTCCCGAAAAAACTATTTTCTTATCATCCATATTTTTCATTCCTTTCAGTGTGTTGGGTAAATTGTGATTTAGCGATGCCGTCTATGGCGGACGCAAAACCGTAGGGGCTGGCGCCCTCGACAGCCCGTGTTCCGTAACGTAATATGGTTCACAACGGGACTGGGGGATTCTGCAATTACAACAAATCGCTCAAACATGCGGTATCCTGTAAAAATGAATCCCTCCACCCTTTCGATTTGCAAGCAAATCGAGTGGGTCCCCCTCCCTTTAACAAGGGAGGCTTTCATCGCTGAATCACAAATTCCCGCATATTATCAAATCACAGCAGCTCCGTCAATACTTCGCCGAGTCTCTTTACGGCCTCCGCGATATTTTCAAGCGTCGCGGATGAATAATTCAGCCGGAACATATTTGACGGCGCGCCCATATCGACGGCAAAGTTCGAGCCGGGCACGATCGCGACCTTCTTCTCAAGGCAAGCGTTAACGACCGGCGTAATATCCTTGATCGTCGGGCACTCGCACCACAGGAATATGCCGCCCTCGGGAGTCACCCATTTAACCTTCCCGGCCGGGAAATATTTTTCCATATTCTCAATCATGCATGCGCATTTTTTGCCGTATAATTCGCGGTTTTTCGCGATATAGTCGTCGATATTGTATTTTTTCATGAACTCCACGCACATAAGCTGCGTAAGCATAGGCGTATGCACGTCGTTGACTTGCTTTAAAATCTCGATTTTTTCAAGTATTTTCGCGTCGGCGATTATGTAGCCAAGGCGCATACCGGGCGACAAGATCTTCGAGAATGAGCCGGCGTAAATTACGCGGCCCTCGGTATCGAGCGATTTGATCGTCGGCACGTCCTCACCCGAGAATCTCAAATCGCCGTACGGGTTGTCCTCCAAAATCATCACGTTGTACCTTGACGCGAGTTCAAGCATTTTCTTTCTCTTTTCAAGCGACATCGTAACGCCCGTCGGGTTCTGGAACGTGGGGATTGTGTAAATGAACTTCACGCCGTCGTTGTTTTTAAGCGTTTCCTCCAGGCCCTCCATGCTCATGCCGTCGTCCTCTACGGTTACGCCTAGCAACTCACATTCATATGTTCTGAACGCGTTTAAGCTTCCGATAAAGCTCGGACTTTCAACGATTACCTTGTCGCCCTTATTTAAAAGCGCCTTCGCGGTCAGGTCGATGCCCTGATTCGCGCCGGTCATGATTATAACCGCGTCGCGCTCCGCGTTATACGCGTTTACCTTATTCGCGCGCGCAATCGCGCAATCCTTCATCTTTGGGTATCCGTCCGTTGTGCCGTACTGCAAGGCAAGCGTCGGGTTCGTCATAAGTATCTTTCCCGCGATTTTTGATAATTCGTCGCCGGGGAACAGCTCCGACGCGGGATTTCCTCCCGCGAGCGATATGATTTCCGGGTCGGCCATACGCTTGAACATCTCGCGTATCGCGCTGCCCTTCATGGACTTTACTCTGTCCGCAAAAAATTCCGTATATTCCATCTTTATTCTCCTTTAATATTGTTAAATTTTAGTTTATCGCACTATAATGTGTGGGAACGATTAGGCTTCCCCTTGAGGGGAAGCTGTCACGAAGTGACTGATGAGGTGTAGCTGCAAAGTAGCGTTATTCCGGCATTTATTACAGCTTACAACACCTCATCCACCGCTGCGCGGTCCCCCGCTTAGCAGAGCGTTCCCGTGAGTGAAATAGCATATGGCGGGTGTTAGCCTCCCTTGTCAAAGGGAGGTGGCATTTGCGACCGTAGGAAGCAAATGACGGAGGGATTCATTTTTACAGAAATCCGCATATTGCAGCGGTTTGTTATAATTGCGGAATCCCCCAGTCAGCTACGCTGACAGCCCCCTTTGACAAGGGGGCCTTAGCAGAGC